>NZ_JBKOPS010000003.1:0-416864 GCF_047272945.1 Rubrilithobacter danxiaensis
ATATTCCCGTACTGATCCTTAATGTACGCCAATCGCTGGAAATCATCATACTCATAATACGTCGTCTGCCCCTTCTCATCGGTCCTGCTCGTCATTCCTTCAAGAGGTTCATAGGTATAAGTAGTCATTTGTGCATCTTTGGGATAAACACGGATATCATCTACATATAATACAGAGGCAAAGGTTTTACCTCCGGCATAAGTTTCTTCCTTATATACCCATTTTGTACCATCCCATTGATGCCAGCTGATAATATAAGGACGGGTGTTATTCGGTGGGCTAAAAAGAACTGGGAAAGACCTGTCGTAATTACACTTTAAGCCGGTATGTGCTCGTGCGGATGAAGCCTCTCCATCTTCTTCAAAGTTTTCAAAATAGAACTCTTTAAACTCCGTTCTGGTTGTCTCTATTCCAGGATAGGAATAATTGATATTAATAGTTGAAGCAGCGGTATTTGTATTATAGATCGTCTTTAATGTATAGGTACCTGAAGGTATATTGACAAAAGATATACTGGAATTACTACAAGTACTATTCACACTGATGCATAAAGTACCGGCTTCGTTAATATTATCACCAATAAGACTATAATCGTAACTGGCAGAGGCTGATGCACCTGGATTGCTGCCAAAAGATATATTCAGGCTAATTGTACCTGCGCTTGTTGTTGTAAAGCTTGCAGTTTTAGTTTGACTTGCATTACCGGAATTATAAATAATTGACCCTGCCTGGGTGCCGGGATTAGATGTTACCGTAACATCATTTCGTGCATTTATAACTTCAACTATAGGAAATGTTTTATTATATCCCCATAAATATGATTTGGACGGATTATTATCTTTCTGCTGACTTAAAAGGTTCCCTTTATCGTCATAACCATTAAACTTCACTTTGGATTTATAACGAGTATCCGCAAAAAAACCAGTCCCATTTATTACAGAAGGCTGATACGCATTTGTTCCGCTTAAAGGAATAGGTGAAGTTAAATTAAGTGCTTTTATTTCACTCGGGTTTGAAGCGGTTTCCTGGTAAAGGTTCAATGAGCCTGCTATAACTCTCTTATTGGTTCCATCGGTTTTCTGTTTATAGGTATAGCTCTCAATTGGGGTGAGAATATGATCACTTACTAATTTTCTAATACCTGATGTATTACCAGTTGTATTACCTAATTCATCCTTATAGTCAAAAGAATATTTTGTTCTTTCTACTAACTGTTCTCCGGTACTCGTGCTTTTCCTGATCTCGGTTGCTAGTAAATGATTATTACTACCATATGTATAATCAGTTGTTGTAATTAAATAAGTATTGTTGGGTTTATTTAATACTTTTTCTTCCTTTTGAACTAGCCTGCTTTTCCCTAAAAAGATCGGATAGTGGCTAAACATGACAAATTCATCTTGATTTGCGTCTGTAAAGAGTTCAACCTTGGTAGCTTTAAAAGTAGTATCTGTTACATTCTGGCTTTCTGGTTCATATTGGAAGTTTTCTTCATAAAGAGTATTTCCCGCCTCGTCTAAAACCGCTTTCCTTAATAAATTACCACGATTGAATTTATAGAGGGGCGGCCTCCATCTATAACTAAATATCTGTGAATAACTAGTAGGATAGCCAACGCTTGAGCCATCAAAATAAGGACTTCCAGCGATAAGAGGATATTGCAAATTTGTATAATCACTATTCAATCCCCTGTCATACAAATACAGGGTCTCTCCGTTTCCGCTTTCTTTTTCCCTGACAATTTGATAACCGATAGAATTACCTTGAGTAGTTTGCATAGGGATGACACTGGATGAAGAAAAAATTTCAAATTTTGGCGCTGGATCGCCAAAAAAAGCATCAGGTTTAGGAAAGAACGAGACTGGATGCCCGGCTACCTGCATACTCTGATTCCAATAGATATCCATGACATACACCGGATTAGAGAATACCACCCCATTTTCATACAGATATTCCTTAGTTTTTATATTTCCCAAACCGTCATTTGTAGTTATTTTTTCTATTCTTAGACCTGCTGCTTTAGGATTATGAAGACCATATGTAAATTCTGTTCTGGCACCCACAGGATAAGTAATCGTTTTTAAAAGTCCGGCCTGGATGGTGTAGGGATTAGGTTCAAATGAGTCGGAAGTTGTTCCACACAAAATAAAAGCATTAATTAAAGTTGGCTTTCCTTTCGCGTTGAAATATCCCCAAGTATCCTGGTAGGTTGAAATTCTTCTGGGCAAACTAGTTTCATCATATTCAAATACATAGGGTGGTAAAGAGGCTCCCCCTGAAGATTTTTCAGTTAAACTTAGAAGCTTTAATCTTTTAATATCCGTTTGAAAACTACCTCCATTTCGGATCGTAGTCCCAGACTCAGTGCTGCTGCTAAAATAATTGTAGGCAAATGCAAACTCTTTGATAAGGTTCCCTGAAAAAGTGTTTCGAATAATTATCCGGTCTAATCGTTTCGGAACAAAGGGTAACAATGAACCGTATGTGGTTGAATTTACTTGGTCAGCAGGAAAATCTAGTTTATTGTTTGCCGCAAGATCTGCCCGGGCTGTTTCTGCTGAGAATTCAATTTCAACATTAGAAGCTGTTATTTTAGTTAGTCTTTTCCCTTTTACTGCTGTAATACTGACGTCTTTTCCTGAGGATGACTTACATGGATCAGTGGGAGGAACACCAATTAATCTTTCAGGGGCTAGATCAGGGAATGTATATTCCTCACTTGCACCATATTCTAAGTTAATTACTCTTCCTTCAGGCGATACTATTCTTGTTAAGTACCAGTTCGATATTGTATGATCATAGTCATTGTCCGGATAGTAATTAAAATACGTTGCAGAACTTTCTTTAGCCCCATTTTCTCCAAAAAAATATTTTACACCATCTGGGGTTGTTAAAGTCAATGAACTAAAAGCACTGTTATTAACTTGTACTTTTATATCAGAAGCCGGGATCATTATCGGAGTCCTCTCAAGTTGTCCTAGAGTATTCTTAGTTACTTTAAACATGAACTTGCCGCTATAACCGTTAAAATTGAAGAAAAATATATCTGGTTCATTATCAACAATCTTCTTTGCTGTCCGCTTGAATTCTTCTAATTGAGCTACTTGATCAGAACAGATGCAGACATCAGGTACAAGAGTGTGCCCCGTCTGATAATACCCCTGCCCAGGATGAGGATAATACCAGCCATTGGGCTTTCCTTCATCCGGAACATTCATAATTGTTCTCGTAATTATTCCTCCGGCATTTAAGGCCCACCCCAAACCTACCCACGAAGCAGTTTCTGCTACTTTTATTCCGGTGGCATGATAACTTAAACTAATGGGTAGAGTTAAACTTCCTTCTTTTAATTCATATATGGGAATTGAAATATTAGGAACACCCGTGTGGTAACTAACAGGGATATCAGCATATTTTCCAAGTGCAGCTGCATTTGGAGATGGAGGAACTACAGGTTGCAGTGTACCGGTAATTTGACTTAAGGCTTTTAAAAAAGAAAAAAGGCAAAGTAAAATGGAAAAAAACTTCTTAATCATTTTAATTATTTTAGTGCTACATTAAAACTACTGTTGTAGTCACCGTAGGTGTGAAAAAATTATATGTACGGAATATGTTTCCAGTCGTTTTAATAAATAGGATTCAGAAAACCGATTCGGTACACCTTTAATTAACTTTTCTTAATGCTTCGATATCTTTTTTCAGGTGAGAAATTTCTTTATTCTGCTCTATCAAGTGCAGTGTCAGTTCTTCAACCTTCTTCAACAAGATTTTATTCATTTCTCCCAGATCAACTCCGTTTCTTTCTGCTTCGGCTGCTGACGGGACTTCGGGCAGGTGGTTATTCGCTTTTATAAACTTTTCAAGATCTGACAAAGAGAGCAAGGGGTAGTCGTTTCGGAATACATAATCCGGGAAATTTGCAGTCTCTACTTTAATTTCTTTAGCACGTATCCGACCATTTACAGCTAATTTATCTGTGGGGTTTGCAATACCAATCCCTATATTATTCGTAAAATTCCAGCTACCTGAAATCGTTTCATCAGCCGTTTTAGAAGCCCCACTTGAAACTCCGCCTCCCCCTCCAAGTACAGTCGGATCAATAGATTCTAATTTGCCGGTAGTTTGATTTTTGGTAATTATCCTGTAATTACCGGCCGTAGAATTATCATTCAGGTAGGGTGCGTAAATGGTAGTAAAATAAGTAGGCCCGGTAAAATGAGTAGTATTAAAAGTAGTATTCCCATTAAAGGTTTTTGAACCTGTAATGGTCTCTTCTAATTCTTTGTGGACTAATCCGCTTTCATCCAAAGAGCCCCCACCTGCCAGAGCAATAGGCTCAATTGTTTCCAGTTTACCGGTTGTTTTATTCCTGGTCACAACTTTATAGTTTCCGGTGACAGAAACATCATTCAAGTAAGGAGTCCAGATACCGGCGCCAAAGGTCGTGTTGCTTAAACTGGTAGTACCGGTAAAGGTTTTATTACCGTCTATAGTTTCATTCCCAGTTTTATGAACGATATCGTCGGTTTGTGCAAAAGCAGTAGTCAGGCTGAATAAAGCAGCAGAAAGAAGAGCTATTTTTTTCATATGAAATAATTGAGGTTAATTTTATTGCGTAAACATAAAATATTACACTGCAGTTAAACTGCAGTGTAGAAATTATTTTTAGTAATACGGGAACTTTTTTCCCTGGCGGGTAATAAAGGTACCGTCAAAGTAAAATAGAATTGAAATTGTAGTATAATAAAGTCTTGCCAAATTTGCTAGGTCCTTTATTCTATAGCTTTAGTCAAGGTAGGAGCGTTAGATCAAGATACGTGTCGAGACCGCATTGTAGAATGAAGGGGTTAAGCGAATAATATTCGAGGCCTAATCTTTGGACTCTTGGCCCAGTGTGTAAGTAAATGGGTTTGTCAGCTCAAAGAACTGATGTTTCCATTTATTGCGCCAGTGCTTCGCTGACCAATTGATTGTATTCCAGTTTTTTACAGAAGTATAAAAGCCTATGTTGGCCCAAACTCTAAACTTTGCGCAAACTTAAGCCAAATTGGAAGATAAGGATGACCGCACAGTAGTTTTTAAGATTATTAGCATGCTCAACAAAAAAAGTTTAAGCACTTCCTTCGCAGATGCTACTGCGCTATAAATAACAAAAGCTTAGCGTGAGTTAGGCCTTTGTGTTTCAAACATCTACCTTTGTCATTCTTGCAGCTGAATAATAATAAATTTTTGCATCATGAAGTTGTTTTTTAATTTTGGTTGCAATTTCTAGACCCTCATTATCAAGAATATTTATCGTGGCTTCATCTTCAAATGAATTGTAGTGTTCTTCCTCATATTTAATTAGCCATTCATTAATTCTATTTATAATATCATCAGTTAAGGCTAGCGTATGAGGATCGATATACCCCCCCTCATAGTGGTCTCGTATTCCTGTGCCGTGCAACTGTGCATCAATAACTAAATATTTCATTACTTTACTACTTAATCTATTTACTTGGCCTAAAAAAACGATGATCTATAACACCATTTTTATTGACTCCAATTTCAAAAACACCTTGTTTATCATTCATTATTCCCTCCAATGTGTAGATTTTATATCCACTACTTGTAACCCTAGGTTTCGTTGATAAAATTGCCTTATCAAAACTATAGGGAAAATTATGACTCTTTGGATCTTCCACTCCTCTCGCTCTTACCCTTGAAGCGTATTTGGGAGTAGCTATATCCTCCGCCACTCCTACTCCTGCATGCGCAAAAGCTAATAAAGATCCCACAACTAAGACTGGATCATTCCATTGCGCTTTAAGCTCTGCATAACTTAAATCATCAAGAAGACCGTAATCCTTAGTAACAAACATTTTGACGCTTATATCCTTTGCCTCCTCACTGTGCAAACCGTTATATCCTATCTCATTTAGTTGTGCTTCAGTTGCCACTTTTTTAAATTGGGATCTCCATACGTTATTCCAACCAATTCGATCGGTATATTCCTGTCCCGATACTTCCGCATTCTCTTTAAATTCATTAATCCTATTCCATGGAACCATAAATACGTCATCTCTACCATCATTGGTATTGAGAATTGTGTTACCATTGGGATCGATATACCTTGAAGTAAGTGATTGGGGAGATCTTCCATCTGGATCTATGTTACAAAATGGATTATTGGTTGTATAGTTATACGGTGACCAATGCTGATACATCTCTGCGAGAGGATCAACAGTAGTAAAACGACCTATCACCGGGTCATAAAATCTAGCCCCGTAATCATACCAATTTAGCCCTTTCTCTTCCTGCAATTCCTTCCCGTTATAAAGATACCTATTCTTAACACCCAGTGTATAGTTTAAATTAGGCATATCGGCTCCGAAAGGATAATAACCATTTTCCTGAACTACTGTTGCCGTACTTTCTGTTGCATCATCTGCTGTCGGTTGTATAGTAACGCGGGTATTTCCCAAATGATCTTTTAAATCATATTCATATATATAAGCCGTACCATTCCACCTCGCTCTTCCCTCTTCAGTCTGGATAAAACTTAATGCAGCTGTTCCTCCCTGAGGTGTGTCGTACTGGATGCCATCAATATAATCTGTAATTGATGTTACTACTCCTCCAATAGTTACTTTTTTCTTTAGTTTTGCTCCGAGCCGGTCATACTCGTACTCAATCTTATCTCCGTTACTAAATGTAATGGCATCAATCGTGTTAAGCACAGAATAATGAATATCGGAAATTCCTTTATTCATATCCTTGTCGAGGTTCCCATTACTGTCATAAACTATCTCGTTAGCTAGCATACTTCCGTTGTCATTAAAGCCCAAGGTTCTATTCGTGTTCGAGCTGATATCATCTACTCTGGTCAGCTGGTTTCCGCTGTAGGAATACATTAGGCTATCGATCTGATTCCTTACTCCGCTAATATTAGCATATCTTCCTAAAGTGACAATATTACCCATCCTATCGTAATCTAAATACTCTGAATAATTTCGGTCTTTCGTTCCTGCTACAGTAGAAGATTCTGCTTGAAGTAACCTATTAAGCTTATCATATCGGAAATCAAAACTAAGCTGAACCTGTTTATTCGTTTTCCAGTTTATTTTGCCAATGTTTCCATTGTAGGAAGGAATAGTTGAATTCTCGTAACTTAGAGACATTCCAAATTTATCATCATCTGTAGTTGCATCATCGTCATTAAGCGAATTTACAGCTAAAGCAGGGTCATTTATAGAACTTAGCCAGCCTCGAATAGTATACCGGTAATCAACACTCTGAAGGTATTTACTTTGTCCGCTTTTCTGATGCAGTTTCTTATCCACCAATTGTCCGAGTTCGTTATACTCGTTATGAGAAATAGTAACCTCCGGATTTGTGCTGATCTTCACTTTTGTGTCAATCTTCCGACCGATATGGTCATAGGTATAAGAAGTAAGGATAGTGGTGATAGCACCTGCTTTAGTATGAGTACGTTGGCTTTGTACTAGTTGATCTGTGAAATTATAAACATTATCCACCCTGTCAGTTCCGCTTAAATGGTTATTCTTCTTCACCTGTATCACTCTTCCCTTTTCGTCATAATAGTTTACAATCCATTTATTGGTACTATTTTGAACTGAACGGGTCAATGTTGCCGTTAATAATCCTTTCGTTGCATTACTCTTTACATTAGTTCCATAACTAACATAATCATAAGTTTCTGCCGGAAGATTATAAACATCATAATCATCATAGTAGTTCACAGAATAAAAATCAATAGAACCTTCAGGCCAGGCTGTATTATCATATCCAAGTCCTTGTGCTGCCCTAGTTTCCCACAGAACAGGAACGGCATCTATTTTAGCCTGCAGTGCGGCCTGGCTATAAACTGCACCATCTCCCCACCAACCAGTGGCAATAACCCTTCCTTGCGCATCATATTTTGTATAAGCCCAATATTTCGACCCTCTCAAGCGGGCATCCTGTGAGGCAACTAATTGATCCAGTTTATTGTAAGCAAAGTATTCTACCTGTTTACCGGGTATTTTCCGTTCTATCATTCTTTTCCGTTCATCATACCGGTACTGGTAGCAAAAATTAGCTAAGGCAGTGGTTGAGGGTAACGTTCCTGAATCGGGATTAACTCCGGGAGGAAGCACAAAACACAGGTTTCCAAAATCGTCATACACGTAATAGGTGGATAACATTTCTATAATCGACGCATTTTTATTAAAAGTACGTTTCAAGATAACTTTCCCACTTTTATCTTTGTACTCTTCTGCTGTACCGGCTCTGCCATCACTTACTATCCAATTCTCATCTTTAGTGATTGAAACGTAAAGGGTTCCGTCTGCATAAGTAGTAACAGTACCATAGGTCAAACTTCGAGTTCCATCCGCCGTAATATTTACCTTGTATTGAAAAACTTTTCTACTATTGTTCAAATTCTCTCCCGACTGGCCAAATGAGATATTATTGTTACTGATATATTCATATTTTACAGAATATCCTTTCCTGTTTGTAGTACTTGTAGAAAGCTGCCCGTATTCGCCTGGAAAACCTTGCTCAACCGAACGATTAAGAGGTGAATTATCATAATTTGTTTCTGAATAGGGAAAATCACTTAAAGATACCTTGGCGCTCACATTTGGAACAGGAGAAACAGGATTATAAAATCTTGCTTGTGCTAAGGAGGCATTTTGTTTGAAGTTTCCGTTCAACACTTCATCATCTACATAGGGTAGATACTTTTTGGATTCCCTACCAAAAATATCATACTCATAGATTTGAACAATATCTCGAAAAGAAGGACTTGCTGCGATGTTAATATTTTCGACAATTCTTCCCAAACCATCCAAATATTGAACTTCTTTTATGGTCTTACAAGCTTCGGCACCGTTCAGATCAGAAATACCAGCTTCAGTAGGAGTATACGTAATAACATAATTTTCAAAATCGGTTAGATTCGCGGAAATGCTTGAACACACATCGATACTAGCTTCCACCACGTTACTATAAGCTGTTATCCCATTACTAATTTGAGCGAGACGAAAATAAGTTTTTGTAATTATTGGATCTGAGACCATTTGAAGAGAAGTTTTCCCTTGAATGTCTTTCCAGTTAAGATTATCTATTGAACTTTGCCATTGATAAATATAATCGTCTGTTTTACCACCAGTTGGAATGGTGGCGGTAAAAGGGCCCGCACTCTCATTATAGATAACTGTAACAGCTGTTGGGGAAACGGAACCTGAAAGAAATTGAGGATAAACGTTGACAAAAGATGTATTAGTATAAGCTGAACTAAAACCAGTACTAACTTTCCGGCGGTAAAAAACCGAATTGGTCAATTTTGCAGGAATATAATTTAAGCCCGTCTGACCAATAATTTGAGTCCAGTTAGAGTTATCCGAAGAAGTTTCCCACTGATAAGAAAAGCTCTCATCGCCACCTGTACCCACCGTTCCTGATATTTGCCCTGGACTAGTGTTGTAGTTAACACTGATTGATGTGGGACTAATGCTCCCGGGATTTATGGGATTGTAAACGTTAATAAAAACCCTGTCGGTTCCACTTCCCCCATTATTATCTTTTACCTGAAGTTGAAATTCATAAGTACCCGCAATTAATCCAGTCACTGTTGTTATTGCTGAACTACTGCTTGTTATTGTTGCAGCTCCTCCCGACAATTTAGTCCAAGCATAACTCGCCACTGTTCCGTCTGTATCCGAGCCGCTCCCACTCAATGTCACACTATTTGTCGGTAACTGCACTACTTGATCTACTCCCGCCTTGGCGGTAGGTTGATTGTTTACAGTAATAAGAACATCATCGGAGGCAGTTTCTCCCATGTTGTCTGTCACTGTTAATCGAAACACATACGCTCCAGGAACCATACCACTCAAAGTAACCACCGTAGGTGTATTATTTATTATCGTAACTGCCCCACCTGAAACTTTTGTCCAGGTATACGTTTGTATTGTTCCATCATTATCCGTTCCTGAACCACTTAACGTTGTTGCCCCTCCCGGATATTGCACTACTTGATCAGCTCCTGCTTTGGCTATCGGCAACTGATTTACCTTCACACTTACGTCGTCTACGGATTGCCCTCCATTGTTATCTGTCACCGTTAATCGAAATACGTAATTACCAACAGGAATTGGATTAATAGTCATTACCGCATTACCACTTCCCGGCATTGATACTGCCGGCCCAGAAATCTTCGACCAGACTGCAGACACCACTGTTCCGTCTGCATCTGTTGCCGAACCATTGATTGTGACGCTACTGGTTCGAACAGTTAAGTCTGGTCCAGCATCGGCAACAGGAAGACGATTTACAATTACCGTCACATCATCACTTGAACTTGCATTCAAGTTATCAGTAGCTGTCAAACGGAACACATAAGTTCCTGCTCCCAATCCGCTGATCGTTGTAGAACTGCTGGCAGGAGTACCTATCGTTACTGTACCTCCTGAAACACGACTCCAGCTATAAGACTTTATGGTTCCATCATCAGTAGCTGATCCGCTTAAAGTAACACTTGTTGCGGGCAAATGAACAATTTTGTTTGAGCCCGCATTTGTTACAGGCGGCGTATTGGCAATTACTATCACCCTGTCGGTTCCACTTCCCCCATTATTATCTTTTACCTGAAGTTGAAATTCATAAGTACCCGCAATTAATCCAGTCACTGTTGTTATTGCTGAACTACTGCTTGTTATTGTTGCAGCTCCTCCCGACAATTTAGTCCAAGCATAACTCGCCACTGTTCCGTCTGTATCCGAGCCGCTCCCACTCAATGTCACACTATTTGTCGGTAACTGCACTACTTGATCTACTCCCGCCTTGGCGGTAGGTTGATTGTTTACAGTAATAAGAACATCATCGGAGGCAGTTTCTCCCATGTTGTCTGTCACTGTTAATCGAAACACATACGCTCCAGGAACCATACCACTCAAAGTAACCACCGTAGGTGTATTATTTATTATCGTAACTGCCCCACCTGAAACTTTTGTCCAGGTATACGTTTGTATTGTTCCATCATTATCCGTTCCTGAACCACTTAACGTTGTTGCCCCTCCCGGATATTGCACTACTTGATCAGCTCCTGCTTTGGCTATCGGCAACTGATTTACCTTCACACTTACGTCGTCTACGGATTGCCCTCCATTGTTATCTGTCACCGTTAATCGAAATACGTAATTACCAACAGGAATTGGATTAATAGTCATTACCGCATTACCACTTCCCGGCATTGATACTGCCGGCCCAGAAATCTTCGACCAGACTGCAGACACCACTGTTCCGTCTGCATCTGTTGCCGAACCATTGATTGTGACGCTACTGGTTCGAACAGTTAAGTCTGGTCCAGCATCGGCAACAGGAAGACGATTTACAATTACCGTCACATCATCACTTGAACTTGCATTCAAGTTATCAGTAGCTGTCAAACGGAACACATAAGTTCCTGCTCCCAATCCGCTGATCGTTGTAGAACTGCTGGCAGGAGTACCTATCGTTACTGTACCTCCTGAAACACGACTCCAGCTATAAGACTTTATGGTTCCATCATCAGTAGCTGATCCGCTTAAAGTAACACTTGTTGCGGGCAAATGAACAATTTTGTTTGAGCCCGCATTAACTATTGGTACTTTATTTGGTCCTAATGTAAAGTTAAAGGTAGCATTACCACATTTATTTACGACGACAGAATAGTTTCCGGGAGATGTTGCAGTATAAGAACTAGCGGCATTACCGCTAGCTACAGGTGCAGGAGTTCCTTCCTTAAACCACTGATAATAATATGGCTGGCCATTGGTGCTTGTAAAATAATTAGTAATATTAGCTACAAGAGTAGCGCTAGGACCATTAGAGAGAGTAGAAGGACCAGTTATATACCCGGTTGGGCTCCCGTAGAAAGTTACACTACTCCCCCCCACTGTGGCTGTACCGCAGCTTCCCGTGCCATCAACAATATAGGTTCCGCTTGAGGTAACGTTCATTAATAAAAGTGAACTTCCGGTTCCTTGAACAGTGTTGCCCACATAAGTAGATCCTACTCGAACTCGGTACGTAACGCCAACTTGTGATCCACTCAGATACAAGCTAGTAGATGGACTACAAACGTTTCCTCCGCCAGTTATCGAATACTGATTTATACATTGAGCATAGTTTTGTTTACTTATTAGAAGGGCTAAAAAAATATAAAAGAATGTCTTCAAACTGATGTTAAAGAACATAGAATTTTTAGTTTTCATATTTATTAATAAATTGAAATTTCTACAAACAGGGAATTACAATAAGATTACTATGGTATGTATATGTCTTTCAAATCAGAAGAAATAGCATTACAATAAGTTCCGGTAGTCATCAACTTAAATCGATAGGTTCTCCCTTTATTGGGAACAGTAGTGGATATCGCATTTACATTCACAGGCACCGTAACATTTTTATATATCTCCCCGGTAACAGGATCTGAAATAAATAATATTTGGCTGCTAGCATACTGAGAAGCTCCATAACAACTAACTGTTATGTCTAAGCTGGGCCCGTTAGTAACAGACTGAACTACAGGCTTGGTACATTCAGGCGTAACACATAGTCCCTTGGTGTTGGCATATTCCTGTCCCTTAGCTTCAATTTCAGCAAATCCTTGTTCATTGGCTTCGCCAAAATGAATTATAGAAGTGTAGGTTCCTGCTTCAATAGTATAAGGAACAATGGTGCCGATACCAGCACCACTAGCGCAGTTATTTTTGGTGAAATTTTTTGTTAAAGTGATATTAGAAAAAGTTTTTGTATTAGACCCATCCCAATTTTTACTATAGTTGTAATCAAAACTCTTTACAATATTGCCATCTTGGTCTCTGACCTGCTTTAAACGATTAAAAGAATCATATTGATAAAAAGAGGTAAGACTTTTTTGATCTGTCCGTGATGTTAATCCAACTAATGGTTTATAATTATAAGTGGTCATTTCGGCATCCGAAGGAATTAATCTGATATCATCAATTACAATTAAACCACTGACATCAATGCTAGATGTTCCAGAAGGAACTGTATGCTCAAAGTAATTCCATTCATTAGAATTCCTTAACAAAGTTCCTTGCATATTATTAACAGTTGCTGATGTACTACTTTTAGTCCAATAAGAAACAATGTAACTCTTTGATGTATTAAGTCCTGTTTTCGAGATCGCTCCGTTACTTAAATTATAAGATTTACTACCACTATAACCTTGGCTTATATCTCTAATTGTCGACGGGAGGTTCCATTTACCCATGCCATCCGAGTCGAAACTTGTATACGCGTAATCATTGTTCGCAACATTTGATGCTTCGGCGATTAAGTAGCAATAATTATAGTCCCACAAATAACCTTTTTTGCTGTCGCCATCTGCCTGGGCCTCTACAACATTTCCACTTATATCGTATTTATATGAGATAGCAGGATTTACATTGTATTGAATATCTCTAGAATTGGATGGCACAGAACTAGAGAAATTAACTAAGGGAGCAATGGGAGTAATAGTATAAATATTGGCTAAACTGATAAGACCATCATGAAAACCATACTCATTATAAATTGCGCTTACAGTATTCCCGTTTACTTTTTTAATAGTTTCAATGGGATAATCCAGCATGTTTTTACTTCTCATACCGTCAGTAAAATCCCCTAAAGCTGAGTAATCAGAAGGATAATAAGTTTGCTCATTTATAATTTCTCCACTACTATTGATAGATTGGACAAGTGCAAGTTGCTGATACTTATTGTAATTGTACGCAGTTGTATTAATAATAATGTTGTCGACATCATATAAGCCCTCAATTTTTTTAATTAAATTAACTTTGGCAATTTTAATAGGGTAAAAATATAGGAGTAACTGGCTTGGATTGAAGACTCCACTGGCATATATCAAACAAGGAGCTGTTGGACTTGATGCAGAAATACTACCATATGAATAAGGAGGATGGTATTCAGACTTGAAACACCAGAACTGACTTCCTTCAGAAAGATTATAATCATTCTCCACATAATGAACCGGGATATAAATCTCACCCTGCTTTTTATATTCGATTTGCTTTTTCAACATTCCATTCAGGAAAACAGGAGAACTGGGAACACCTGGCATTAATAAAGCCGAATAAGTATTGGAATTATCGGAGAAGCAGTTATAGATTAGTTCAGATTTGCCGTTACTAGAATCATCATCATAACTAATAGAAACTGTATCATAACCTACTAAAGCTCCATTTGCAGAATAACTATAATTAACGACTGGGTTTGAATATAAGCTCAAAACGGAGTAATTTATGTAAGCTGCAGGAATATAACCTTCTATCTGAGAGGTTGAGCATGCGATAATATCATTAAATATATTTTCATACTGATGATTGGCGGGACAATCTGCACTTACGAATGTTGAGGCATTAGTGGGAGTGTAAACCCTATAAAACAAAGGGTTCACCATTAGCTTACCTCCTTTATACTCGTATTTTCGGTTGGAACTAATGTTTCCATCAGTATTATATGTTACTATTGATTTTATCCGAAGACCTCCCACATCAGTTATTGGCTCCGTGTCAGTCAATTGGAAATCTTTATAAGTCACTGCAATTGAAGCTATGGTTTTACTATAGTCAGTTGTAAGTGGAGAATCGTCCGGATAATTAGCTGTAAGCCGATATTTCCCCGGTTTCAAAATTTCTTGGATATCAAGATCCCCATATCCTTCCTGAACAATTGCTTTTGATAGATCATAAGTATGATCAGGAGTAAGCGTCCATTGATTCAAAGTGGTATCAAAATATTCAAGAGTAGCATAAAGACCTTTATTAGGAGCGTTAATGTTATAAGTTGTACATGTACTATTTGCACAGTTGGCCACACGGTATCCGCAGCAGAATAAAGTAATATGTATTTTCGAAGGATTTCCTGCTACTTGGTAATTGATATCCGGAATATCAAATATCTTCTGATCTACTCCTACCCCATAATCTATTACTCTTACAGTTTTATCAGTAACATTTGTAAAACTCAAATTACTACTTTTTATTTGATTAGATTCATATCTGAAGGCAGTATAGGCGCCAGTTGGATAGAGAATTCCTTTTAGGGATGAAGCCTCCATATAAACTTTATTAGAGCTACGCCTTGCTAAACCACTTGGGGTACCAGCATTTAATGCAGAATAAGGTATATTGCTATCCCAATAACCTAACTTATTATAATCTGGCAATGAATTAGTATTTGCGTTCGCCCCATTATAAAATCCCCATAAGTCTTGAGAAAGGGAAGTTTTAGGAGGAAGAAGAGTCGAATTGTAAACAAATTTATAAGCTGGAAGATTAGTTATTTGAAATCCATCCGATGTTTCAACCTTCAGTAGCTTTAATCTCTTTTTTTTATTATCATCCGAGGGATTATACGGAGTTTGACCCGCACATAAACTACTGGTAAAAATGGAACTACTAGTAGTCCAATCATTCTCTTGGGAAACAGGGGCAGAATTAAAATAATCGTATTGGAAATTAATTTGTTTAACTGGTACATTTGGATCAATGTTATTATAAAGTTTAATAGCATCCAACTTCTTGGTATTCTCCATGTCCAACCTTCCACTTACCAAAAATTTAAGACTACCTGTTGGAAACTTAACTTCATCTAACCAATAGTTTTCAACGGTGCTAAAATTCTGTGATCTGTTTATTGTGGAAATATTAAGCCCTTTGTAACTCTCTCCAAAGTCGATTTTCGACCAACTTTCATTTAAGGTGGGTAAAGTTCTTGAGGTAGTTTTAGTATAGCTGAAACTGACTTCTTTTTTATCCGGATAGATGATTTTACTCAAATACCATGTGCGTGAAATGACAGGTTGTTTTGTTGGTTCTTCGCAAGTTCTGGGAGTAGAAGTATATCCAATTATATCAAAAATAAATTGAGTCCCATCTGGAGCAATAGCTTCGATAGAAGTAGTCGTAGAGTTGTTTTTTCTCAAGATGATATTCTGTTTATCTAAACAGACACCATTTTTCAAATCAGGAAATATACACTTACCTGAATAGTGACCAAAATTAAATGAGAATAAGTCATATTCAAAATTACTTTTATTTACCTTTTCATACGGATAAGAAGTTACTTGACCGTTCGAATTATTATAACATAAACCTGCTTCAACAATATTAGTAGAACTGCCAAAATTATAGTGGTATGAAGAATAAGGCTTTGGTGCTGAATCATAATCATCCATATAGAACCCATTAGTCTCATTATCTGGTTCGCCTACAATAATTTCCTGTATTACTCCTCCGATGCCTAAATTCCACCCTAAACCTACCCAAGAGGCCTCCTCATTTACTCTAATCCCACCCGTGTGATAACTTAAATTGATAGGAAGACTTATACTATTCTCTTTTATATCAAATAATGGGATACTGATATCTGCAGTGCCATTAAAAGAATTGACAGGTACTTCATTAAATTTCAACAGAGAAGCTACATTAGGCGGTTGAGGAATAATTTTCTTGTTTAGCTCAGTGTAAGAACCTGTAGATTGACTGTAGGAATTTAAAGAGAATAAGATAAGTGTAATACAAATTTTAAAAAAAATACTGGAGCGCTTCATTTTTAATTTTTAACCTTACAAATATGGGAAAGCAGACTGCAGTCATACTGCAGTGGAGAAAAAAATGAAAAGATTTTAACAGGAAGGAAAAAGCTGAAAAGATTTCTTATTAGAACAAAATTGAAAATAAGATTCGCTAGTGAAGGGCTACGTATTATTCGAATACGCAAGTTAAATTTAAAATCTTTGATAAAAATAGTTTAACTCTACTCTTACGTTAGCATTACTAATATCCGTGCATTAACTCCTATAAATTGCTAGTTGATTTATACTTTATAGAATTGAACAGATACATGCTTGATCTACAATTACCCGATTAAGAGACCTAATTCTTCTCGTTTCATTAATATACATTTATAAAAAGAGAGATTTCTTCACGTGGATTCAATCGCCAAATTCGGAAGCAGGAAACGGCTTAAGACCAGCTATGCTAATAACATCATAACATCTGAATACATAGGAATATCTGCTTCAATTAATCTTGCAATAATTCTTTTGATTTCATCCGGTGATTCTTCTGGTTCAGTTCCTTTGTCTTCTACCACCTTTTGGAACCGGACCGAGAAAGATCCATCGTTGGTGTATAGATAACTCTTACTGGTCTTACAATATTTTATATCTGCACCAAGGGCTCGCATGACGTCCAAAAAATCATACATAGCACGTTGTGAAATATTTAAATGAGAGGCAAGTTCGGAAGGACTTCCGGTACTTTTTGTTCGGATAAGAAAATCCACGGTCTCCAGGCGAATGAAGAATTGCAATGACATAGTAAATGAGAGTTTATTGGTTAGCGGTAAAAATTTTTTCTATATATGTATTATTAAAGATTTAAAAACTATTACTCATCTGGAACATAGGGAGGTACATGGCAATCAGTATAACTCCGACAATTACACCTAAAAAAATAATGATCAGTGGTTCCAGAAGACTACTTATTGTGTTTGTACGATATTCTACTTCCTCCGTATATTGTAATGCTATTTTTTCGAAAAAGTAATCCAGCCTGTTCACTTCCTCTCCAACTTTAATTAGCTGAATTAATTTTGAAGGGTAAAAGCCGAACTGTGACAAGCTTTCATACAGCGATTTTCCAGTTAAAATATCCTGTTCCACTTTTAATAGGGAAACTTCAACGGGATAAAATTCAATCATTTGACGAACCAGGCCAATTGATTTTAACAGGGGTGTATTTGTGCTTATTAGTAAACGCATGGTATTGGCAAAGCGTGCCAGATAAATTTTAGCAGTTATTTCTCCCAATACAGGTATTTTTAGAACAACGTGCGAAATTATCTTTCGGACTGGTTCCTTACTTCTTGTAAAAAAATAGCTTAAACCTACTGCAATCACGGTTAGCAGAAAAAAGATAAAATACTTATCAACTGTGGCAGAAACCGAAAGGATAAAAGAAGTTATCCAGGGAAGTTTTCCTCCAAACCGTAGAAAAATATCTGCAAACATGGGCACGACGAATTTTATCATAAAAAATACCGCCCCTAAAGAAGTGAGTAATACAATTACCGGGTAAGTTATTGCACTTATTATCTTTCTTCTTTGCTGTATTTTACTTTTGTAAAATTTTGCCAGGTCTGTTAATACCTCTCCTATTCTGCCTGTTTCCTCACCGATTCTTAATGTATGGAACTCGTATCCACTGAACTTTTCTGTTATCCTGAGTGATTCAGACAGCGAACTTCCGGCAAGTACTCTTTCTTTTACAGATTCGAACAGTTTTTTATCTTTTGCTTTTCCCTGATCAACCAATATCAGGTCCAATGCCGTTCTAAAATCAATCCCTGATGAAATTAGCGTGCTTAGTTCCAGGTAAAACGCTTCCTTCTTTTTATCAGAAAGCTGCTTTTTGCCAAATGAAATGTCTTTGTTCAACAGGTCAATCAGGGAAAAGCTTTTATTGTTTTCCGGCTTCGGTTTTTGCAGTTTATAGCGTGAAATATCAATAGAAGGCATATCTTGAGCGTTCGAAGTTTAATTAAAAAATCAGATTATATGCGTTTACTCTTTCCCCTCTTCTTTTAAATTTATAAGGTCTTCTGAGGAGTATTCTTTTATAAAATCAAGCATTATTACCTGATTATCTATTTTGGTACTAAAATTTAACCGGTCAACAATATCTCCTATGCTTGCTTCTCTGTTCTCGAAACTGCAAACAACATATTCATTTAATAAACGCAAGGTATCTGTTCGGATGTCGTACTGATTCCTTAGTATGTAATCCTTTAGAAAACGATACGAAACAATGCCTTTATCATCGATTGTCTGTATTCCACTTTCTGTTTTCATTATCCTTTTTGCCTGTAAAAAGTCTTTTCTTAAAATCTTATTCGTTAGACTAAATTCAGTAATTGATTTATTCTTGGAATTAAAAACGTGATATAATTTATTTAAGATAGTATAAGAAGAAAAAGCAATACCTATTACTATTGCAGAAATCAGCATGGCAATTGTAAGTTCAAGGATTGTATATGCTTTAATCTTGTTAATCTTCATCTTTTTTAATAACCTGCTGTATTGAGTCCTTCTTCCCTCCCTCTGTTTCTGCAACTACTTTAAGGAGGTAGAGATCAGTATATTGTTGATTATAAGGAATCAGCGTCTTTCTTAAAATTACGCTATCTTTTTCCAGTACTTCCTCACCCCAGCTTTTATTTTGTATCGATGTCTCTACAATGCCTCTCATTATTATCTGCATTTTTCTGCTGGTTGTGGAGGCTCCGGAATTCATTATTTTAATATAAATTCCCATGGCAACAGAAAATACAGCCATGATTATTACCATAGAAATAATTACTTCTATTAATGTTGAAGCTGAAATTTTCTTTATTAACGAAGCCATTTAAGAATTTGATAAGTCGTTTTTGTTGTGGCAAATAAATCGGATGTTAAATAGTAATTGCTTCTTTTTGTCCGGTCAATAACAATATCAATTAAATAATTTTCATACAAGGTCGAGGGGGTTTGAATGATAAAGCGGTTACACGTTACTTTTCCGTTTATTGTTACCGGCTTATCCACTTTGATAAATCCGGTTGAAAATACCTCTCCTGTTACTTTGCATTCTTTGCCCAAACTAATTAGTGTTTGCAGATCGCTTCTGTTCTCCTCATATGAAAATAAAATCCCTGAGAATTTTGATCGGGTACCAAGCTGTATTCTGGCCTGTATTTTACTATCATTAGGTTTCAATATTCCCAGGCATGAGGGATAGATGAACTCAACATTTTTGCCTGCAATAATAGAATCTGTTGCAAATAACTGGACTGATCCTTTAAATCCGTCTTCTACAACAATAGAAGGTGCAAAAACAATGACATCAGTAAGTAAAGCATCTGAGCTGATTCTGATCGTTGTGTCCGACTTAATAATTACTCTTCCTGAAATAGCATTTACTATTTCTGCCTTGCTTTTGCCCAGACTTAACGTGATCAAAGGATTAAAAAAGGAATTATTGAGGGAATCAGGAATAATATCATTATTATTTTGAGAACTTTCCTTTAAGCTTTCTATGAGACTATTAAGAATATCCTTATCTAAAGGAGGCAATGATCTTTTACTAAAGTGAATCTTACCATTTACCAACTTCTTTCCTTTGAACCCCTTCCCCTCCACATATGCTTGTTTAATACCAGCTTTTGGTAAGAGTGCATCTCCTGTAATTTGTGTATTTCCATTTACCGATATTGGCCTGTCCTCATCTGTAACATAGATAGCTGCAAGATCTTTCCCGGAATCCGTTCCAATCAGGAAAGCCTGTTTTAATGTATCCGTTAAAATAAAGGCTTTTGCAATACCTAGGGTAAAAACGCCCCAGTTTTCTTTTTGCAATGAAACAGAATCATCCTGATTTCCAAAAAGGTCAAACTTTTTTTCACCATTTTTCTCCTTACAACCTGCAGACAAAAGAATACTACTCCCCGAATGAAGGTTACTAACTAACTTATTAAATCTTAAATCTTTTTGATTTTCCAACCGATAAAAATATGCTGATGCAATCAAAGCAGAAGAAGCTATCGCTATTATTAATGAAACAATGATAACTATATATAAAGCAGAGGCTTCTACTTTAAGCTTTTTACAGCATTTATATTTTTTAAAGTAAGGCAACAAATTGGTAATTGAGAATCGAAATATAAGAAGAATTAAATAAGAATCATGATGTTTAAAGAAAAATCCATCTTTAATACTTTCTATTGATAAGAAATAAAAAAAGTGCTATAATTTGGGAAGGTGATTTCTCCTATTTAAATTATCTTGCTCAAACTCTATATTAAATCGACTGAAATTAAAAACGGCTTGGGTAACATCAAGGGAACCTTTTTAAAACACTCTTAGTTTCTAACAATTTTGAAAGAATTAAAGCATTTAGAATCTGGATGCTGGAACAATAAAATTTTATACTACTTCCCTTTTGGCTTAAATCTGGGATTTAAATCAATATAAAAAAACAGAAGTTTGGAACTTTTAGGAAAGCTTTATTAATTACTTTTTTAAGGCCGCAGTAAGATTTATAGTGAAAGCTCCAACTAACTTTCTTATTAAAAAGGCTTAAGTTAACCAAGCTCAATACGTTGCAAAACTTAAGCCAATTAGGTGAGAATCTATATCTATTCCGTGAACTCCACAAAGTTATGGTGCATCTTGTATTTTAGATATTGCTTTAATGGTTCTTTGTCCCTTTCAAATATTCGCATTTCAATAGCATCAAACGGCCTTCCCTCTTGATGGATTGTTACGTCTATCACAATAATTGCAATAATATGTTGACCATTTTTGATCCCTTTTTGAATGTATTTTTCGAGTACATTGATCAACTCTGAGGAAGACGGATTATCATTTTCTAAATAAACCCCAATTGGTTTAATATTATTAGTTTCATCAATACTTGTGTCGAAAGGATAAAACTCACCGCTATTCAACAAAAATAGTTGAACTTGCTCTTTTATACTTTTTATCAATCTGTCGAAGTTTATTTCCATTACTCTTTGTTGTTGAAAACCCTACCCTGCTAGTAGCGGCAGCCTGCAATGTCTCCACATAGGATCAGGTCATTATCATCTTTTGAGATACTTGATGCATTTTCGTTGTCTGGATCGAAGCTTATATAAAACAAATCTCCTTTTTTTAGAAGCTTATAATCTTCAACATTGTAAAAGGTGTAATCTGAATTGTGATAGAAAGAATATTCTTTTATATCTGTAAAGGTCAATTTCAAATGTCCACCAATTACTTTAGACATTATAAAATCAATGTCAATAGTAAGAGTGAAGTTTTGGAGATGTATGTTAAGTCCTATAATTTGAGAGCTTACAATACTTATATCTGTTTTTAGCAACTCAAACAGAGCGTTATTTTTTTCAACTTGGTTCATAATTCAATTGTTATTCCGCTGATTTTGTTTATACTTATCTTTTTCTAACTCATTAGGTTTTGGAGGTCTACCAGGTTGCCTCTCTGTTGCATTTGGATTGTTGGGATTTGGACTAGGCTTATGATCATGAACATGATCATCTTGCTCATTTTTTGGAGCATTAGGGCCATGTCCTTTATTATACTCTTTTTGTACTTGTCCATTAGGACCATACACTTTTGTTGTAGTGTTCGGCTTATTAGTCTGCGTAGTATTCGGCCCCGCAACGTCCGGCAAACGGTTCTTTCTTCTATTGCCCACATTGTCCTCACTAGCTGAATTTTGCAGGATTGGCAGTTTTTTAGGAAGAGCCACAGGCTCACTATTTGGAGCATTATGAACAACACTTGTATTATCCTGAGCAACAGAATTTCTATACTTATTGATGTGATTCATTGTGATAGCCGTTGCTCCAAGCGCTAAGCCTGTAGCTGCAACGACCTCAGTTGTTGTTAACGCTTCATATCCCCCGACTGCCAATTCTATTACGCAGGGCCAACAATTACCATCAGGATCTATTCTACTTATGGGATTATTTCCAGTATACGCGTATGGAGAAGCATTTATTTGCAGTGAATGCTCTGCTTGTGCATCAACAGCTGCAAACCTCCCAATGGACGGATCATAGAACCTCGCCCCGTAATCATACAATCCTAAGTTATTCTCCTCCTGTAACTCTTTTCCATTATAAAGATATTTATTTTTGCTTCCACTTACATAATTCATAGCTGAAATTTCCATTCCGAACGGATAGTAAGCGGTTTCCTGTAAAATCTCTGCAGTTCCATCATTCGGGTCAGTTGCAGAAGCTTGTATGGTCACACGGGCATTCCCTAAATAGTCTTTCAAATCATATTCGTAAGTATAGATACCGTCAACATTTCTTCTGGCCCTGCCTTCTTCTGTTTGTATAAACAGCTGTTGATAAGTTGAATTATTAACTCTTTCATATACTATTCCATCCACGTAAAAAGTTTCAACTTTTGATGCACCGTTTGTATACGTCTTTTTTAACTTACTACCGGCCCTATCGTATTCGTAACCCAATGTATGGCTGGTATTGCTGCTGAACGTGATGAGATTTATCGTATTTATCGGGCTATAGGTAATGTTACTGATTCCTTTATCCTTGTTTATTTTTAAATTGCCATTGGTGTCATACGTTATTTCACCAGCGGTTGAATTTATATCATTCCATCCCCAATCTTTACGATCTGAAGTACTCACATCGCTTATGCTGCTTACCCGGTTACCGGTATAAGAGTAGTTCAAATCATCAATCTGTTTTGCTAATCCATCTGCATAAGCCCATCGTTTCAAATTAGTAATATTTCCCATCTTATCGTAACTTACCGTTTCCTTGTAGCGATTATCGGGAGTACTTGAGTTGGTGTAGGAAATGGCTGATAGGAACCGGTTTAGCTTATCATATTCGTAATCATAAGCAAGCATTGGCACCGTAAAATTTGGTGGCGAAGCACATTTCCAGATTATTCGGGAGATATTTCCATTGTACTGCGGGATTGTACCATTAGTGTACCTGATCTCCATGCCAAATTTGTCAATATCACTGGTTGCATCATCTTCATTTTTTGCGCTTGGGGTAGTAGTGAGGGCCTGGTCATTAATAGAAGTAAGCCATCCCCTTATATTGTAGCGGTAATCAACACTCTGTAAATACTTACTTTGCCCTGGCCTTAAATGAAGCTTTTTATCAACCAGTTGGCCCAGTTCGTTGTAAGTTAAGCTAGACAGTACGATCTCCTCCTGCGAATTTATTTTTTGTTTGGTTGTAGTTGTTCGTCCTCTATGATCATAGTCCTTACTGATAATGATCGTAACGGGAATTATACCTGTTGAAGTTGATTCCAAATGCTCGCGAACACTTTTCTTTAGCTGATCAGTAAAGCTGTAGATATTATTTATAATATCCTTACTGCCCGTTGCGGAAACAATAGTATTTTTTTGTTCCTGCACCAATCTTCCTTCATCATCATAATAGTTCACAGTCCAGTATTCAGAAGAATTATTAACAGATCGCACCACTGTTGCTGTTAAAAGGCCTTGTGTTTCTGAGCTTTTTCCTTCGGGACGTTCTGCAAAAGTTTTATATTGATAATTGTGAGTAGCTGTACCTGGCAATTTTGGAATGTTATAATCGTCATAATAATTGACGTAGTAAAAATCATTCACATCAAAGTTCGCCGGCCAAGCCAAGTTATCGTAAGCAATACCTGTGTCAACCCGATTTTCCCATTGTGGCAAACTGTAAACTAAGTCCTGCAATTGCTGGCGTGTTAATGGTGTAGGAGTTAGGTCGTTCGTCCAGCCAGTATAAATTATCCTTCCTAAAGCATCGTATTTAGTAAAATTCCACCGCTTAGTCGAAACGGCATTTCCATCCTGAATACCCACAATCTTATCCTGTTTGTTGTATACGATCAATTGCGGCGCATTACCCGGCAGTTTCTTTTCAACCAGCCTGTTCCGCTCATCGTAGCGGTACTGGAAAGCAAAGTTATTCAATGTAGTTGTTGAGGGCAGGCCGGCATCAGGATTAGCCTCGGGAGGAAGTACAAAACACAAGTTTCCGAAATCATCATACACATAGTATGTTGATAACATTTCTATAGCATTATCTTTCTTATTAAATGCACGTTTTAGCACAACCTGGCTTTCTTTGTTTTTGTATTCTTCTGTTGTCCCGGCTCTTCCGTCGGCAGCAACCCAATTTTCGTCTTTCGTTACCGTTACAAAAAGCTCGTTGCCACTGTAAAGAACTCCTGTACTTAATGCTAATGTTCGTTTTCCGTCTGTTGCAATTAGAATACTATACTTTGTCACCGCCCGTGTATTGACAAGATCGGAGAGCGCAACAGTATTATTGGTGGTGTATTCATACTTAAGGGTATGCCCTTTCCCGGTCACGGTACTAGTGCTCAACTGCCAGAAGTTTCCGGCAGCGCCCTGTTCCAGAACTCTGTTTAACGGTGATTTTTCAAATAAAGTTCCGGCAAAAGCGGTATTGGCTGTGCTAGAAACTACAAATGGAGCATTCCAGGTTGTACCTCCCGGGGCGATATAGAATGATTGCTGCTCAGTTATGGCATCGGGTCGATATGAGCCGGCACTTAACGAGGTAGTTGCAACGTAAGGCAGATACTTTTTTACCTCTCTGCCATAGGCATCATAGGCAATTGGAACAATAATATCTCTGCCATTAGGAGAAGCCTGTTTCTGCAAGGCTTGAAGAGGACGACCCAAACCATCAAGATATTGAATATCCGTTTGAACGTCTTCTTTTGAGGCAGAGGATAATAGAGCTTCATCCTGTATCGGCACGTTTGGTGTTCGAATCTGGATATAATTATCCTGCGTAATCTGTGCCTTTCCCACCGAGCTGCTCAAAGTAGAAAACATGAATAACAGCAGCAGCTTATATCTACATGCTACCTTAAATAGAGAATGTATATTTTTCATGATTATTTTTCTTAAGATTAACCTTCGTGCTATTGGGAAACACTCGTGGTGATTACCTCATATTGTTTTTCTGCTTCCAGTGTGAGCGGAGTTCCGGAAGGGTACACTTGGTTAGTTGCGCTGCTAACGGTATTATTATAAATTACCACGCCATCTTTCTTGACCGTAAGGTTCGCTTTAGGGGCAGTGGCAGGCTCCCAAGGGTCAATAAATACTTCTTTAAAACGCACCTGGTCACCCACATTGGCATCTAAATAGGTATTATTATCCCAGAACTCTTGTATAACATCTCCTCCGTTCACTTCTATGAAAAGGTTATTGTCAAGATAAGGGGATGCGGATTGACTCACCGAGTAATTAATCCGTACTGCCTTGTTCTTGGTTGTGCTAATAACCTGGTAGGTTTTGCCCTCTTCTATAGTAAAAGTGTAATACTGCTGGGACTGAGTGTCGAAAGAAACATTTTTAACAGGATCCCCGTTTATTAAAACGGTGAATGTTGCATCGGCACCCGTAGCAGGCCATGGATAAGCTTGTGAATAGAAGTCTTGCCGGATTGTTACTTGATCTCCCGCATGTGCCCCTTTAAACACTCCTGTACCAGCGTTAAATTCATTCTCAACGTCCACACCGTTCACGTTAAATGTTAAGTTGTTGTCTACAAAAAAGGGATATTGTCCCTCTGTTAATGTCCAACTTATATCTATAACAGGAGACTCCTTCAAGTAACTATATCTATAGTTTTTGATGATGAATTTCTGTTGGTCTCTTATATTTTTTAATCGCTGAAACTCATCGTACTCATAAAATGTAGTTTTATTCCTTGCATCCGTGGAGCTGGTCATGCCTGTTAAAGGTTTATAAGTAAAGGTTGTCACTTGAGCATTTTTAGGATATATTCTTATATCATCAATGTAACCACTAGTAGCCGTTATGTTTACGGAACTTTGCCCCGTAACAAGATGTTCATAGAATGTCCAGCCGTCAGTCGCGGAACCTTGCGTTGGGTTGCCTATTGTTCCGATTACAGTATAAGGCGAGGCGCTTCTTGTCCAATAGGAAACCTTATAAGTGCTTTCGTTTGTTAAGCCACTTTTAGAAATAATATTACTGGCACTACTAAAGTTGAAGCTTTTGCTTCCTGTTCTGCTAAATGCCGTGCTTATTCCCGCATTGCTGTAACTTAAATTACCCATTTCAGATGACTCGAAACTACTATATCCCATTTCTCCTAAAAGTCCATTCTGTATCTCGACAGTAGGAAACTGACTGGAATATCCCCACATGTAACTTTTCTTTATTCCATCATTAATAATATCCTCTGGATTATTAGAAGCATTATAAGTAAAAGAAATTCTTTCCTTATATTTAGGGTCCGCAGCAAAGGAAGCGGGAGAATTCCAATTGGGCAACTGACCTGCGAGACTATTCGAAAATTTAAAATTGGATAGTGTAATCGGAGATGTTGTTTCCAGAAAATGGACAGACTCAACTAATCCTTTTCCATTCGTAGTATAATAATTAAGTACACCTGAAAGAATATTATAGTTGCTGCCATCACTTAAAACAACCACATTTTCAATAGGGACATCCAGTATTTTATTGGTAAGAAGGTTGTCAATAAAGATTGTACCCGAAGCATAATCCGAAGGATAGGTTGAATAAGATGTCTTAACCTTTCCGTCACTTCCTGTAGATGTTTCTTTAGTTAACTGAAGATGGGAAGCATTATTATATTCATAATTTATAGTTGTTATAACAGGGTTGACCCCGTTTTGATCAAACTCGGTGGTCTCTACTGCCGATGGATAAACCCAACTGGACAGCATGTCATAGTTAGCGATACTTAACCATATATAATTAGGTAAGGAATAAAAATTGCAAACCGATTGGTAACCTCCATCCGCCTGTAATACATAGTAAGTAGTCCTCGATCGTAATCGGGGATCATCTGTGTACACTGTCTTTATTTTTTTACGATAGCTGATCACCCCATTTGTATATGAGAAGGTATTTTTTTCCAATTCTAAATGACTATTGATTCCGAAGTTTGACATGGAGGCTCCAGGTATTGGATTTCCCTGCATTACTGCTCCGTTGGAATCAAATACATTTAAGAAAATATGTTCTACTCCTCCATTGTCAAAGTTCTCTCCCGAACTTTCAAATACCTGATCATAATATATATGATTGCCGGTAAGATCATTCAATCCATAACTGTTGGAAGATGACATCTTATCATATATTTTAGTCATAAACTCGCACCAAGTAGAACCTCGGAGGTAAGTGGCATAGGAGCTCTTGTAAAGCGGGTGTTGACTAAACACCTTACCTGATGACTGGTTAGTAGAAAGATTTCCGTAATAAAATTTTTTTACATTCTCTTTCTGGGTAAGAGGATCAAAAGAAATAATTCTCTTTATTCTCAATCCCGCAATGTCCTTATTACCGGTGAAAGGATAACTATTTTTAACAGTAAAGGAAACTAATCCACTGGCATCTCCACCGACAGTCAATCGAATTTGATAATTTCCTTCCGGGAGAACAAAAGATATCACATTAGAATTATCAACTGCTGCAGATAATGATGCAACACAACTTGAGGTAGCTGTATTCATAATACATGCTGTAACTGAATACTCGCCGTTAGGATACGAGGGACTTCCATCAGAAGCGCGACTTAAAGGCAAACAGCTAATGTTAGCCTGAACTGTTTGATCACAGGTAACAACAAATGGATCTGAATAATAAGTGGTTGAATGTTTGAAGGTTGATTCACCCGATATTGATGGAGATAATGTTTCAGTCGGAATATCACAGTCTTTATCTTGATTAACATAAATTGTGTTCGCCTCATACTCAATACTATCTTGTCCACCCGTCGGATAAACGATTTTTCTGAGTAATCCTCGTTTAGCAAAATTCCAGTCAGGACGTCTGTCCCCATATTTAAAGGCCGGTGCTGCATGAATATACTGCTGTGCTGGAGTAGGTATAAGGCTTGAGTTAGATTTTCCGTTAAAGTATCCGTAATGATCCTGTGCATAGGATACTCTTGGTGGCAGCTTGTCCAAATCATTATAAAAGAACCTGTAGTTCTTTTCTCCTATCTGGAGACTGTTTAGGAATAGGCGTTTTTGTACATTGTACAATGGATTTAAATTAGTATACGAATTACTAAAACCATTATAAGTACTGTAGCTATAGCCGAAAGAGATAGTTTTCAGAGGTGCAGAATTATCTTTTTCATACAGCTCAATATTATTCAATAAATAGTCTCCCGATAAATCCTGTCGGGGAAGGTAATTCATCTTCAAATTTCCCCGGTCGGGTGCGTTAGAAGTAATTCCGATCAGGTATACCCCGTTATTTTTAATCTGGGTTATATACTCGTTCTGTTTAGGTGTTTCAGCATTTGGAAGCGGGGTTTGGTAATTCGCATCTGCGCTTCTAAAGAAAGTATAAATTTGACTTACTGCTCCAAGATAATTAAATTCGCAAAAACCATACGACAACGTAATTACATCACCAAAGGGATGGGTAATTGATTTTAAATACCATGCATTCGTAATACCATCCCGGTAATGAGGGTTCGCAGAATTTATAGAGGTAGAAGATTCTTTAACATTAAAAAGAAATTTTACGCCATCTGCTGTAGTGATGGTAAATCCTCCTGATATTGTTCCGACTATATCCAGATCATTTTGCTCTAACTTTTTAATTACTCCATTCACAACGATAAATCGACCGGAATAATTCAAAAAATTATAGCTAAAAATATCGGGTTGGGTATCGTAATCAGCTGCAACCACAGACTGTATATAAGAATCCAAAGCCTGCCCCGTAGTATTGGGCCAATCGCTGGGAGGATTCGCAAAAGAACCTCCATCAGGATTACCCAACACAGTTCTTGTTATCGCACCACCGGCATTTAAACTCCAGCTCTGCCCTACTCGTGTGCTTATTTGATCGACTTTAAAACCTGTGGTACTATAATTAATACTTATTGGAAGCTTTAAATTCTTAGTCGAGTAGGTGTACAAATCTATACTGGAGCTTAACGCTCCGGTACTTATATTCGATCCTACTGCAGCATACCGACCCAATTCCCCTGCAGATGGAGAGGGCGGCAGTATGTTAACCAATTCCTTAGTTTCGTCTGTAGTCTGCTGACTGTAGGAAAAAAAAGACTGAATTACGAAGAGGAACAAAAGTAAATATTTCACCATAAAATATGTTTTTTAATAAATGTATTTTTAGAAAGGCAAAAAGTTTTGAGAATATTAGGATAATCTTCGGAACAATGTTAATTCACTGCACTGCAGCTAAACTGCAGTTTAAATATTATTAAGTAAAAAAAGCGTTACAATTAGATGACGACAAACAAGTGATTTAGAACAAATACTAAACTTTGAGCATCAAATTGGCAGGATTTTTTAGCAATGGCACAGCTCACAAAGAAGGAAATCATTATCAGTTGCAGCAGAACATTTTGAAATGGCAGGGATGTAAATCTTCTAATACTGAAGTAGAAACATGAATGGTTTGAGGCCTTTAGAAGCTACCTTTCCAAATGATTCTTAAGCACAGTTGCTGGATCCTTGCTAAAGCTACCAGCTGTTCTCATTCCTACGGTTCCTTTGCTGGATATATCGTTTCAGGCATGTTTTCACTCCGGAGAGATGCCTACGGCTTTTTTTAAATATCGCGTTCCCATTATAATTATTGAGCGGGGATTGTAACAAAAAAGCAGACAAAAGATTAAGCTTTGGTCCTTTATTAAGGAACAAATTTTCATTCTATTTGCTTCTTAAGTTCAGCTTTACTGGGTAATACCGATTTATATTCTTTAGCAAATATCTGCTCGTTTTTTTCAGGCAGGGTAAATTCAACAACTGTTCTGTTTTCTTCTTTACAAAGAATGATACCAATAGTCGGACGCTCTTCAGGCAGTTTTATTTTTCGGTCGTAGTAATTTACATACATCTGCATCTGGCCGATGTCCTGATGTGTTAATTTGCCGATCTTCAGATCAAACAGTACAAAGCATCGTAGTAATCTATTGTAAAACACCAAGTCGACAAAAAAACTGTCTCCTTCAAAAGTGAATCTTCGTTGCCTTCCCTCGAATAAAAAGCCTTTTCCAAGCTCTAACATAAAGTGTTCTAATTTATCGATAATAGCTTTTTCCAGGTCATTCTCGGAGTACCGACTGTCTTCCTTTAAATCCAGAAATTCTAAAACATAATGACTTTTTAATACATCCGTGGGCTTCTCTATTATTTGTCCCTTTGCAGCTAATTGCTTTACCTCATTTTTGTTTTTACTTGAGGATATTCTTTCATAAAGAGCACTGTTAAACTGCCTCGTTAATTCTCTCATACTCCAATTGTTCTGAGAGGCTTCAATCTCATAAAAGTTCCTTTCATCCTCGTTATTAATCTTTAGTAATTGTATGTAGTGGGTCCAGCTTAATGTAAAGGGGAAACTATTTTGTTCTCCTGGTTCAGATAACCGCATCGCTGATGCGGATTTTGGGGCAGGTTGCTCATCTGTAGATTTCCGCATCAGTGATGCGGAAAAGCGATCCTGATAGGTTATATAAAATTTCCTAAATCGTTCAAGGTTATCTATAGAATATCCTTTTCCAAATTCTTTTGTTAGATCTCGGCTTAAGTTCTGGAGTGTTTCCTTAGCATATTCCGCCCGCTCTTTACCCTGCTGCTGATCTTCTACAATCATTCTTCCTATTTCAAAGTAAGTCATCAGCATTGCCGAGTTTATATTTCTCACAATGCTTTTCCTGGAATTTTCTATCAGCGATCTAATGCTCTGAAATAAATCCGTGCCTGAGATTTCTTTTTCTTTTTTCATTTCCTGCAATTTAAAACTATCCTTTTTTAATAACCACGTGCTTCAGCCCCGGATCATTCAATACCCGCTCCATTTCCGATTGAATAATATCCTGCACCTCCTGTTTGATCTGCAAGTAATTCCGTTGAACTATAGCCTGATCCAACTTACGAATTACCGGAATTTCTTTATAGGAATCCTGCCCTTTCTTTAAGGCTCCATGATCGTTCTGTATCTCGCAATGAAAGGCTTTCAGTTCAATTTTACAACCTGGATCATCAGCAATCATTCCTACAAACTCACCGGAACTTAAAGCAGAAATTTTTGAAGCAGGAACAGCAGATTCCAACTGCCTGGAACGGCTGATGGAAGTATCAGAACTATTAATAGAAAGGCTTTCCTTGTCCTGCATGATCTTTCCAAAACGCTCGGAAAGCTGTTTCGCTGTATCGCCGGTGACCTGCCCGCTAATAATATTACCGGTAATATTCATTATCACCTCGGCCTGCTCTTTGCCGTAATCTTTCCGAAGCTGGCTGAAATCCTGAACCCCTAAACAGGTCGCCACCTTGTTACTCCTGGCGGTAGCAATCAGGCTGTCCATATTATTTAAATAAATAGTTGGAAACTCATCAAATATTAAACTGCTTTTTAATCGGTCTTTCTTGTTTACCAATTTAATCAGCCGGGTTACATAGAGCGATAGAACAGCCCCATATATTTGTATTTTTTGAGGACTATTACCCATACAGATAATCTTAGGTTCTTCCGGATTATTGATGTCTAAAGTAAAATCATTACCCGAAAGCAGGTAGTATAATTGCGGCGAAGAAAGCCTGGCCATAGCTACTTTAGCCGCTGCGATCTGGCCCTCCAGCTGTTCCATGACATCATTCATGTAGGCATTAACAAAGGGGTTAATCAGCACCTCTATTTCTTTTTCTGTTCGTAAAACAGTGAAAAGAGAATCATAATCCACCTGCATTAATTCGATAACGTGGGGGAGTGTACAAAACTCACCGTCCCGGTATTTCCGCAAATACCAGATAATAGCCGATAAAAAATTGATAGGTGATTCTACAAAGAAATCGCCTTGCCGCTTGATCCATTCTCTGTTTAAACCCATTAAAATAGTACGTGCAGACTCAGCAGCATCGGTAATATCCGACATGCTTTGGTGATCGAGCGGATTGCAGCGATGACTGCGGGTTAAATCATCAAAATTGATAATAAAGAATTGGGGCGGTACGGCGTATTTGCCCTTATATCTTAACCAGGTATTGTATGCTATTTTAGATAAGTCATCAAACTTAAAATCGTAAACGAACATAGTAAAGCCTTTCTTAATATGCTGGGTAATTACATGCCGGATAACAAAGTAGGATTTGCCAGCTCCCGGAGATCCCAATACCAGTAAGCCACGAAAAGGATTGATAACATTGATCCAGCTTTTTCTGATCTTATTTTTCAATTGGTACTGTGCAGGAAGGTTGATAGAATATTCATTTTCAAGAAGGCGCTCTTCCTGAGGGAAAGTCTCGTTTTCCTTATTGAAAATATCCTTGTTATTAAGCTTGGTTTTAATAATCCGAGACAGTAAGGTCCCTCCGCTAAGCATCAATAAAAAGCCGGTAGAAGTTAATCCCATATAGAGTGAAGCCGCCTCCGTTATTTTTATCTCTAGCAGCAAGCACAGATAGCTGAAGAAGTAAATCAACAGTCCTGTAATGATGCAGGCAAGTGCCGTTCGATGGTTCAACTTCTCATCTTTTCTGCCTTTGGCTCCCATGAGGGAAATAATCAGAAAACCCAAGGAAATCAGCTTCGATTTATTAAAAGTACTGAACAATCCTGTGTTTCTGATATTGCCAAGCAAACGATCTGTGAAACTGCTGCTGAACTGCCATTCATGGAATGCCGAATAGCAGTAATAATAAAAATGAACTACTAAGATGGTGATGCTGATCAGCCTGGTCATATCCAGAATTTTCCTCAGCGCCTGTTCGTTTTCTCCTGTGTGCATAGCCATAGCCTAAAAACTTTAAGGATTGTTAGAAATTTGTTTCCTTTTTTTCTTTCTGTTCTTCTTTTTTAAATGATATGGAAGATACTCCGGCACGTGCTCCGGCTGCATCAGTATATCCATCACTTTACCGATGTCTGGAAAGTGAGCCGCAGATTCAGAACGCAGTTTGGAGTCAGGTAACTGCATCTGCATTTTTGCATCCTGCGACTCCGGCAATACCTGCTGAAAGGCTGTTGTTTTTTGATTAGCTCCAGCTTTTGGGTTACAGCGTTCCTGAACGGTTTTGGCACTGTAGGCTTTGCCCAATGCACTGCCGTTGAACACACATTTGGTTTGATGGTCAACGTAGGTAATCCCGTATATCAAACCGCTCTCGTTTTGGCGCAGCATTGTGTGGATACCCTGCTTTTCCAAAACCTTTACCAATTCCTGAAGGGATAACTTTTTCGATAGCAAAGCCATATCAACCGCGTTCTTTACCCTTGCCTTAAAGGGAAGACGTTTCAGTTCATTTCCCGGGAATTTTTCCTCCAGGAATTTCAAGGTGGGCCTGCTGTAAAAATTACTGGCCTTGATCGGTACACCAATTGGATTTCCCTGTTCATCAAGAACCCGGTAGACCAGCCCTCTATTAATATATACCCTGGAATTTTCGCTTCCTCGTTCGGCTGCTATATTATACTGTTTCAGCACTGCATTCAGTTCGGGCAGACTAGTATATTTGTAGGCATCAAGTACGGCCTCCAACACATTTGTAATGGCCCGCTTTGTTTCTGTCCGGCCATACTGCACTTTTCTTACATCAACCGGCTTCAGTTCAAAATTCTGTTTTCTTTTCCGCTCGTCCGCTATTACCAGCCCAAATGATTTTTCAATTTCTTTTCGGGCCGCTTCCGATTGGTTACGCCCGATATTCTGGGTGTCAATCCTGCTGCCGTCTTCTCTTACTTTTATTGAAACCAGGTGGATGTGAGGGTGTCCTGCATCATAATGCTGATATACGAGATAGGGCTGTTGCCCGAAGCCTATTTTCTGCATATAGGTTTCGGCAATTTCCATCAGCCGTTCCTTTGAAAGGTTGCTGTCTGAAGAGTCAAAATTCAGCGAAATATGTACGCTGTTCCGGGTTACGTTTTGGTTTAGTTCGGCCTGATTCAGCAGACGGTTCAGCTTCATGTGAAGGCTCATTTTATCTGTATCAATGGGATAGTTTCCTGCTCCGATACACTCCGCTGCTCCTTCTTTTACCTTGTTCTCATTATAGTTAAAAATGCGGTGGATGGAGTGTCCTGTTTTGATTACTGCAACCATATTTCGGCGATTTTTTGAATGTGTTTTTTGACCGCATCCACTTTGTTAAAAAGAATTTTTTTCTCCAATTCGTGAGTGATTAACCATGTCCGGAACTCGGCAATCTGGTTAAGGGTGTGCAGTTTTTTTACAGCCTGGTTGAAGTTGTTTCCGATACTGTTCAGCTCATTTCTAAGCCTTATTACCTCTGTCATAAAGTCATCTAATGATTGGTTGCGGTAGGTAGTAACAATAGGCTTTTCGAAGATGCTCCGGCGTACATAATCACTCAGCTTACGACAGGTGCTTGACTTGAATTTTTTCTCAATCTGCTCGTACTCTCTCAAGGTAAGCCGCAATCCGATGATCCGGCTTCTGTTTGTTTTTTTCTCTTTCATCACGATATCATTTACACGTTTTCAAACTATTTATCCTTTAAGTTTCACCGCCCACGACTTCGGAGTGAAATGGCGGCCGGATTCGGTTGTTTAACAACCGGACATCTGGCCGATTGCTGAAAAGAGGCAATCTTCCCAGCCTTTTTAATGTTTTTATGACTTTACAGGGTTAAAAAAAATCTATTTTCAAGCGTTCTTAATCCTTGATCTTTTAACAAATACAAAATATTGGCTGCTCTTCATTTTGCTGGGATTTTTAACCGGGAGGTTTATTAGAAGACCCTCCAAAATTCATCATCCAGTCATTGAAATCTTTACAGTGCTTATAAAGGCCACTTTCATCATTGTATTTTTCACTTAGAGATTCTGCATAACGACTGCAATTTTGTCCGGCAGTATCGTGGTCTAAATAGAGTCGGATCGTTTGGTGTTTCTCCATAAATGGCCGGGCTTTCTCAAAGAAAGAAAGGGAGTTTAAAACCACGAAATCGCTTCGGTTTAGAGGCTTGTTCCTGTGAATACTTCTGAATGAATGGAAGTCAATAAAGCCCTCGAAAACGATCACTTCATCTGCGCCATTTCTGAGCGTGGTTATATCTTTGGGAGAACTGCTGCATTTGTAATAGGGATTACGGATTTCATAACCGCCGGAATCATTTTTAAATCCAATGCCGTAGTAAGTTTTGTCATTGAGTTCATAACGGACTTCACGGCAATAACGGTCAGCTATAGCAACTGGTATTCGTCGCAGCTCCAGGTAACGCAGTAAAGCATAAGATACGAGGGTAAAATTACCTATTATCTTTATCCTGCTTTCCGGTTCGGCTTCTGTTTTGGATAAATCGATAATCGGCTTTCGAATGAAAAGTTTACCGCTCAGTTTTTCGAGCAGTTCGCCGATAGTGCATCCATGATACAGGATAGCAAAATCTATCAGGTTACCGCCTTTACCCCAGCCGTGATCGTACCACCGATTTAGTTTCCGGTTGATCTTGAAGGATGGCATTTTTTCATCCCGTAAAGGAGACAAATACCAATAATCGTTATTCCTGATTTTTGAAGGCTCGTGGCCTAATGCAGACAGGTAATTCACCATGTCCATTTCTCGGACTTCACTGATAGGAAGTCGCTTGTTTCTGATATCCATAACCGCACATTTTCAATTTCACATTCAGATTATGAATACGAAGTTAAACAAGCAGAACGGGTACAGCCTATCCTCCCCATATTTTGATGAGGATGGTTTAAAGACGGCTTTCTACTTTTGTTTTGAAGTTTAATAATTTAAAACGTCTAGATTATGCTAACAACAAATGATGTGGCCAAAGTGTATGATACGATATTAAGTATCCCCGGCATGAATGAAACGGTGAAGATTGATATGAAAATCTCACGCAAAAACGTACTCCTTTTAAGCAGTGTGATTCAACGAGGCTTAACGGTAAAAGAAGGAGACAAATCTTCTAACCTTGTTGATATTGTTCCTAAAGAAACATTGCAGGAGCTGACCGAACTTGCAGGCGAATGTTTACATAAAGCGGGGCTGACAGAGCTGAGCGAAAAGCTAACTTTATTAAGCAAGGACAAATAGATTCTGCGTTTTAAGGAATTACCCATCCATCTTCCTGTCGGATATCCTGAATCCGATGCTCCAGTAACCATTGTCGGAAGGAATCAGGATCATTTGGAGTAAAATGAATGATTCTTCCGTCATTCAGCATAATTGTAAAGAACTCATGAACGGCTATGAACTTCTAGAGTTGTTCGATAGAATATTCAAATTCGGGATAGCAAATATCGGGTGTCATCAGAGCAAGCTTTTAATTATCCAAATAACCTGCAAAAAAGGCGCAGGCAACAGCTTACTAAACAGAGGTCTTAGGAAACCCAACAGCAATAAGTGCGCCCACGCCGTAGCATGGACGTTCTTCACTTATGTCCTGCTGTTGAGAAAGTTCCTAAGTTTCCGTTCAGGACTTAAAGCAAAAACGCTTCAAGAATATTTTTTAACAAAGATACTATTTTCTTAAATCCTTTAATGTAAGGGTAATGTTATGTCCTTGAAGAAAATTTAATGTCGATGGAACAACCTGTGTCGAAATACCTTAAGGCTTTAATCCAAAAGAAACATTGCTTATTCTACTGTGATTGGGGCTTCTTTTGTAATTAAGTTAGCATTGTAACGAAAGAACTTTTCCACGGAATTCTTTCTCTTGACTTTCGACAAGCAAGATTATCAAAGATTTTAAAAGATAATTATCTACGAGTAACCCCTCTGTTTGCATCCGCAATTGGTCAAGCCTATAATTTCAATATTCCGGTTTCTTTTCATACTGCCAGCCATTGTCATAGAGGGAAAAGTAAGCTTTATGGACTTCCTGTTTATTTAAATCTCGTTCTATTAGATCAGCAAAGGGTGTGATGTTTTTATAAGCGGTGGTATAATTAGCTACTGCACTTTTTCCATCATCCATCATCTTTATACCTGTCACTTCCTGCAATTCTTCCTCGGCCAGTTTTACCTTTTGTACATCTATTGATTTGTCTTTTTCAGGAGTCTTCAATAGATATTGTTCAGCTTTGCCTGAAAACTGAATGAGAGGTTTATTTACATCACGTAACTTTTGAGTTCGCTGCACTACCACTAAACCTTTTTCTTCCAGCCCTGCATCAAGCACTTTTTCAGCAAATTTCGGATCACTGCAGTAAATGTCATAGTCCACCACTTTTGGATATTCCATAGTTCGACTGATTAATCTTAATGCTTCTTCTCTGCTTAATTCTTCATTGTTTGAGCAGGCAACTAATATGACAGCGATTGAAGATAAAATGGCGGTAAGCTTTTTCATAGTAATCGATTTTAGTAGTAGATATTCAAATTTACAACTATCTGTTTTTATACAAACTGTATGAATAAAAAAAGGGACTATATAAGTCCCTCGTCGGCAAATGAGTAATATCCTTCTGCTGAAATAATCACATGATCCAATACTGCAATATCAAGCAAATTACCGCCGTTAATAATCTTTCTGGTTAACTGAATGTCCGCATCACTTGGCTTCAAATTTCCTGAAGGATGGTTATGAGATAAAATGATGGAACTTGCACAGGCTTTTAGCGCAGCGCTGAATATTACTTTTGGATCTGCTATGGTTCCGGCCATTCCGCCTGTTGAAATTTCATATACACCCAGCACTTTATTGCCCCGGTTCAGCAGCAGGATCTTAAACTGTTCTACAAACTCTATTTTACTTTCATCCCAGCATGCGGCTAAAAGTTGATAAACTTCTTTGGAACCGGATACTTTAGGACGCTCTGAAGCTTTGACTTTAGTTTTATAAACCAGTTCAACTTCTGCAACCCTGTACATGCCTGAAATACTCATTACATTTTCCATAATTCAATGATTTAAAAGTTTAAAAATTAATTATGGATGCTATGCAGGCATAGGGCAATAAAGCCCAAGAGGCAAACGAATAAATGAGGGCCTTTGAGGGCAGGGAGCGTGTTTATGCGGGAAGCTCTTGGACGCTCAGCAGCCCTGTGCCTAACTTTGTGAAATGATTAATGCTTAAATTCTATATTATCTTTAAAAAAATGGTAATTGTAAGGCTGTGTACAACGAGCCGAAAGCTATTAAAGCTCTCGCCACTAAACCAATCATGCCCTCTATTCCTCTTGTAATAAGAGCTTGTTCATAGGAATGGAATAGTTCTATTCCTGTTATAGACCTTCTGTTAAACCTGCGTCTGTTAATAATATACTTTAAACCGAATCCGATGATTAATAAAACGACTCCTATTGTCACGGCTAATACTGGTTAAGGGTTAAATAGTAAATCAACTGCTTGAGTAAATTTTTTATTTGTGTGCTGCCGGTTGGTTGTATAAACCGTGAGGCAATGTACCATGTACATAGCCAGGTAACCGTTAAACAACTGCTCGGCGAAGAGCAACGATCTGTTGTTTAATTTATTCGCGTATTTATTGATTTTGCTGTCAACCTCTGTCAACAGGGAAAGCCAAAAGTCAAACCCGAACAAACCGTTCTCCCATCGTTCCCGATGTTGCTGTTCCTGCTCTTTCACGGTTATGCTCATGTTACAAACAAAGGCAAGTAAAGAGGGTATTTCCTCGGGGAATAGGTCGTGCAGCAGTTTTGCTTTTTCTATATTGGTTAAATTATTAAGCGGTTTCATGATAGATATCTTCAGGTAAAAGAATAGGGATGAGCGAAATAATAATCGCTCATCCGAAAAGTTAATTCAGCACTAAGGCAGAAGCACCGTGAATAGCGAATTCTTCACAGAGATTGAATGCAGATTGTGTTCGCATCTGCGCTATACCTCCAAGTAAGATTGATTTCAATTTGGCTTCATCATCCCTGTACTTCCTCACATTCTGAAAGTATCCGGTAACGGAATTGTAGGCTCCAAATAAAGTACCTTCCGTAGTTTCCAATAGCTGCGAGGGATTACTCATCGCATATTCGAAAGCATCACTACACATATTTTTGAAACAGGTTGAAAGTTCATCTTCCTTGCCCTGTTTCAGGTTCTGTAATACTTCCTTGCTCGGTACTAATGCTAGTTGAATAAGCTTCTTTACTTCTTTGTCAGTAATATGAATCTTAGCCCATTCGTTGAAGATGCTTTCAAGATTACCGGAAATCGAATTGGAAATACCCATTACTTTATGAGCCTGCTCTAATCGTTCCTTTGCTCTGGTTGTATGACGAATTTTGACGCTGTTAGCACGATTGTTTAATGCGGCATGAAGTGTATTGGCACAAACGATTCTAACAGGGGTAAAAGCAGCGATTATACTTCCGCTGCCATCGTGAGAAGTAGTCAGAAAAAGGTACTTTTCTATCAGGTCGTCTTTGCCAACCCGAATATAATCCGGAAGTTTCGCTGTAATAAAAATACGTTCTCCTTTACCTAATGCGCCAGCAGTTTCATAGAGAATTCCGCTGCCGGAAACGATGCTGTCGAAAAAAGAAAAAGCATCCCGGTTCTGAACGATTTCATAATCTTTTCCAACAACTCCTAATACAGAATTATTATCCGTTCTCACAGTTGCATAATAATCCGGAACATTGAGGGCGCTTTCAGTTGATTCAATTCCAGTTTCACTTATCTGCAAATCATTTCCTTTGGTAAATAAAGGTGATTTCACGACTTCGTAATCCAGTCCGGCATATTCTATCGCTTCGGCACTTGTTGGGTAATCGGATACAATTTGTCCTAATCCATGCCATGCGTTTTCCTTTACACTGAAGAAGCTGTGTTTGCCGGTTTGGCCGTTGAAATTTATATTGTGTGGCATTGTATTTAAATTAAGTGGTGATTAAAATGAGTTGATTAGAAAGGCAAGTCATCTGCCTCGGTTGAGTTTATTGCATCTGCTGAGTAATTAGTAGAGGGTTCGTCTTTATTTTCTGCTCTTTCTTTCGCAAAAGCAAGTAATTTCAAATCATTGACATGAAAAGTGAGGGAGCCGGCTGCCGCGCCCTGTGAGTTGACACATAGCATTCAAGCCCACAAGTCCATACAATTGCACTAATGTTCTCTTTTTAAGCCATTTGGCCGCTTTTACGTTTAGCCAGTACGAGCAGTTGATATACGTCGTGATCTGCCTGATTTCATCACTATCTTTCGGTCTGTAGCTGTCGTTTATGGCGATACTGAAATGAACCACCTGTCTTTCATCTTTTAATGTGTTAACTTGTGCATTTGCGGTTAATCTTCCTGTGATTTCCATAGTTGAACTTTTTAAGTGAATACTGATTTTGTTATCTCTATTCCCTTTTAGTCCGTCTGCCCCTCAAAAAAGCTGTTTTTCAAAAGAAAAAACGAAAAAAAAGAAAGCTCATAAAGTGTGTTCGCAGAAAGCCAAAAGGAAACGGAATAAGTCCCGCAGGGTGGATAAGGTGGAGGAACGAAGCCTTATCCATTATGCCGTAGTCTTTTGGCTGTATCTAATCAGCTAAAAGCACTACGGACACAAACTTCGCTGCCCTTTTTATCCGTTTCGATTGAAAAACAGTTATTAAGTCTATTCTTATTAACTCTTATAAAACCTATGCAACTGAAAGATTCCGTTAGGGATAGTAATGGAAGCCCATAATGAAATGAGGACTTAGAATGGATAGCCCGGCCCGAGGGAACAGAAAAACTAGAATCTAATATCCAATCTCTTGCAATGGCAGCAATTTCCTTAATTTGCATAAATGAATTGGAAGCGGATTTTTAATAAGAAACCGAAAGAAACACCGCAATTAACTTTTAAGGAACGTCTAAGTGCATTAAAAAACCTGCCCGAATTTTTCAAGCTGGTCTGGCAAACCAGTAAATGGATGACAATCACAAATGTTGTTCTTCGCATTGTAAGATCTGCGCTGCCTTTGGCAATGTTGTACGTTGGAAAGCTGATTATTGATCAGGTGGTGCAGCTAAATCAGAATCATGAAGGTTATTCAACCCAACATTTGTGGCAGCTGGTTGCTCTTGAATTTGGTCTGGCTGTGTTATCAGATGCTTTAAGTCGTGGAATTACTCTGATGGATAGCCTGCTTGGCGACCTGTTTTCTAATCACACCTCTATTAAGATCATGGCTCATGCGGCTACCCTGGATTTAGATCAGTTTGAGGACTCGGTGTTTTATGATAAACTTGAACGTGCCCGGCAGCAAACGGTTGGACGTACGGTATTGCTATCTCAAGTAATGACGCAGGTTCAGGAACTGATTACGATGGGCTTTCTTGCAGTAGGTTTAGCAGCATTTAATCTTTGGCTCATCGTGCTGCTGTTAATTGCAATTATTCCTGCCTTTCTTGGTGAATCCTATTTTAACAATCAAAATTATGCTCTTACCCGCCGACAGACTCCTGAACGCAGAGAATTGGACTATTTTCGCTATTTGGGAGCAAGTGATGAAACAGCCAAAGAAGTAAAAATATTTGACCTGTCTGGTTTCATCATTGATCGCTTCCGGAACTTATCTACTAAATTCTATCAGGATAACCGGCATTTAGCCATTCAAAGGTCTTCATGGGGAACTCTATTTACCGTACTTGGCAGTGCTGGATATTACGCCGCCTATGTGTTCATTATTGTTAGAGCTATTAATGGACTTATTTCTATTGGTGATCTGACTTTTCTTGCAGGTTCCTTCCGCCAGTTAAGAAGTCTGCTGGAAGGAATTTTAACGCGGTTTACTTCAGTGTCGCAAGGAGCAATTTACCTTCGTGATTTTTTTGACTTTTTTGAGATCAAACCCAAAATTAAGGATTCAACTCACCCCAAGCCTTTTCCTAATCCTATCAAACAAGGCTTTACATTTGAAGATGTAGGTTTTAAATATGTCAACTCCGACAGATGGGCGAATCGCCATTTAAATTTCACCCTTAATCCTGGAGAAAAGCTTGCCTTGGTAGGTGAAAACGGTGCCGGCAAAACTACACTGGTAAAACTACTGGCTCGATTGTATGATCCAACTGAAGGCCGAATTTTATTAGATGGTGTGGATTTAAAAGAGTATGATTTGAATGAACTTAGGATGCAGGTCGGTATTATTTTCCAGGATTATCTGCGATATCAAATGACCATTGCACAAAATATTGCTGTCGGAAATATCAAAGAAAAGGAGAATGATGATCTTATTATTCGTTCGGCCAGGCAAAGTCTCGCTGATGTTTTAGTTGAAAAACTGCCGGGAAAATACCAGCAGATGCTTGGCAAACGGTTTTATCAGGGTATAGAGCTTTCGGGTGGAGAATGGCAGAAAGTAGCGCTTGCAAGAGCATATATGAAGGACGCACAATTACTCATTCTTGATGAACCGACATCCGCATTAGATGCCAGGGCTGAATATGAAGTATTCCAGCGTTTTGCAGATTTAACAAAAGGTAAATCAGCAGTCCTTATCTCACACCGTTTTTCTACGGTTCGTATGGCCGATCGTATTTTGGTGTTGGAAAAAGGCCGGTTGATCGAAATCGGAAGCCATGAGGAATTACTCGCACAGAAAGGACGTTATGCTGAATTGTTTGATTTGCAAGCAATGGGATATCGCTAGGAACTGATTCAATGATCGAAAACACGTTAACTCTGCAAATTATGATTTAAGAAAACAGTCGTTTGTTTGTAAGCCAGTCGGCTATTATGGCTTCCTTTCATTTAACAGTTCGATTAACATGACTCGTGAGACTGTCGCTCATAGCTTCCCTTTACCTCAAATTCCTGCTCCTTCTCAACTATGATTTGAACTAACAAGTACGATCTATGATTTCTTCCGATTACTATTTTTATAGTATTTGTAAAAGATTATAAAAACTTTACCTACTAAGTAGACGCGATACTAAAAATAGTCTAAAATAGCCGTTTGAATTAGCATGCTAAATTAATGGCATTGTTTCGTGAACCATCATACAAAACTATTCAAGTCATGCCCATCCTCATTTTTTATTCCAACCATTGCAAGCAGTATCAAAAACATAACTTAAGAAATAAAGTATTTCTTTATAACTTTTAATAAATAACTTTCTTATGGATATATCAGAATTAATCTCAGTGCTTTCCGGTATAGTCCCCCTGTCCAGTACTTTAATAGAACGAATAAAAAGTATTCTAAAAGAGGAGCTTTTCCCTAAAAAGCATGTGTTGTTAAGAGAGGGACAAACCGAAAAACGTATCTACTTCATTAAGGAGGGATTTGCACGAGCATACTACTTCAAAGACGGAAAGGAATACACCTCTTGGTTCTTGGGTAAAAACGATATCATGATTTCTGTTTACAGCTTTTATTCACGCAAGCCAGCCATAGAAACAATAGAACTGTTAGATGATTCTATTTTACAATCTATAAGCTATGAGGATCTTCAAACTATCTATCAAGACTTTATTGAATTTAATATCGTTGGAAGAATTCTAACAGAAAAGTACTACGTAAGCTCTGAAGAAAGGGCAATTAATCTAAGAGCATTGTCAGCTGTAGAAAGATATCATGAACTATTGAAAAACTATCCCGAAGTAGTGCAAAAGGCGGAATTAAAGCAAATTGCCTCTCATCTCGGAATAACCCCTGAAACACTAAGCCGAATAAGAGCAAAGCGATATTAAAGTAACAGAAGCAACTTCTCAGCTTTCACAAAAAACATTTTCCTTAAACACCCTACTTATACATCTGTTCTCTGAAACAGTAACTTACTGTTTCTAAACCAATTCATTATTAATTACTATAAACCTTCAATAATTATTTCATGACTAATCAAATAAAGCGGGTATTAATAATAGTAGGTTTTTTTACCGCTATAATCTTTGGATGCAAAAAGGAGGAAATCAGGAAAAATAAAGATCCCATTGGTAACAATGACAGTTTAATAACAGTTAGTGAGGTGAAAAAATATATTTCAGAAGAAGTATTGAAGGAAACTAAAGTATCTTCTATACATGAAGAAAATTTTATAAAACAGCTTTCCAGTGCAATAGATTGGCCAAGTCTTCTTTCAGTTGACAATGGAAAAGCACTATTGGGAAATTTAGAAGGAGCAGTTCAAAAAAACAAGTTAAATACAGGATTTAAAAAAGCTTTTTTTTACAAAAACAAGCAAGGAAAAATAGAGGTGAGATTCATTGAGGTAATTCCGGATCTATGGCATCTTTGGAAATACCAGGGAATAAATGTAAAGCACTTTTCAGGCGAAGTCTTTGTACTAAACAAGAAGCACGAACTGGAAAGTGGGATAACTGTACAGGATGGTGTGGTTAAGGGAATAATAAAACCAACTAAGTCCGATGATAAAAATGCTAACCCTGAAGTAAAGACTTTAGTTTGTTCGTGGTACTCAGCGAACTATATAAGTCAATATGGCAGATATTGGTATCCTGTTGTATACGAATATCAAGTTTGTAATTACTTTTCAGCCCCCGTGAGTTATACCGGTTATACCTATGGAGGTGCCTTTACAAGTTTTAATCATGGCAGTGGCCGCACTACTGGAAAAAGTTCAATTCCAATTCCCTTTCTTCCAGGACGTGGAGATCCCAAAATTACTGATATAAGAAATTACACTAAATGTTTTGGGAATGTTTTGGCAAATTCCGCTCCTCTTACAATTACTGTCTATGTGCAGGAGCCGGATTATGGAGTTAACAGCTCGTCTGGTTTAGTCAATGGAATCGGCCACGTCTGTGTCGGTCTTTCAAATGGTAAAACAACACAGGTAATAGGGTTTTATCCTGGTGGAGGCCCTGTATCGCTTATCTCAAATCAATTTGTTTATAGCGCTTTAAGAGACAATGGAACGGGCAACTTTCACTATACAGTTTCGTCCTCTTACCGTGTATCTCCAGGTCAGTTCAATTCTGCTATAAATTTTTTAAATTCTTTCTCACCAAACACCTATACTTATAATTTGTATGAGAGAAATTGTTCTAACTTTGTATATGACTTATGTAAAACTTCAGGAATAAATCTACCTTCCAGTAACGCAAGTGGACCCACAGATAGATCCCCTGGCCAATTGGGAAAAGATTTAAGAAATGTATATAACTCTACAGGCAATAACAGTATCAATCCTAACGGTGGTACTGCTCCGAAAAGTTCTGGTCCCTGTTCTAATTAATGTCTATGACAAAAATTAAATTAATTACGGCTTTTCTGTACTTAATAATTCTTGGCTATTATGGAGAAACGTTTGGAACTCTACCGCAAATGGCTGGGATGTTTATTTCTTTTGCATCAGGAACAGTATTAGGTATGGTAAACACGCTTTTTCAATTGATAGCTTTGATATTCTTAGTATATACCGCTATAGCACGTCCTTATTACCGAAACGAGAAATCATTATACCTCTTCTGCCTTTTTATATTTGGAATTAATGCCATTGCCCATCTTTTCGTGCTTCAGTCTGTCACATTGATTACAGCCGTATTATCCGTCACAACTGTTATCCTTTTCTTTTTTTCTATCGGAGCCTACGGAAAGACCGTTTTAAAAGCTCATTCCTGAGGTTTTTTACTAAATAAGTTTTCCAATCTGTGTTTTTATACGAATGGATTTCTTGACTATTATCAATTGCGTTATAACTTGTCATTAGGAAATTTACTTGGTATTGAGGTATAGCTTTTACTGAAGAAATTTCTAAAAATGCAAAACGGATATTGCTTAGAGTGGCTGGAAACTTTAGTTAACTTGACCCTTAGCCCTACCCGACTTAACCTATCCAAAATTTCTAATGATCAGATTCTCCACTTGCAGTCAACAATAGCTGAGGAAACTTTAAATTATCAGCTTCAGCTCACGAAGGATATCTTTAGCTTATTGGATGAGAATAAAATTAACACCCTAGTTAACCAGTATTATTCCAATCTGATCTTTCTTGTTAATCAGGCTTACGAAAATAAACAGAAGGTATCCTCAAAGAATAAAGAGTTAAAAGAACTTTATAAAACTCTCATTTTCAACATTGAAAATCTGTTGGAATTTATTGAAACTCGATTTTCCAACTATCTGAGTTTAAACAAACCAGTACCCTTTACATATCTTACAATAATTAAAAAGCAATTATTCGAGAAAATAGATCGATTAAAGAAGAGCCTGGTACCTAAAGTCGACAATAAAGATCTCTCAGATCTTCTTTTAGAACAGTTTTATTCATTTGCAATTGGAACTAAAAGCAATCCTAAAATAACTTTTCGTGAAGTTGTATATCATAAGGAACTCGTGCAAGAGTTAGAGAATTTGGTTAATTTAGGAGAAGAACAGAATATTTATATTCCCCTAAACCAATTGCTAATAAGCTTAAATTTCAACAGTACACGCTACCTGAACTTTCTAACAAAGAGAATTGCTGGGAAAATTAATGAGCTGCAGAACATTTCTGAAAAGCTGGAAAAATTGCTCTGGTATTTTAAGAATTTAAACCAGGTTCATAGTAAACCGAACGTAATTCTAAATCCGGGGTACGGAGATCTGAAGACAGAATTAAGTAACTGGTTCTCACAGGAGATTTACTACTTGGAGAAGAAGTTGCATTTATCCATCATACCATTGCAGAATGAAACAGCGGATTTAAAATCTTCCGTTTCTGCCCAAAAGGAAAAAACTAAAGTCTTATGTATTTTGTCATCTGATCAAATGGCGCTTATCCTGCGGGCTGCCGACGAGCTTAAAATTTTAATGGCTCGTTCCATGAGCGACGTTTTTAAAACTATTGTCCCCCATCTTTCTACCCCTTATAAAGAAAATCTTTCCGTAGATTCTATGCGCAGCAAATCCTACAGTGCCGAAGAAAGAGATAAAGAGATAGCAATTCAAACGCTTGAGCATATTATTAAGAAAATAAGTGAGTATTGAACTTTGGATTATTCAAGGCATACAAATTTTAAAATCCAGTCCTTTAATCGTTTTAATAAGACTGAACTGAATTTTGGATTCACATAGATGCTAATTGAAGATTAAAAAACGCCTTTACCATTTTTATTTTTTTAATCATTTTTTCTTTCTGATAATCAGCAGCGTACAACAGGTACAATTCAGGTACAAAAAAAGTTGGACTTGTTGAGCCCACAAAGCTGATGTTCCTTTGTGATGTAATTGTAAACAACCCGGATAGTAAATAACTACCGGATTGATTAAGTGAACAACAAAAAGCGAAGCCTATGTTTACAAACATCACCTGGACGAATTACATAGTTGTAATTATCCTGCTACTCGTAATTTATTACCTGTTCGTTGGAATACGGTTTTATTATCAGGATCTGAAAAACATAATAGACAAACGCACACCTCAAGTTGATCCTGAGGTTGACCATCGCTCGTTTGCTTATCCGAATACTGTAAATGCTCAACCGCGGGTTCTACCACTCGATAGTGCGGCTCCAAATTCAGAGGATGATCCTTTCCAGGAAGTAGAACACCTGGTCTGCAGGCTAAAAGATGCCGCGAAAGAGGCTTCTGATAAAAAAGCTCTGAAAGAAGAGTTTGCACAATACCTGCGCCTAATACTTAAAGAATATCCTGAATTAAAAACTTCTCCATTCCAATCAGCGATCATTGAACTGATAACATCGGAATGTGCAAAATACGGTTCTATTACATTGAGTGAAGATGAGGTAGTGATGTTGTGGAGTGATTTGTAGTAGAGCCTAGCGGAGGGATCAGCTCCTGTTCAACTCTTGTGCTGTAGGGCAATGTGAAGAATGGGTTTGGGTAAGAAACAGCAGCCGCCCTCCGCTTTTTAAATCAAGCAATTTTAACTTTTAAACTAGTGTGTTATGAAAATGTGTGTACGGAAATTTAAAAGACTTAACAGAAAACAGGTCAGAGCTGCGGGTGGACTGATTATTTTATTGGCTTTTCATTTTACCGCCTCTGCCCAAGACGGAAATGCAGGTATTGAAGCTGCAAATACTCAGGTTCGCAGTTATTTCGATTCAGGAACGAATCTAATGTATGCGGTAGGTGCACTATTGGGTCTTATTGGTGCAATTAAAGTTTATCAAAAATGGAATGCTGGCGATCAGGATACCGGAAAGGTTGCTGCGGCCTGGTTTGGAAGCTGTGTTTTCCTTGTCGTTGTTGCAACTGTAATCAAATCATTCTTCGGCGTATAGACCTACTCCCCTCTAGGGAGTTTTAGAATAAAACTACCATGAGTAACAGTGTATATCAAATAAATAAAGGAATTAATAAAAGTATTGAGTTTAAAGGACTCAAAGCTCAGTACATCTGGTATTTCGGCGGGGGTGTAATCGTGCTGCTTATCCTGTTTGCTATTCTCTATATCATTGGCATTAACTCTTTTATCTGCATTGCAATTATTCTGCTGGCAGGCACTGTGCTAGTCACTAAAGTTTACGCATTGAGCAACAAGTACGGGGAATATGGAATGATGAAGGTTCTTGCTAAACGGCAAATTCCAAAAATATTGAAGTGTTACAGCAGGAAGCTATTCCTAAAAAAGGAATAGCAGAACCTGGCTACAGATATTATTAACAGTAAAGAAAGTGGAGATGGAAAAGCAGTTGAAAGAAATTTTACCAATATTAGATGTAGAGCATGATTGTATCTTATCCTGTCAGGGAGATATTACTTTAGTCTTTAAGGCCGAACTACCTGAAATATTTACCCTATCTGACCAAGAATACGAAGCCTTTCACCAGGCATGGGTTAAGGCGATAAAGGTATTACCGAAGCTTTCCGTCTTTCACAAACAGGACTGGTTTATAGACAGCAAATATAAACCTGATTTTACCCGTGAAGACAGAAGCTTTCTTTCCTTCAGCAGTGAGCGTTTTTTCAACGAGCGACCCTTTTTAGATCATGACTGTTATATACTACTCACTAAAAAGCCAATCGGCAGAAAGCCAGCTTCTTCTTTATTTTCCAATCTCCTACGCAGGTCGATCGTTCCCGATGAAACGCTAAACCAGCAATTATTACAGGATTTTGCAGATAGCGCAGGGCAGTTTAAACGGATACTGGAGGACAGTGGATTTATTCAGCTTAAACAGTTAAAGAATGAAGAACTACTAAGCCAAAGTCGGAAAATGGGGTTAATTGAACGCTATTGTTATCTGGCCGACAAGGAAGATTCATTTTTATATAAAGACATAGAGTTTAAAGAAGGTATACAGGTAGGTGATCAGTACTGCCAGTTGTATACCTTAGGAGATGCAGCTGACCTTCCGGCCTTGTGCGGTTCAAGGATTAATTATGATAAGTATTCTACCGATAAAAGCAAATTCAGTATCGGTTTTGCCTCCACTCTGGGACAGCTTCTATCCTGCAATCATATCTACAATCAGTACATCTTCATCGAGGATGCACAAAAGACGATTCAAAAGCTCGAAAGTAAGCGCCTGCGCCTGCAATCCCTTTCAGCCTACAGCCGGGAGAACTCAATAGCAAGAGACGCAGTCAACGATTTCCTGAATGAAGCGATTGGCCAGCACCGTTTGCCCGTAAAATCTCACTTTAATGTACTGGTATGGACAGACAGAAAAGAGGAACTAAAAGATTTAAAAAATAAAGTATCATCCGCTTTGGCGCAAATGGATGCGGCCGCTAAACAGGAAACCGTCGGAGCACCACAGATATTCTGGGCAGGCATTCCCGGTAATGAAGCTGACTTTCCTATGAACGACACCTTTGATACGTTTGCTGAACAAGCTGCCTGTTTTCTAAATCTTGAAAGCAGTTACCGTTCTTCTGTAAGTCCTGTAGGGCTGAGGCTTGGAGACCGCTTAACCGGAAAACCAGTGCATGTAGATATTAGCGATGAACCGCTTGAAAAAGGTATATGTACAAACCGCAACAAATTCATTTTAGGGCCTTCAGGTTCAGGGAAGAGCTTTTCTACCAATCACATGGTCCGCTCGTATTATGAGCAGGGAACACACATCCTTTTAGTAGATGTGGGCCATAGTTATAAAGGCTTGTGCGATATGGTAAATGGCTATTACTTCACTTATAATGAAAAAAATCCTATATGTTTTAATCCTTTTTATATCAATGAAGGAGATACTTTAGATACCGAGAAAAAAGAAAGTATTAAAACGTTGCTGCTTGCCTTATGGAAGAAAGATAATGAAGTGTTTCGCCGCAGCGAATATGTAGCCTTGTCCAATGCCTTGCAGCTTTACTATGAAAAGCTGGATAATGATAAAAATATATTCCCAAATTTCAACAGCTTCTATGAGTTTTTATTGGATGAGTTTGTTGATGTACTGCAAGACGACAAGGTAAAGGAAAAGGACTTTGATATCAGCAATTTTCTTTACGTATTACGACCTTTTTATAAGGGTGGTGAGTTTGATTATCTGCTTAATGCTTCTCAAAATTTAGATCTTCTAAAGGAGCGTTTTATTGTGTTCGAACTGGATAACATTAAGGACCATCCCATCCTGTTTCCGGTCGTAACCATCATTATCATGGAAGTCTTTATCAGCAAGATGCGGAAGCTGAAAGGAGTACGTAAGATGATACTGATCGAAGAAGCATGGAAAGCCATAGCCAGGGAAGGAATGGCTGAATACATTAAATATCTCTTTAAAACGGTACGTAAGTTTTTTGGAGAAGCAGTAGTGGTCACCCAGGAAGTGGAAGACATCATCAGTTCCCCAGTGGTTAAGCAGGCCATAATTAATAATAGTGACTGTAAAATCCTTTTAGATCAATCGAAATATCAAAACAAATTTGAACAGATTCAGGAACTTCTTGGGCTGACCGAAAAAGAAAAAGCCCTGATCTTGTCACTAAATAAAGCTAATGATCCTTCAAAAAAGTACAAAGAAATTTTCATTAGTCTGGGCGGAACGCTTTCCAAAGTTTATCGCACCGAAGTATCGACCGAAGAATATTTAACTTATACTACTGAAGAAAAGGAAAAAGTAAAAGTAATGGAGTACGCTCAAAAATACGGGGATATAAAGAAAGGTATAGCCGCACTGGCAAGAGATATGAAAGCCGGTATTGTTTAGCATAAACTGTAAATCAAAATAGTATGAAAAAGTTATTAGTGATGCTGGGAATTGTGACGCTGGGAGTAATAACACCGGTTCAAAAAACACAGGCGCAGATTCTTATAGCAGAAATTATTAAAGCAGGTGTTAAAAAAGTAGTTCGGGCGGTTGACCTAAAAATTCAGCGGTTGCAGAATAAGACTATATGGTTGCAGAACGCGCAAAAGGTTCTGGAAAATACGATGTCAAAATTAAAGCTAGATGAAATTTCAACCTGGGTAGAAAGGCAGCGTACCTTATACAAGGATTACTATGAAGAGCTTTACAAAGTCAAATCCATTATTTCCTATTACAACCGGATAAAAGATATCAGCAGAAAACAGGGTCGTTTGGTAAAAGAGTATCAGCGGGCATGGAACCTACTCAAACAGGACAAAAATTTCACTCCCGAAGAATTGGATTATATGAGCCGGGTTTACTCCGGTATTCTGGATCAGAGCACAGAGAATATTGGCCGGATTTCTTTAGTCATAAATTCCTTCACTACACAGATGAGCGATGCTGAACGACTTGAAATCATTAACGCTGCTGCGGAACAGGTTGATACGAATTATTACGACCTGGTGAAATTTAACCAGCAGTCTATTTTACTGAGCTTACAGCGGGCCAAAGCTCACAATGATATCGACGTGGTGAAAAAGTTATATGGGATTGAATAAAACTTACGACTATGAAAAAGCTGCTTATTCTAATACTGTTTGCCTGTTTAATTGAAGGGGCGCAGGCACAAACCTTTTCCGAATGGTTCAGACAGAAGAAGACACAAAAGAAATATTTGATTCAACAGATTGCCGCCTTAAAGCTCTACTTAGGATATGTAAATAAAGGGTATTCGATTGTTCAAAAAGGATTAACAAGTATAGGTGATCTGAAAGACGGAGAACTAAACCTCCATACTGACTATTTGAATTCACTTAAGAATGTCAATCCAAAAATCAAAAGCTATACAAGGTTGGGCAAAATCATTGCACTTCAACGGACCATTTTTCAAAATTACGAACACATCTATTCTGATTTAAAGCAGAGCACTGCTTTTAATACCGAAGAGATGAATTACATCCATCGTGTTCATAACAGGCTGCTTGATGACTGCTCTGAAGTAATTGACGAACTGATTACTCTTACGACTAACGGAAAATTAGAGATGACGGACCAGGAGCGACTAAAGCGGATAGATGAACTATATGTGCGGATGCAGGACAATTATTCTTTTGCGAAGAGTTTTGGAAATGAGGTAATTCTATTGGCAGCTACTCGAAAACATGAGGGAAGTGATATTCAAACCAGCCGTAGGATGTATGGACTTAAAAACTAGTTACTATGAAAAGGACACTGCTATTTGTTCTACTAATGACCTGTATTAGTCAACAGTCGCCTGCTCAAAGCCCCGAGGTTCAGCAGTTATTAATGAACGTAGAGAAGCTGGCGCAGTTGAAGCAAATATTGACGGATATGAAAAAAGGATACAAGATTATTAGCTCCGGTTATAATGCAGTTAAGAATTTATCAGAGGGAAATTTTAATCTTCATAAAGTCTTTCTGGATGGATTGATGCAGGTAAGCCCGGCAGTCCGAAATTATAAGAAAATTGCAGAGATAATAAGTTATCAAGTGATGCTGGTTAAAGAATATAAATCTGCCTACAACAAGTTTAGGCGGAACGGGAGCTTTAATCCACAGGAACTCGATTATTTCGGAAGAGTATATTCTAAGCTTTTTAAACAAAGCATAAATAATCTCGACCACTTAATGACGGTAATTACCGCAGATAAACTTAGAATGTCGGATGATGAAAGGCTGCAGGCAATCGATGATGTATTCCTGGATTTGGAGGATAAACTTGTATTTCTACGGCATTTCAACAGTCAGATTAGCATACTTTCCTTCCAGCGCGAAAGAGAAAAGAATGATGCTTTTACAATGCAGAAAATCTATGGATTAACCAACTAAGTAAAATTTTATGGCAAGATGGAAAAGAGCTGCAATTATTGCAGCAGTGGGAATGTTATTGCCACAATTCAGCGAGGCTCAAGCGCTGGCAGGTGAAATGAACGACTTACAAAGCGTGTTAAATCAGCTGTACGATGAGATGATTCCGCTATGCAGCAGGCTTATTGGCATTGGCCAAGGCATCGCTGGTTTTGCTGCTACCTGGTATATCGCTTCACGAGTCTGGAGGCACATTGCTAATGCCGAACCGATTGATTTTTATCCTTTATTCCGTCCCTTCGTTATCGGATTTGCAGTGCTGATTTTTCCTTCCGTATTATCGATGATTAATGGCGTCATGCAACCAACCGTTACCGCTACTGCTGCGATGGTCGAAGGATCAGACAAAGCCATTGCTTTGCTATTGAAAGAAAAAGAGGCAGCAATCAAAAAACGTCACGACTGGCAAATGTATGTTGGAGATTCAGGTGGCGGAGACAGAGATAAGTGGTATAAATACACTCATGACAATGCCGATCCCTCCAAAGAAGGAATATTCGAAAGTATCGGAAACGATGTGAAGTTTGCAATGGCTAAGGCTTCTTACAACTTCCGCAACTCCGTAAAAGAATGGATGAGCGAGGTGTTAAGAGTGCTTTATGAGGCAGCTGCTCTTTGCATCAATACATTAAGAACGTTCCAGTTAATTGTACTGGCGATACTTGGGCCACTCGTTTTTGGTATTGCAGTATTCGATGGCTTTCAGCATACTCTTACAGTTTGGCTGGCACGGTATATAAACGTATTCCTATGGCTGCCAGTTGCTAATATCTTTGGATCAATCATAGGCAAAATTCAGGAAAAAATGCTGGAGCTTGACTTGTCCCAACTCGAAAATTCCGGTGATACTTTCTTCAGTTCTACCGACGCCGGTTATCTGGTTTTTCTCATTATTGGGATTGTCGGATACTTTACAGTTCCTTCAGTAGCTAATTACATTGTTCACGCAGGAGGCGGAAGTGCATTAGTGCAAAAGGTTACCAACATGTTCAGCAGCTCCACTCATAGTGTTGTAAATACGGCAAGAACCGGAGTAAGTATGACCGCAGACGCAATGGGGAATGCAGCCGGCAGATTCACGCAAAGCATGGCAAATCATAATACTTCTGCCCCTTACTTCACTGAAAAGTCGAATGCTTCCTTTATGAATAACAAGCTAAAAGGCAATTCCTAACTATTCATTATTTAAATACAAAGCTATGTTCAGAAAAACGAAAAATATTGATACCGCCTTTCGGCACATCCGGGGCTTCAGCATAGTAGTTATAGCAGCGTGCGTATTCCTTACTTGTTTTGGGATGTATAAGAGCTATAGACTCGCAACTGACATGCAGAACAAGGTCTATATCCTGGCAAATGGCAAGGCGCTGGAAGCATACGCTTCTGAACGGAAAGACAATATTCCGGTTGAGGCAAGAGATCATATCAAAAGCTTTCATCATCTATTCTTCAGCCTTGACCCCGACGATAAGGTAATTAAAGCGAATATAACAAAGGCCCTTTACCTGGCAGATGCATCAGCAAAGAGAGAGTATGACAATCTCAAAGAGAACGGCTATTACTCCAATATCATTGCGGGTAATATCAGTCAGCAGATAAAGATAGACAGCGTGGAGTTAGATACAAATCAGTATCCCTATTACTTCCGCTGTTATGGCATCCAATTCATTATTCGTACAACCACCACTGTTTCCCGAAGCCTGATTACAGAAGGATTTTTACGTAATGTTTCGAGAAGTGATAACAACCCGCATGGATTCCTGATTGAGCGGTGGCGGACAATAGAAAATAAGGATTTGAAAGTTAAAAACAACTAAGCCATGACAACTAATACCAGTGAAAAATCAGTTTCTAAAGACCAAACTCTGAATCAAAACTCTAATTGTACAGTAGCCAGCTGCATTCACTTTCAAGCTAAGTTGGCTGCTCGCATGCAGCGTAGGAGCGACCAATTTTCTCTTAAAATTAAAACTGTCACATTGCTTCTATTCTGTTTGTTGGCAAGCAGCTTCAGTATTTACCTAATTGCAAACAATCTTTTAAGCAATCAAGCAGATAATGTACTTAAAGTAACACCCATCAACTACCCTAGGTACACCAAACTATCCCGTGCTCAAAATACTGCAGCTTCGATTGTGATAAATCAAGCGGAATATCAAAAGATCCACGAATTCCGCCGGTACATTGACAGCCTTGCTAACACTGCTTCGGGTAAAAGATTTCTTGACAGCATCCTCAAACAACGGCCCGGCCTAATGGATAGCATTGAATTCCTGGAAAACATTTATCAATCTCAAAATAAAAACTAATGATTATGGAAAAACGACAAGATTCTCCCAAATTTCTCAGGCAGCGCAAATTCTTTACAATTCTGCCTTTATTGGTTCTGCCATTTATAACTGTGATATTCTGGCTACTTGGCGGCGGAAAAACAAGTACAGCTGATGCACATGAATTATCTCAGCTCGGTTTTAACATGCAGTTACCCGGCGCATATCTAAAAGAAGATAAGCCACTGGATAAACTCAGCTATTATGAAAGGGCTGCATCTGATTCTGCAAAACTTAAAGAGCAGATGAAAAATGATCCTTATTATAATTACAGAGATACCGACAGCTTGCCGTTAACCGGTTCTTTAACAGAAGGCAACGGGATTAGAAATAACAGTAGTCGGATCAATACATCACCTTTCAGCAATACAACATATCAAGACGCGAACGAGACGAAAGTATATGAGAAGTTGGAACAGTTAAATAAAGTTCTAAATAGGCCACCCTCAGTTCAAAAGCAGGCTAGTAATAAGATGAAAGGTGGTTTGTCTCAGGATGACGCAGAAGTTAACAGCAACGACATTGACCGGCTTGAGCAGATGATGCAGGTGATGAATCAAGGAGAGGAAGAAGATCCTGAAATGCAGCAGTTAAACGGGATGCTTGAAAAGATACTGGATATACAGCATCCGGAGCGGGTTCAGGAAAAGCTTAGAACGGTATCCGAAGCAAGGAAAGGCCAGGTATTTGCAGTATCGGTAGACAATTTGAATGATGCTGCCTCCTTACTAAGCAGTCATCCACGTGGGGATAACGCGAACTTCCGAGCACAATCCAAAGGCTTTTTTTCAATAGAAAATTCTACCGATCTCTGGGAAATACCCAACGCAGTCCGAGCAGTCATTCATGAAACGCAGACATTAGTGAGCGGTTCAACTATTAAGTTTCGTCTCGTAGATGATGTTTATATCAATGGCGCACTCATTCCAAAAGATCATTTTATTTTCGGCATTGCCTCTCTTAATGGCGAACGGTTAACTGTTAGTATTAACAGTATCCGATATAATAATTCCATTTTTCCGGTCGAACTTTCCGTCTACGATATGGACGGCTTAAATGGAATTTATATTCCCGGAGCCATCACCAGAGACGCGGCGAAGCAATCCGCCGATCGTGTTGTTCAGGGAATTGGATTAACAACATTAGACCCTTCATTAGGAGCCCAAGCGGCCAGCGCTGGTATTGATGCAGCCCGAACTCTTTTCAGTAAAAAAGTTAAGCAGGTAAAGGTAACGGTGAAAGCAGGGTATCAGGTACTGCTGCTGGATGAAAAACAGAATTTAAACTAATAAATAGAAGTCCACCATTTAATTCCTAAGTGTATGAAAACGATCAGTGCAGTAATGATGGCAGGAATTTTCCTTGTTTTTACAAATATTCGTGCATTCTCACAGAATGAACTGGAACCAGCAATCTCGATAATTGAACCCCATAGCCTTGAGATTACCTACGCGAAAACGACTAACCTAGTGTTTCCTTATGCCATCAAGAGTGTAGACAGGGGCAGCAAAGACGTGCTTGTTCAGAAAGCAAAGGGCATAGATAATGTACTGCAAATTAAGGCAGGTATAGAAAACTTTAAAGAGACTAACCTAACGGTCATCACTGCTGACGGAAAACTTTATTCCTACCTCCTGAACTATGTCGAAAACCCGCCAATACTAAATATTCAATATAGGAAGAGCGGCGTCAAAAAGGACCCTAATGCACTCTTTTCAAGTTCAACTGCCAATGAAGCGGAGGTTCAAGCATGTGCTGAGAAAGTAATTGCTAAAGAAACAACGATACGTAATATTAAAGATAAAAAGTATGGCGTAAAGCTTCAACTGATCGGTTTGTATGTTCAGGATGAAGTTATGTATTTTCAAATCCGATTGCAGAATAACACAAATATCAAGTACGATATAGCACAGTTCAGCTTCTTTGTTCGGGATCAGAAAAAATCCAAGCGTACCGCTGCCCATGAAATTGAAATCAAGCCGCTGCAAGTTCTCGGGAATTCTACTACCATCAACCCAAAGACGGAACAGATCCTCGTCGTCGCCCTACCTAAGTTTACAATTCCCGACAAGAAGAATTTTCATATCCAGATGATGGAGAACAACGGCGGAAGACATTTAAAGCTAAAAATCCACAATCCTACAATAGTACGGTCTGAACCGATAAATATTTAAGGATATTCCTTTAATCCGCTCTTAACACATCAATCAACTATCGAAAAACTTTTTTTAACACAATAAATTCAAAAGTCATGAACCAGAAAAATTTTGAGTACTTAAGGGACCAGGTAAAGTTTACCGGCTTTGGAGAAGGCCTGGAAAACGAGTTGAAAGAAAAGATGCAGAAGCAAAGTTCTCAATTTCTGCTGTATCATCAGGGTAGTTTCGGAAAGGATTCAACTGCTGCAGTCCTTCATTTCAGAAAATCAGATCAGAGTGATATGTACTTTTTTAATAAGTACGACCTGACGATGAAACAGGAAAATAAGCCGGAGGTGATGAATCAGACTTTTTATCTGAATAAGGAACACAATGTAACTTTAAAAGAGGCATACAACCTACTGAATGGAAGGTCCGTCAATAAGGATCTAACCAACAAAGAAGGGCAGATTTACAACGCTTGGATAAAGTTGGATATGAAAGACACAGATCATAATGGGAACTACAAAATAAAGCAGTTTCACCAGAATTATGGATTTGATTTGGAAAAAGCATTAGCAAAACACCCAATTAAAGAGTTAAATAATGAACAGGATAAGTCTGCCCTGTTAAACTCTCTTCAAAAAGGCAACCGGCAAGTGGTAACCTTTGTTCAAAATGGAAGCGAACAACGGCATTTCATTGAGGCTAACCCCCAATTCAAATCAGTTACCATCTATAATGGCAATATGCAGCGCCTCAGTAACAAAGAGGTAAAGGAGGAAAAACAGAGCCAGGCGGAAACTAACTCCCCTAGACAGGAAGCAAAAAAAGAACGTAAGAGTCAAAATAATGACGAAGATATCTACGCGGTACCAAAAGCTGCAAAGCGAAGAACCAGAAAACAAGGTCAATCGGTAAGTTAGATAGGAATAAGTAATGTTAGCATTAAAGCCATTGTCAAATTTCTTTTCTGCTATTGCGAATGATCCCCGCATTAGTATTACCCACATTGGTATTTATGCGGCATTATTACAGTACTGGCAGGAACATAATTTTGAGAATCCTATGTGTGCTTTTAGCCATGAAATTATGAGGATAGCCAAAATTTCTGCCAGTACTACTTATCATAAATGTATACGGGATCTTAACGATTTCGGGTATGTAAAGTATGAGCCTTCTCATAACCGAAATCGGGCGAGTAAGATTTACTTAACTAACTTTTAAAAGTCTGTACAGAAACCGCTTTTCTTAAAGGAGGTGTAAAATGGAGAATTGTGCAGTAAGAAAGATAACACCTGAGAAAGTAGTACAAATACTAAAAAAACATGGAACAATAATCACCCACCAAGAAGCTAAACTTATGTTGGATTTCCTCTATAAATTCGCTACATTGACCTTGGACCATGTATTGAAAAGATGAAAGTAGCTGATTTATATATAAGAGTAAGTACCGATGAACAAGCAGATAAAGGTTATTCTCAACGCAATCAGGAAGAAGTCTTAAGACGATATTGTCAATTTCATCATATTCAAATCCGAAAAGTAATTTTTGAAGATCATTCCGCAAAAACTTTTAATCGTCCTGCGTGGAATACATTATTGTCAGACCTTAAAAAGACAAAAGGCAGACGATCAGAGTTAGTTTTATTTACGAAATGGGATCGCTTTAGTCGTAATGCTGGTGATGCCTATCAAATGATAGGCATTTTAAAAAGCTATAATATAGAACCTCAAGCTATTGAGCAACCCTTAGACCTCTCTATTCCTGAAAATAAATTAATGCTTGCCATTTATCTCTCTACTCCCGAGGTAGAAAATGATCGAAGGGCTTTAAATGTATTTCATGGAATGAGAAGGGCTAGAAAGGAGGGCCGGTGGATGGCTTCGGCTCCTGTAGGTTATAAGAATTCTGTATCTGAAAGTGGGAAAAAGCTTATTGTACCAAAAGAGCCTGAGGCAACAATCATAAAAAAATCTTTTGAGTGCATTGCTGAAGGGCAATTCTCAACGGAACAAATCTGGAAAGTAGCTAGGGAAAGCGGACTAAAGTGTAGCAAGAATAATTTCCTTACTGCTATGCGCAATCCTGTTTATTGTGGAAAGATTACTATCCCTAAATATAAGGACGAAGAAAAGCAGGTGGTGCAAGGACTCCACCAGCCCATAATCTCCGAGCGTTTGTTTTACGAGGTTCAAGATGTAATGGATGGACGCAAGAGACAACAGGGAACAAAAATAATGTCTCCAGACGAATTACCTCTACGAGGGTTCCTATTATGCACCCGCTGTACTAGAGTGTTGACTGGAAGTGCTTCCAAAGGAAGAAATCAATATTATTACTACTACCATTGCTCTTCTAAATGCGGATGCAGATATAAAGCAGAAGAAGTCAATGAGGTATTCTTTAATGAAATTAAAAGATTTGCTCCTAAGCCTGGAATAGCCGAAGTATGCAAAGAAGTGATCCTCGATGTTTATAACTCCGACTTCGCTGCAAAAGGCGACGGAAGAAAAGAAGTCCTAGATCAAATAGAGGTATTAAGCAAAAGACAAAAGAATGCCCGTGAACTTCTGCTCAAAGGAGACCTAGACGGAGCCGAATATAAAGAAATAAAATTTGAATGCGAATCTAAGATAAACGCACTGGAAGCAAAGATCAGCGACCTTTCAATGAGTCAAATCAGTATTGAGGATGATCTTAATAAGGCGGTCGAAGCCTTGTCTTCTTTAAACGGTATAACAAGCTTAAATAATGGAAAAATAAGCAGAGAGCTAATTGGTTCGATGTACCCCGAAAAATTCACTTTTGAAAATCTAAAAGATCGAACCGCTCGCGTTAATGAAATCGCCTCAGTTATGTACCAGATTACCAACAGTTTGGAGAATAAAGAACAAAGGGCAAGTTCTGACTTCTCAGACTTGCCCTGTTGGGTGCGCCCACCTGGGCTCGAACCAGGGACCAAAAGATTATGAGTCTTCTACTCTAACCGACTGAGCTATGGGCGCTGCTCATTTTGAGTCTGCAATTTTACATATTTGTATCGAATTTCTAAAATCAGATATGCAAAACATTAAAAATATTATTTTCGACTACGGTAATGTTATTTTCCTTTTAGACTTTAACCGAATCCACCATACTTTTACTGAACTCGGTATCAGCAATATAGAACACTTTTTCGGTCACGCAGGGCAAAACAAACTTTTTGACGACTTTGATAAAGGAACTATTTCAGCAGCCGAATTCAGAGATGCTATCCGGAAAGAAACAGGAAAAAATGCGTCGGACGAACAGATTGATGAGGCATGGAATTCTTTGCTGATCGGCGTTCCTGCAGTTAACCATCAGTTATTATTAAGGGCTAAAAAGAAATACCGAACTTTTTTGCTAAGCAATAACAACGAAATTCATTATAAATGGATCTTGGATTATCTTAACAGGGAATATAATATAACTTCTAATGCAGGATTTTTCGAGAAAGACTATTACTCCCATTTAATGGGCATGCGAAAACCTGACAGCGATATTTTTGAATTTGTATTGCAGGAACAGAAGCTGACAGCTGAAGAAACTTTATTTATTGACGACAGTCAGAAAAATGTTGCTGCCGCAGAAAAGCTGGGCATGCAAACACATTTGATGCAGGCAAATGATAGTCTGGAAAAGTATTTCTTGAGAAGCGGATTATTAAAAACTGAGCTTTAAACTATAAACAAAGCGTCTTTAGCGTTGTTAAATAAAACATGGAAAACTACCAAACCTTATTAGAAGCTTTAGACGGCCTTAAAAAAAGAGGCTTTACGCTCGACTTTAATTTAGCCAATGGCATGCTTCATAACAGCACAGAAAACATCAATCTGGCTCCGGAAGATTTTAAAATATGTGAGCTGTACCGTTTTGAAGGCATGTCTGATCCTGCAGATAATTCCATTGTATATGGAATAGAATCAGACAAATATCATGTTAAAGGTGTTTTTGTGAATGCCTACGGTGTTTACTCGGACGACATAAGTGAAGACCTGTTAAAAAAATTAAATACGCCGGGCTAAGACTTCCGGCGTCTTTTTTTCTCCTTTATTATCAGCGACAATTCACGGCCCGTTTGCCCGGCAATTGATTTATTTTCTTCTGCTCTCCTGAATAAATAAGGCATTACTGCCTTTACCGGACCATAAGGCACATATTTAGCTACATTATATCCGGCATTAGCAAGATTAAAACTGAGGTTATCACTCATTCCCAGCAATTGTGAGAAGTAAATATGCGGATGGTTGTGTGCCAATGCGTGCTTCTTCATGAGCTCTGTTAAAATCAGACAGCTATCCTCATTGTGGGTTCCTGCTACTATAGCAACATGTGATAAGTTTTTTATACAGACATCGAGGGCTTTATTATAATCTGCGTCCGTGCTGGCTTTATCGTCCTGAATCGGCGATCTGTAAGCAAGCTCTTTTGCCCGCATCCGCTCTTTTTCCATATAAGCGCCTCTTACCAGCTTGGCACCAAGTATAAAACCAAAATCGGCTGCAGTTGCAATATCTTTTTCCAATGAATCCAGTTTATCCCGACGATACAATTGGTACGTATTAAAAACGATGGCATTTTCCCTGTTATAATAGCGCATCATCTCCAGTGCAAGGTCATCAATTGTATTCTGTATCCAGCTTTCCTCTGCATCTATCATCACGGGTACATCAAACTCAAAAGCTGTCCGGCAGATGTAATTTACCCTTGCCTTAACTTTAAAATATTCGGCCTGCTCTGCTGCGCTTAATTCTGCTCCTGTATTTACTTTTTGCAGCAGACTAAAGCGGGCAATACCTGTAAGTTTAAATACGGTAAACGGAATGCGACTGTCGTGCTGAGCCCGTTTAATGGTGTGAATAATTTCTTCTGCAGTAGCGGTGAACGCCCGCTCGTCTTCCTCTCCTTCTACCGAATAATCCAAGATTGTCCCCACAGATCCTTTAGCCAGCTGCTGAATGGTGCGCTCACAATCCAGTATATTTTCGCCGCCGCAAAACTGCTCAAAAATTGTTTTTTTAATTACAGATATAACAGGAAGATTAAGGTTAAGTGCTAAATTAGTAAGCGGAATTCCGGTTTTTACCAGCAACGGACTGCCCATTATTTTAAATAGCCAGTAAGCTTTATTCAGTTCTTCATCGCTTTTATGTTTAAATGCAATTTCAGTATTATCAAAAGAAAGGATTTCAGAAGTTTCCGCTGCTCTAATCAAATTACCAGACATACTGCAAAATTAGGTTTATCTGTTAACAACCATGTATCTATTTTGTAAGTTTGCAACATGATAGAGTTTGAACTTGAGGGAGAGTTTATTCCATTGATACAATTATTGAAAGCTACTAACCTGGTGCAAACCGGGGGTGAAGCACAGATAGTTGTTACGGAAGGTTTAGTAAAATATAACGGTCAGACGGATTACCGGAAACGCCTCAAGGTTAAACGTGGCGATACAGTAGAATTCGACAACAAAAAAATCCTTATTAAATAATATGCAGCCTATTGCAAGCAACGGTTATTCTGTTTTTTTCGATAATTCTTTACAGGAGGTTAAAAATTTTATCGACAACTCCAATTACTCTAAAATATTTTTTTTAACGGATAGAAATACCGGAGAACATTGTTTGCCGCTAATTCACAAACACCTTCCCGACCTGATGAATTACGACATTATTGAGGTGGACCCCGGCGAAGAAAACAAGAATATTGATTTTTGTATTGGAGTTTGGAACATGCTGCTTGATTTTGGTGCCGATCGCAACAGCTTGCTGATAAACCTGGGCGGCGGCGTAGTTACCGATATGGGTGGTTTTGCGGCTTCAACCTTTAAACGCGGGATTGATTTTGTTCAGATCCCTACTACCCTCCTGTCACAGGTTGATGCTTCTGTTGGCGGAAAAACCGGCATTGATTTAGGAACTGTTAAAAACATTATTGGTACGTTCACCCAGCCCAAAGCTGTTTTTGTATCCACCGAATTTTTGAACACCCTGGATAACAGGCAGCTGATTTCGGGTTTTGCTGAAGTTATTAAACACGGCTTGATATTCGACAAAGATTATTTTAACAGGTTAAAAGACGTCAACCCGGCAACTATCACTATGGTAGATATCTATCATTCTGTAATGATTAAAAACCAGGTTGTAACTGTCGATCCACACGAGAAAGGTTTGAGAAAGATCTTAAACTTCGGACATACTATCGGGCATGCTATAGAAAGCTATTCCCTCTCAAACGATGCCGACCCGTTACTACATGGAGAAGCAATTGCCGTGGGAATGATCTGCGAAAGCTATTTATCCTATAAAATAAACAACCTTCATATCGATGAGCTGAACCTCATCGTTCAGGCAATACGGTCAATATTTCCGGATTATTCTTTTGAAAAATCCATTTATCCTCACGTGCTGGCTTTTATGCAGAACGACAAGAAGAACAGCAATGGAAAAATTGGTTTCGCGTTACTGAATACCATAGGAAAATGCGATTACAACATTTATCCTGCAGAAGAATACATTACCGACAGTCTGAACTTTTATTATAACTTATTGAACGATTAATAAATTCAAGAAAAACACGAAATAATTTTTTTCTGATTTTTTTCCGGAATTTATTTTTTAGTGTATATTTGGCGCTGTAAAAACAAGATGATCACAGCAAAAACATATTGGTTCGGATATTTTTACTTTTACTTTAGTAAGAGTCGGGACTAGTATGCTTTAGTTTAAGAACTTATAGTGAAAGTCCCGGAAGTAAGCCGGGACTTTTTTTTTAACAAGAAAATGGACAAAAAAAGAGTTGCCATACAAGGAATAAAAGCTTCTTTTCACGAAGAAGCGGCCTTCAAGTTTTTTGGAGAAAACATTCAAACGATTGAATGTAACTCCTTTAAGCAAACCTGCGAAGTTTTAAAGCAGAAGAAGGCTGATTTTGTTGTAATGGCTATTGAAAACTCCATTGCCGGAAGCCTGCTTCCAAACTATACCTTGCTTCGCGATTACCATTTTTCCGTTATCGGCGAAGTTTACCTCCCTATCCAGCTGCATTTGCTGGCTTTACCCGGCGTAACATTTGAGCAGGTAAAAAGAGTGGAGTCGCACCCGATAGCAATTCGTCAGTGTATCGACTTTTTTGATGAATACCCCCATTTAAATGTGGTAGAAAGCACAGATACCGCGGCTTGCGCAAAAAGAATTCGTGATGAGGAATTAACAGATACCGTTGCTATCGCCAACAGCCTCGCCGCCAAAACGTATGGCCTCGAAATCCTCGAACGACGTATCGAATCCAACAAGAAAAATTATACCCGCTTTTTAATCTTAACCGACAATAAAGACTCGGAGATTAAGGATAGCAACAAAGCTTCCCTTTCGTTCCAGGTTATTGATGAGGTAGGTTCCCTGGCTAAAGTGCTTAATATTTTTGCCGATGGCCATATTAACCTGAGCAAAATTCAGTCTATGCCGGTGCTCGGGCAACGAAATCAGTATAATTTTTATGTGGATATTGAATGGGATAAAAGAGAAAATTACGAAGAAGCGATACGGAAAATTTTAAGATATACCATCAACTTCACCATTATGGGTGAATATAAAAAGAACGATGAAGTTTAATTAAGTAACAGAGTAAAAATCAAAATAAATTAAAAGACATGAAACTAAGTCTTCCCATCGAGCCTTTATCAAATTGGTTAAAGCCTCAAAACCCAAATGAGCCATTAATTATTGCTGGCCCTTGCAGTGCAGAAACAGAAGAACAGCTTTTAGTTACAGCACGCCAATTGGCACAAACAGGAAAAATTTCAGCTATCCGTGCCGGAATCTGGAAACCCAGAACTCGTCCCGGAGAATTTGAAGGCATTGGCAGCATTGGTTTACAATGGTTAAAAAAGGTTAAAGAAGAAACTGGTTTACCAACAACTGTTGAAGTTGCAAACGCAAAACACGTTGAAGAAGCTCTAGCAGCGGGAGTAGATATCCTTTGGGTAGGTGCCCGTTCAACGGTTAATCCATTCACTGTTCAGGAAATTGCTGATGCTCTTAGAGGTGTTGACATCCCCGTAATGGTTAAAAATCCTGTAAATCCCGATCTTTCTTTATGGATTGGAGCTTTGGAAAGAATTAACGGAGCCGGTATTACCAAGCTTGCCGCTATTCAACGCGGATTTTCTTCTTTCGAAAAAAGCGCCTTCAGGAATGAACCTATGTGGGAGCTGGCCATCCAGTTGAAAACTCAATGCCCTGAACTGCCAATTATTTGCGATCCGAGCCATATTTGCGGAAACCGTGAACTTATTCCTTACATTTCACAAAAAGCACTTGACCTGGATATGCAGGGTTTGATGATCGAGTCTCACCTGGATCCTTCTACTGCATGGACCGATGCAAAACAACAATTAACTCCGGGGGCACTCGCAGATCTTATCAGCCACCTGACTCTTCGTCATGCTGAGCCTCAAAGCGCCGTAGTTTCTGATAAATTAGCGGAACTGCGTAAGCAAATTGACAAAATCGACGATCAGATCATTCAGAAAATGGCCGAACGTATGCAGATCGTAGCTAAAATCGGCGAATACAAAAGAGATAACGACCTTACTATTTTACAGGTAAACCGCTGGGACGAGATTATGCACAAACGTGCTGACTTTGCAAAAGCATTAAAACTCGATTTAGACTTTACCTCTAAATTATTAGAATTGATTCACAACGAATCTATCCGTAAACAAACGGAAATTATGAACAAAAAAACAGTTGAAGCTTAATGAGTTCAGAAAGTATAAGCCTTTCTAAAAAAGAAGCAACAAGTTTCGGTACTGTTCGGCTTACCGGTTCTAAAAGCGAATGCAACCGTGCACTGATTCTAAACGCATTGAGTAAAGGGATTGTTCAGGTGGAAAACGTATCATCTGCGGATGATACGGTTACACTTGATACAATATTAAAGGACTTGAGGAATTCCGGCTCACAAACTAAAAATCCGGCAACTCAAATTGTAGATATCGGCCCTGCCGGTACCGCCATGCGCTTTCTTACCGCTTTTCTTTCAGTAACAGGCCAGGAAGTTATCATCACCGGTACCGAACGGATGAAACAACGGCCTATTGGCTTGTTAGTAGATGCCTTAAGAGATCTGGGAGCAGAAATTACCTATACCGAAAAGGATGGATTTCCTCCATTGAAGTTCAGTAAAAACTTCAGCCAGAAGAAAAGACAGGTACAGTTAAAAGGGAATGTAAGTTCTCAATACATCACAGCTTTACTGCTTGTTGCCCCCACCCTTCCCTTGGGCCTGGAACTGGAAATTATCGGCGAGCTTACTTCAAAACCTTATGTGGAAATGACGCTTGCTATGCTTACTGAAACCGGAATCGGCTATTCGTGGAAGGGATCTGTTATTGATATTCCGCAGCAGCCTTTCAAAACATCAACTCTTACAGTTGAGCCAGACTGGAGTGCAGCGTCTTACTGGTATTCAATTGCTGCATTGTCTGACACCGCCGAGATTGACCTTCCTTTTTTAAAGCAGAACAGCCTGCAGGGAGACAGTGCGATAGCCCGGATTATGGAAAGCTTCGGAATCAGGTCTGAATTTTATGACAAAGGTGTTAAGATTTCAAAGCACCCAAAAGAAATAACCGAAACCTTTTTTGATTTTAAGGATTGCCCTGATCTTGCGCAAACTGTTGTTGTTTGCTGTGCAGCCTTAGGCCATAATGCTTCTTTTACCGGTTTAGAAACTTTAAAAATCAAAGAAACCGACCGGGTGAAGGCGCTGCAGAACGAGCTTGCAAAAATTGGAGTCCGTTTTACCGAAAATAATCAAACGTATCACCTGGATTGTTCAGGGCTACATTTTCCCGATACGGTTACCATTGCAACATACGAAGATCACCGCATGGCGATGGCTTTTGCTCCGCTGGCTTTAAAAATCAGCAAAGTGATAATCGAAGACCCTAAAGTAGTAGGTAAATCATACCCGGCTTTCTGGAACCACCTGGAATCGGTAGGGTTTGTTATTAAAAGTTAAACGTTGAAAGTTTAAAGATGAAAAGTATTAGAATAAATTTCAACCTTTGTTTTACTTCAACGTTCAATCATCCTACTTCCGGTCTCAAATCTCAAATCTAACTTCTTATATCTCAACTCATGGCAGGAAATTCTTTCGGACAAGTATTCAGAATCACCACTTTTGGAGAATCACACGGTGCAGCAATTGGTGTAATAATTGATGGTTGCCCTCCAAATATTTACATAGATGAGGCTTTTATACAATCAGAATTAGATAAACGTAAACCCGGACAATCACGTATCACTACCCAGAGAAAGGAAAGTGACGAGTTTCAGATCCTGTCGGGGATATTTGAAGGAAAAAGTACCGGTACTCCCTTAACTTTCTTAATTCCGAATGCTGACCAGAAATCGAAAGACTACGACCATAATAAAGATATTTTCCGTCCTTCACATGCCGATTATACGTACCAGCAGAAATACGGAATCCGCGATCACCGTGGAGGCGGACGCTCTTCGGCAAGGGAAACAGCTGCCCGTGTAGCTGCCGGAGCCGTAGCAAAACTTGTTTTAAAACAGGCGGGAATTGAAATCTTTGCGCATGTTTCCTCTGCGGGAAAAATTGATTCGCCCAACCTGGATATAACGTCCATTGATGAACTGACAGCAATCCGCGAAAGCAATATTGTACGCTGTGCAGATCCGGCAACAGCGCATCAGATGATCGAACTGATTGAAGAAGTACGTAAGGCGGGTGATACGATTGGCGGCAAGATCTCCTGTATTATCAGGAATTGTCCGGTCGGCTTGGGCGAACCGGTTTTCGACAAGCTGCATGCCGACCTTGGAAAAGCCATGCTGAGTATCAATGCAGTACATGGTTTTGAATATGGATCCGGCTTCGCCGGCAGCGAAATGCGTGGCTCAGAGCACAACGACATTTTTACTCCCAAATCAGAATTATCCGAAGTAAGAACACTCACCAACTTTTCCGGCGGTATTCAGGGTGGTATTTCCAACGGCATGGACATTACATTTAAAGTCGCTTTTAAGCCGGTGGCTACCATTATGCAAAATCAGCAAACGGTAAATATTGACGGAGAAGCGGCAGAGATAAAAGGTAAAGGCCGCCACGATCCCTGTGTTGTACCGCGTGCCGTTGCCATTGTAGAAGCAATGGCTGCCCTGGTAATTGCAGATCATCTCCTTCGTAACAAGGCTATTAATATTTAAAAGAAAAAGATTAATAGGCTACAATAAAATATCAAAATAGCTGTTTTAAAGAGAAAAGAAGGAAATAGCTGCCATGAAAATCTTACATCTAATTAAATTACCCGATTTTATCAGTAACAATTTAAAATTAAGCTGGATCGTTTATTGGTTTAACCGCTAATTACTGCCCATGAAAAAGTAGTTAGCGTCGCTCACATCCGGCAAGGTGCTTAACCCTTCCAAATGCTTCAACTAATTACTACCGGCGACGGCTCGAAAACGTTATTTAACCCTGAAATAGGCGAAAATTATCATTCGAAACACGGCGCACTGCAGGAAAGCCGACATGTATTTCTAAAGTCCGGACTCGTCTTTTTTCTTTCGGCCAATCCTGTTAAAACTGTTCATGTCCTGGAAATAGGATTCGGAACAGGATTGAATTTTCTCCTAACGGCAGAATATTGCACTCAAAATCAAATCCAACTCCACTACACAGGCATTGAAGCCTTTCCGTTAAGCGAAACCCTTATAGCCGCTACTGATTACAACCAGTATATTTCTCCGGAAATATGGGAATCTTTTCTGCATATATATCCTGATTCTTTAACCCGGCAGCAGAATTTAAACAACTGCGTACAACTTCAAATTGCGCATACCTCCTTACTGAACTTTAAAAGCCACAACTTTTTTGATGTGCTGTATTTTGATGCCTTCGCGGCCGTGCATCAGCCCGAGATGTGGACAAACGAAGCCCTGAGCAGCGCATGCACCAATTTAAAGAAAGGTGGAGTATTTGTTACTTACGCGATAACAGGCAACCTGAAGCGCAGCATGAAATCCCTGGGCTTTGGTATTGAAAAGGCACCCGGAGCCCCCGGAAAAAGAGAAATGCTGCGGGCAACAAAATTATAAATCCTTGTTTTTTAAATTAAAAAATTCCCATATTTAGAATATTAATTAAAGAGTATGATTATAAGAAAGAATTTCCTTGTAACTATTGCGCTGCTTTCCGCTGTAGTTTTAGGTACTGCGGCCACCAGTCCGGCACCCGACGAAAAACACGAAGGATACAAAAACCTGAAAGTTTTACCAAAAAACATTACAGAAGACCAGATGAAAGAGGTGATGAAAGGCTGGAGTAAGGCTTTGGGGGTAAAATGTAATCATTGCCATGTGCAGCAGAAAGACGACCCGAAAAAGCTGGACTTCCCCAACGATGCAAAGCCCGAAAAAGACATGGCCCGTTCCATGTATAAGATGACCATGAAAATAAATAAGAAATATTTTGGCCACGAAAAGCATGAAGGCGAAAAGGCAGTGATGGAAGTATCCTGCAACACCTGCCACCGGGGACACGATGAGCCGGAGAAATAGAAAGATTGATATTTAATAACAGGCCTGTACTTCCAGGCCTGTTTTGTTAGACTATTAACTGTAATTATTAAGGAAATATACGCAGTTATGCGTAAAGCCAATCGTTAGCGGCAAGTCTAACCAAACACAACCAAAAAACCAAGCACCCTACTACCCAACTTTTGGACTTCTCACGACAATAACTTTGGACTTTTCAAGAAAGCTAAATGGATATTTTATGCTCAACTTTGCAGCTTAAAATAGATACAAGATGGCATTATTAGAAGATTTAAGATGGCGTTACGCTACAAAAAAAATGAACGGGCAAATCGTTCCGCAAGAAAAATTAGACTATATACTGGAGTCAGCAAGATTAGCACCTTCTTCTTCTGGATTGCAGCAGTATAGGGTTTTTGTCATTAAACAAGGTGAAAAACTTAAACAACTCAACGATTTGGTTTTTAAGAATTTCCCTTTTAATCAAAACCAAATTCTATCTTGTTCTCATATTTTGGTTTGGGCGGCTTTTTCTGAATACACCTTCGAGAGGGTAAAAACGCCACTTACCCAATCAGCAATATTTCGTGGTCAACCCGAAAACCATTCGGATGAATATATCCAAAGACTTTATACGCATTACGAATCATTCGATAAAAATTGGCAGGAAAACCATTGTGCTAAACAAGCTTATTTGTCTTTTGGCATAGCTCTTATGGCTGCTGCCGAGCAAAAGGTAGATGCTACGCCAATGGAGGGTTTTGACAAGATAAAAATGGACGAATTTCTTGGGATTGGTGGTGATTCAGGTCTTAAAAGCGTACTAGCAATGCCTATAGGGTACAGAGATGAAGCCAATGACTGGTTGGTAAATCTAAAAAAATGGAGAGTCTCCAAAGAGGAATTTGTAACCGAAATACTGTAATCCGATGCAAACAAGGAAATTAGGAAAAAACGGACCGGAAGTTTCAGCTATATCAATAGGAACAAGCTGGGGAATAAACAGCTTATCAGAATGGCATCAAGCTAAAAAACAATTAAGCCAAACTTTGCATCAGGCAATAGATGCTGGAATCAATTTTATCAATACCGCTGATTTTTACGGTTGTGGAATCAGTGAACTTACAATTGGTGAAGTCATTAAAGAAAGAAGAAAAGACGTTTTCATCAGCGTTAAAACAGGAGCTGTCATCAACGCACACGGACATTTTACAGGACTGGATGGAAGCCCAAAAGCGATAAAAAACTATTGTGCCTATTCACTCAAGCGTTTGGGGGTAGATGAGATTGATTTGTACCAGCCTTGCCGTGTTGATCCTCAAGTTCCTATTGAGGAAACTGTTGGAGCAATTAAAGATTTGATTTCTGAAGGAAAGGTGAGATATTTAGGACTATCTGAAGCAAATGCAAAGCAATTACAGCGGGCTAATAAAATACATCAAGTATCAACATTGGAAATTGAATATTCATTAGCAACTCGGTTTATTGAAAATGAGATTTTACAAGTTGCAAGAAACCTGGGTACTGCTATAGTTCCATATTCTGTATTCAGTTATGGTTTACTTACGGGTAAGATGAAATTTCCTTTACCTGAAAATGATTATAAAAATATGTTGCCTCGTTTTGAAAGTGTAAATTTGAAGCATAATTTAGAATTGGTAGAAAGGCTGAAAGATATTGCAAAAAGTAAAAATGTCAGTGCCAGCCAAATAGCATTGGCCTGGCTTTTAAATCAAGGTGATGACATTATTCCGATTGTTGGAATGACAAAACCTGAACGGATAACAGAAAATACAGAAGCACTACAAATTAATTTCACAAACAGTGAGCTTCAACTATTAAATGAAACCTTTTGCGAAGGAGCATTTAAAGGAGAACGTTATCCACCAGCCTTTTTATCCTGGGTTGCTTCTTAAATCAGAACCGCAAAATGAGTTTAGATAAAACATTAGAGTATGTAAATGCTGAAATTTCGGGAGAACACTTTATTTCAGAACACACTTTCTTTTATATCAAAAAAGGAGAGACAAATTGTTATGACGGTAACAAAACATTTGTTTTCAAATCGGGTGAGTTTGGTCTCATCCGAAAAAATCGTCTTGCTAGATACAGCAAGAAAAAAACAATTAATGACATAGAAACAGTATTTATCCGATTTGATGAAAAATTCCTTAAAAGCTTTCAGGAAAAACACAAAATCCCAACAGATTTATTCAAGTACGATAACACATTTATACGACTTAGTTCAAATGATCTGTTGCCCATTTTTATTGATTCATTATCCCATCTTTTACATCAAGGAATAATCAGGGAACCTTTTGCAGATGTTAAGCGTGAAGAATTGCTTTTAATTCTTTTAGAAAAACAACCTGAATTAGCCGGTTTAGTTTTCGATTATAGCATTCCACAGAAAATTGATATTGAAGAATTTATAAATAAAAATTTCAAATTCAACGTAAGCGTTGAACGTTTTGCATTTTTGACAGGCCGAAGCTTATCCGCATTTAAGCGTGATTTTAAAGCCATTTTCAACGAAACGCCAAACCGTTGGTTAGTAAAAAAACGTTTGCAAGAAGCCTATTTTCTCATTGAAAAGAAAAAACAAAAACCATCTGACATTTATTTAGAATTGGGTTTTGAAACATTATCCCATTTTTCTTATGCCTTCAAAAAGCAATTTGGTGTGACTCCAACAGAAATTACCGGAAAAGAGAAAGAGACCAGCCGCTAACAAGGTATTGCCAAAAGCGGGGTTGAAGGAATACTATTGAACTTTTGGCTATATTTGAATTATGGTATTTCTATTGAAATTCAGTGCTAATAATCCCCGCCTTCGGCAATACCCAACCCGTTAGTTGAAAGTTTAAAGACTGCATCACGTTTAAGTTCATTACACCTAAGACCGAATGATATATTTTTTTCTCATTGAAATTGGGCTTCTAGCTACGCCAATCCTCGCTTACCTTCTTTATAAAAAGTTTTCAATCAACAAAAATATAATCGCCTGGCTTCTTGGCTCACTATCGGTTTTAGCATTATGCTGGTTTTTTGATATTTCATTTAAAGGCGACACCTTAGACTTTGTACTGCCGATCTCTTTATACATAAGCTATTGTTACTTGATGTTTCACCTATTTCAGCTAAAAAATAAACTCGCGAAGTTTTTTGCTTGTTTTGTGGCCGCTGTACCTATTCTTGCTGGTTATTTGGTTGCAACGCTAGGTATATTAGGTCTGATGATGGTTAGCCTAGACTTTGAATCTGAAAGGACAGTCGATTTAGGCAATGATAGCTATTTTCGAGAGTATGGGCATGGAAACGCGACAACCGATGATGGAGGTTTGAAAGTTGACGTCTATAAATATTTACCTTGGTTTCCGTTACTTGAAAAGAGGATATTTTCGAAAAGATTGAGCTTGATGCGGTACGAAACCAGTAATTTGAACATAAAGTTGACGACAAGTGGCGATCAATACAATATTCGCATATACTCGAATGACTCTCTTCAGATCGACACTACCGTCAGAAGATGAAAACCTACCGCTAACAAGAGCTTGTAGCTATTGCTATGGTCGTGGTTTATGTAAATTCAGATCTTTCTAGTACTTTAGATCACGCTTGAAACTGTACTGCTTTCAATTACGCAACAGCCACAAGCCGTTAACCGTTGTGCGCATTGTAAAGACCCCATCACTATCCTGAACTATCTCCTTGAAACATCAATTTTTAAACCACCGGAATATATAAAAATTTCCTATCTTGACAAAGTTTGTAAAAATAGATAGATTTAAGAGTATTTATTTATATATATTTGACAAAAATAAACAGGTTGCATGAGTGGTTCAAGCCCTATTCCGACAGAAAAAATAATAGAACGCTTACGTTACGAAAATCCGTGGTGGATAAATAAGCAGATATCTGAAGCATACAGCTCTATGTCAAAACGCTTATATTTCAAATTGTTTTATCCATATGTAATAGAAAAAAACATACGAAGAGCATTAGTGCTAATGGGACCAAGGCGTGTTGGAAAAACAGTAATGCTTTTTCACAGCATAGAGCAGTTAATAACTGACAATGTCAATCCACAAAAGATATTCTTTATAGGTATAGACAACCCTATTTATGTGCATTTAAGTTTAGAAGACATTTTAAATTTATGTAAACAGGCACTTAATCAAAATAATTTAAATGGCTGTTATGTGTTCTTTGATGAAATCCAATACTTAAAGGATTGGGAAAGACATCTTAAAGTGCTTGTGGATTCATTCCCTGAAACAAAATTCATTGTTTCAGGCTCCGCTGCTGCTGCTCTAAAATGGCACAGCACAGAAAGTGGAGCAGGTAGATTTACAGATTTCATGCTACCTCCACTTACTTTTCAAGAGTATATCCATCTTAAAAAGATGAATCACTTAATGTACGATGGTAGCATTACTTACGGAGAAAAACAAATGCCTTATTGCCTTACTCACGACATAAAAGCATTTAATAGGGAATTCATTCACTATTTGAACTTCGGAGGTTACCCAGAGGTAGTTTTATCAGAAAGGATACAGAGTGACATGGGCAGGTACGTTAAAAACGACATTGTTGACAAAGTATTATTGCGTGATTTACCTAGTTTATATGGAATAAAAGACGTTCAAGAATTGAACCGATTTTTTACTTATATCGCCTACAATTCGGGGAATGAATTTTCATATGAAACTATGAGTAGAGAAAGCGGCATACAGAAAGATACACTCAAAAAATATTTAGAATACTTAGAAGCAGCATTTCTCATTAAAGTATTAAACAAAGTTGATGTAAATGCCAAACGTTTAAAGAGAATTACAAGCTTTAAAGTTTATTTAACCAACCCCTCATTGCGTACAGCTTTATTCTCCCCTATTTCTGAAACAGATAATGAAATGGGAAACTTAGTAGAGACAGCAGTATTGTCACAATGGATGCATCGAGAGAAGTTAGACCTAACTTATGCCCGATGGAAGGATGGACGATTTGAAGGCGAAGTAGATTTAGTTTTAGTCGATGACAAAAAATATAAACCTGTTTGGGGCGTAGAAATAAAATGGAGTAACCGATACTTTGAAAAGCCTCAAGAATTAAAAAGCTTGATTCAATTTTGTAAAGCCAATTCATTTGAAAAATCTTTGGTAACCTCAATCGACCAAACTGGAGTAAAGACGATAGATAATATAGCATTTTCATTTTTACCTGCATCTATATACAGCTATAACATAGGCGATATTACATTGAAAATGAAGAATAACATATAACAAATGAACAACGAACGCACAACACGGGTTTTGCGTCAGGCGGGCTGATGTGCAAAACCTGGAGCTTTGTGCTTCTGTTTAAGTTCAGTGCAGGTTGACAGTTTTGTGCTCCGAAACCCGCCCGAACGCAAAGCCCGAACCGTTATTTTACCGCCCTCAAACCCACATGAAAAAACTTAAATATGACAACTAAAAACTCGCTTTATTCTGATCTGAAAGTTGTTAAAGAATTGGTTTATGATAAATGCGGCTTCGGATTATCAAACCTGACACTGAATTCAGAATCTGTTGAATATGGCGCCTGTTCATTTGAGCTTGACGGACAGAAAATTGAACACAGAGTTTCTAAAATCACACCTGCAAAAACAGGGCAATTTGTATCTATCTGGAAACGAAATAAAAAAGGAGTAACTGAACCCTTCGACGTATCAGATAACATTGATTTTATTGCAATTACATCTAAAAGCGGCGACACTATCGGACAATTTATTTTCCCGAAATCAGTGCTTGCGGACAAAGGAATCATCTCGCAAAACGGAAAAGGCGGAAAACGTGGAATCAGGGTTTATCCTTCATGGGATGTTACTGCCAACAGGCAAGCAGAAAAAACTCAAATCTGGCAAACAGCATATTTTTTGATAATTAAATGCGACACCTCTGTTCATCTTGACTTAGCGAGAAAAATACTCGGTAATACCAGCAAAAACGTATAGGAATTGCGATTTCATCGCACATTACAAATGTAACTCAAAACCATCCGCGTTATAAACGCGGACGACGAAAGCAATTTCTGTATACCTTAGTGTTAAGGCAAGTGACGGAGAAATAATCCGCCACAGCTTAAGCATTAAACGTTAACAATCAATAACTTCATCGTTCTTGAACAAGTAACTAATTCGATTTTACAACAGCTAACAGAAAAATAACTGGCAAATGGAATTCAACCCCAATAATCCTATTGTTCAAATCTGTATCCGGGGTATGGATATGGAAGAAAAAGGTAAACCTGAAGAGGCCGTCAAGCTATTTCTGCAAGCCTGGAACGAGGCCACAAACGACTTTGAAAAATATATGGCTGCCTTTTATGTTGCCCGTCATCAAAAAAGTGTTTCCGATAAATTAAAATGGCTCGAAACAGCTCTACAACTTGCCTTAAACGTAAACAGCGACTCAGTTAAGGGCGCATTATCGTCCCTGTATTTGAATATCGCCAAATGCTCCGAAGACCTGGGCGATCCTGGCAATGCAAAAATAAATAACGAATTAGCAATTTCGTTTAGGGACAAACTGGCCGACAAAGGCCCCTTTTATCACGGAACGAAAGCAGATTTGCAAATTGGCGATTTGCTTACAGCAGGAGGAAAATCTAATTACAAGTCGGAAATTACAATGAATCATATTTATTTTACAGCCCTGGTTAACGGAGCCGGACTTGCTGCGGCTTTGGCTAAGGGTGAAGGCCGTGAACGTGTCTATATCGTTGAACCGACGGGTAGCTTTGAAAATGATCCGAACGTTACAGACAAAAAATTTCCAGGCAATCCCTCACGTTCTTATCGAAGCACGGCTCCATTGAAAATCGTTGGAGAAGTAACAGACTGGGTAAGACTAACGCCCGAGGAGCTCAAAAAATGGCATGAAAAGCTGGCAAATAACAAAGGAGAAATTATCAATTAATTTTCTAAACACCCATACCTTCCTAAAGGTACCCCCATGCTTTCAGATTATAAAAAGCTGCTGTTTCAATGGGAACAATTAAAAGATGGAAGGCATAGAGCTTAACCTTAAAATAGATGGCTGAACCAAAATCACGAATAAAAATGTAACCTGATAGGTTTGATTTAAGATGAGAACTAGTAAGAACCTCGCTTTTATCGCAAACTAAAAACATATAGCCTCAAACTTCCTGCTTATAAACAGAGTGGTTAAGGCGGAAACATCCATGCAAAAAATTTAAGGATCTCAATCGGCCACGCTGTTAATAGATTCAGCTATATATCTGATGTTATTTCAAGAGTTCTCTTAAGCATCTCCGCCGTAGGGGTTTTAACTTTCCCACCCCTGTCGTTAATTTTACGGGCTTGTTTATAAGTATCAATAAAAGCTTTACTGGCACTTAGCCCTTCTACCAGGCTATCTAAGAGATCAAGGTTATTTCGGGCCTCCTTGAAAAGCGTATTAAGTGTTTTTGTTATCACACTCCGCATGTCTCCCACTTTGTCACGTTGAGCTGTTAAAGGTTTGTAAGCATTAATCGCAGACTGCAACTCTTCCAGTATTTGTTGAGTAACCTGGTAAGCAACTACTTGTTCCTGATGCTGATAACCCAGGCCCAGAATATCCTGACAGGTATAAACAAGCATTTCCTCTTTCATTCTGACAAATGCAGATCTGGAGAAATTTACCCTCTTTTCCAGTACTGGGTTCTTTGTAACTTTAGCATATGAGGTCAGTTTAAGCGCCAGAGAAAAGGTAAGTTCAATCAGTTTCGTCTGCTGCAGTTCACGCTGCTCAGTGTATCCTATAGTACTGTTTTGCTGCTGAGAGAGGCCCGACGCTTCTATATTCCGGATGTTGTTCTGAAAGTTGTTAAATATCTGAACAATTGGTTCAATAGTGTTCCATGCAGAGCTGAATTGGTAGAATGACGCTGCAACCGCTTTATACATACTTAAGGAATTGAGTTGACGTTGGTTCATGGAATTTTAATTTATAATTAAATATATTAAAAATAAAACAATATCACTATACAGCTACACGATCAAGCAGTTAAGATTGTGTTCTCTATAACGGAAGTTATTAATATTGCTTTGTCTCCAAAACTCTTGTAAGCGGCTACCCGATGCAACTTATATAAACAAGCCTTATTGATATGTGAATGGAGATTAAAAACATGTAAACAGCCTTGAAACTAATCTTACTGGCATGTAAATAAACATTGAACGCATGTAAATGGACATTGATGGCATGTAAATTGGCATTAAACGCATGTAAATGAACACTGAGCCATGTAAATGAACACTGAAGCTATGTAAATGAGAATTGATGGCATGTAAATTGGCATTGAACGCATGTAAATGAACACTGAAGCTATGTAAATGAGCATTGAAGCTATGTAAATGCGCATTGAAGGTCGGTAAAAGGTTATTTAATCCTTTATTGACCCTTAACTCCTATTTTACTTGTTGTTCAGCCCGTTCTTATCCTTCTTTTCAATGCATCATCATATTTGTTTCAATCTGCTCCAGCGATTTTCCTTTTGTTTCGGGCATCAGGCGCCATACAAAGATCAGCTGAAGGATCATCATGACGGTAAAGAAAAGAAAAGTATATCCGCCACCCAGTTTTTCGGAAAAATACGGAAAACTGAACGCGATGGCAGCAGCCATGATCCAGTGTGTAAAACTGCCGAGGGTTTGACCTTTGGCACGAACTTCATTCGGAAAGATTTCAGAAATGAATACCCAGATAACGGCACCCTGCGAGAAAGCGAAGAAGGCTATAAAAAGCATCAGGTAAACGGTAATAGCATAACCGGAGAAATCGCCGGAAAAGAAGGTTTTGGAAACCATTGCCAGAGAAAAAATTAAACCGAATGTACCGATAAACATTAAGGTACGGCGGCCAATCTTATCAATGAAGCCGATGGCAATAAGGGTAAAAGTAAAATTAACAAGGCCGATTCCTACGGTAGATAACAACGACGTATGCGCTCCCAACCCTGCCATTTCAAATATCCGCGGCGAATAATAAATAATGGCATTAATACCCGAAACCTGGTTAAAAACGGCAAATAATACAGCCAGTGTTACAGGTAATTTATACTTTTTTGAAAGCAACGTTTCCGACACTTTATTTTGATGCATGCTTTGGTGTGATTGCTGTATGGCAGTCAGCTCCTGCTCTGCATTGAGCGAATTTATGCGGGTTAAAATTCCGAGAGCTTCGGTTGTTCTTCCTTTATGCAGTATAAGCCAGCGTGGGCTTTCGGGTATAAACCGGATCAGAATCAAAAAGATAAGTGAAGGCACAGCCTGAACTCCAAGCATCATGCGCCAGGCATCTTCGCCGGTTTGTGCTATCAGGTAATTTGATAAATAAGAAATCAGTATCCCCAATACAATATTAAACTGAAACAAAGCAACCAGCCGGCCCCTCGAGTTTGCCGGAGATATTTCGGAAATATAGATGGGAGCGGTAACTGACGACACGCCCACACCAATACCGCCTAAAAACCGGAAAAGCAAAAACACATACCAGTGCGTTGCAAGTGCTGTCCCCAATGAAGAAAGCAAATAAAGCGCTGCCACGCCGTAAAGCGTTTTCTTCCGTCCGATTTTATCAGACGGGATAGAGCCAAGCAATGCACCGATCACCGTTCCGATCAGAGCGATGGAAACAGTTAAACCATGCTCAAAAACGCCCAGCTGCCAATATTGCTGAATTGCTTTTTCGGCGCCCGATATTACTGCGGTATCAAACCCAAAAAGGAAGCCGCCAAGGGCCACAACCAGCGACCAGGCGAAAACGGAATTATTTTTCATACAAATGGTTTATAATGGTATCGTTATCTCAAAACTACTTCCCGAACGAAAGTTCTTTTTGAAACAGCTTCACATATTTCCGGCGGTCAAACTTGTACAGCTTGGCTGCCCGGTAAGATACGCCGCGTTGCTTCTCGTCCAGCTCTTTTAAAATACCGTAATTAAGCATTTTTTTCCTGAAGTTCCGCTTATCTAACTTCGTATTCAATATCACTTCATATAAATGCTGCAATTGTGTAAGCGTAAATTTTTCCTGCAGCAGTTCAAATGCAATAGGCGAATAAAAAATCTTCTTCCGGATCTTCTGAAAGCTTTTTTCAAATATCAGGGTATGGTCAAAAGCCAGCTTCGGAAGATCATTAACAGGATGCCAGAAAGCCTTTTTTGCAAAAGACGAATGCGGACGCAGCTCTTTTTTGCCGTTTAATCGGATCATGGCATAATAAGCAACGGTTATTACACGCCCCTGCGGATGGCGGTCAACCTCACCGAAAATATGGAACTGCTCCATATAAATATCCCGGAGGCCGGTAAGTTCAAACAGGATACGCTCGGCTGCCTGGTCAATTCCTTCATCAGGGTTCACAAAATTCCCCGGTAAGGCCCACCAGTCTTTATAAGGTTCTTCGTTACGTTCAATCAGAAGAATTTTTAATTCTCCCGCATCGTAAGCGAAGATGACACAATCTATAGTAAAAACCGATTCAAATTTTGGCAAGCTTAATTCCAAGGTGCTGAGATTTTTTGTGAAAATATAACTGAATGTACAAATCTGAAAGAAATAATTAAAATAATTACTTAGTGTAATCTGCACACATTATATTTGTAACAATAAAACCCGCAAATAAGTGTCTGAAATAAATAAAATTGGCGTTTTTACTTCGGGAGGAGATGCTCCGGGTATGAATGCCTGTATACGTGCAGTAGTAAGAACCAGTATATTTCTGGGTAAACAGGTAGTTGGTATACAGCAGGGCTACCAGGGAATGATAGAAAGCAAATTTATTGATATGGACGCCCGTTCTGTCTGCAATATCATTCAGCTTGGCGGTACTATTTTAAAAACTGCCCGTTGCCTTGAATTTCGCACTAAAGAAGGCCGTGAGCAGGCTTTTCGTAACTTAAAGGCTAAAGGTATAGATGCGCTGGTAGCAATCGGCGGCGACGGTACTTTTACCGGTGCCGAGCTTTTATCACGCGAGCACGATATTCCCGTGATCTGCATCCCCGGAACTATTGATAATGACTTGTACGGCTCTGATTATACCCTCGGTTACGATACCGCTACCAATACGGTGATTGATGCAATAGACAAGATACGTGATACCGCAGCATCACACGACCGTTTATTTTTTATTGAAGTAATGGGACGTGATTCGGGATGTATTGCCCTTCATGCAGGAACTGCAGGCGGTGCAGAAGCAATTCTTCTTCCCGAAAAAGAAACTGCAATCCCTGACCTGATTACCAAACTGGAGCGTGGTGCAAACAGCAAAAAAACATCCAGTATCGTAATCATCGCCGAAGGAGATAAAAATGGCGGAGCTTATAATGTAGCAAAAGCGGTAAAGGAGAAACTGGATTTCTTTGATATTAAAGTTACCATCCTGGGGCATTTACAGCGTGGCGGAAGTCCTTCCAGCTTCGACCGTGTTTTAGGAAGCCGTATGGGTTATGCAGCTGTAAAAGCGTTGCTTGCCGGCGAAAACCGTAAAATGGTAGGATTAAGAAGCAATGAAATGAAGTTAACCGACCTGGAAGAGTGCCTGAATAATCATTCGTTCAAACTGGAGGAAGACCTTCTTGAAATGTCAACCATTTTAGCTATTTAATGATTGCTGTTATATATAGCGGATCAAGGCATGCAGACTGGAAATTATCAGAAAAAGGACAACTTGTTTCTGAATTTAAAACGGTTGGGATAAACCCTTATTTTAACGACGAACGCTTTATCCTTACCTTATTAAACAAAAACATCCACCTTATTAACAATGCCGAAAAGATAAAACGGATTTATTTTTTTGGTGCCGGGGCTTCTTCAGAAGACCGGAAAAAAGTAGTTGAAACAGCTCTGGGCAAATTCTTCCGCTTTGGAAAAGTATTTGTAGAGCACGATATGAAAGCCGCCGCCCTGGCAACCTGCGGAGAAGACCGCGGAATTGTAGCAATAATCGGCAGCGGTTCAAACGCAGCATATTATACCGGAAAAAAGATCCGGGAAAACAATTACGGATTAGGGTTTATTTTAGCAGACGAAGGCTCATCTAACTGGATGGGCAGGTACCTTCTTAAAAACTTTTTGAACGGGACCATGCCCGTTACAATCGAACGAAAGTTTACTCAAAAGTATCACCTTGACCGTAAAAATGTGCTGGATAAAGTTTACCGCCAGCCACAGCCGGTGCTTTTTTTAAGCTCATTTATAGAGTTTATTAACGAAAACAGATCGACGGACTACATTAAAGATCTGGTGATGAAAGGATTTAATGACTTTTTTGTGAAATATATTATTCCCTTAAATGAAAAATATCCGAATGTTCCTGTTAATTTTGCCGGAACAGTGGCTGCCGGATTTCAGGATTGGATAAGGGAAGCAGCCGCGAACCACAACCTCGAAATAAACACGATAGTTAAAGAACCTATATATAACGTATTAAATTATTATTCGAACAAAAACTAATAAACATGAAAGTAGGAATTAATGGATTCGGTCGTATCGGCCGCCTGGCATTCAGAGCCGCCTGTGAGCGTAATGATATAGAAGTTGTAGGAATAAACGACCTGGTAGAGCCTGATTATATGGCTTATATGCTTAAATATGATTCAACTCACGGCCCCTTCAAAGGAACTGTTGAAGTGAAAGACGGACACCTGGTGGTAAACGGAAAAACTATCCGTGTTACTGCAGAAAGAGATCCGGCTAACCTTAAATGGAACGAAGTTGGTGCAGAAGTGGTTATTGAATCTACAGGATTATTCCTAACTCAGGCCGATGCTCAGAAACACATTCAGGCAGGTGCTAAAAAAGTAGTGATGTCTGCTCCTGCAAAAGACGATACTCCGACTTTTGTTATGGGTGTAAACCACAAAGAATTAAGAGCAGATCAGAACATCGTTTCAAATGCGTCATGTACTACTAACTGCCTTGCTCCTATTGCAAAGGTATTAAACGATAAATTCGGAATCGTTGAAGGTTTAATGAGTACAATCCACGCGGTTACTGCTACTCAAAAAACAGTTGACGGACCTTCAGCTAAAGACTGGAGAGGCGGACGTGGTGCTTACCAAAACATCATCCCTTCATCAACAGGTGCTGCTAAAGCAGTGGCACTGGTTATTCCTGCGCTTAAAGGAAAATTAACCGGTATGTCTTTCCGTGTACCTGTACCAGACGTATCTGTAGTTGACTTAACTGTGCGTTTAGAAAAACCTGCTTCGTATGCAGATATTAAAAACGCGATGAAAGAAGCTTCTGAAGGCGAACTAAAAGGAATTTTAGGTTATACTGAAGATGAAGTTGTATCTCAGGATTTCTTAACTGATCCCCGCACTTCAATTTTTGACGCGAAGGCAGGAATTGCTTTGAATGATAACTTTGTAAAAGTAGTTTCTTGGTACGATAACGAGTGGGGATATTCTAACAAGATTATTGACCTTGTTGCTCATATCGGAACATTGCAATAAGCATTTAAATATTGAAATTAAATACAAAACCCTCCCGAATCCGGGAGGGTTTTGTATTTATAAAACCGTATTTCCTAATCTTCATTTTCCTTCTTGTCCTCTTTGCTCTTTAGTCTGCCGGCCTGTTTCAGCGAGTTATGCAGCATCCATTCTATTTGTCCGTTTACGCTTCTAAATTCATCTGCGGCCCATTTCTCAATTGCTTTCATCGTTTCAGCATCAATCCGTAATGCAAATGATTTTTTCTCTGCCATAATTTACTGATGTAAAGTTCCTGTATTTACTACAGGCTGTGTTTCCCGGTCGCCGCAAAGTACAACCATTAAATTGCTAACCATCGCCGCTTTCTTCTCCTCATCCAATTCAATAATCTGCTTGTCCGAAAGAAGGTTTAATGCACTTTCAACCATGCCAACTGCCCCTTCCACAATTTTATGCCGTGCGGCCACAATAGCAGAGGCTTGTTGACGGCGAAGCATGGAGTGTGCAATTTCGGGCGCATAAGCCAGATATGCAATTCTTGACTCAATGACTTCTATTCCTGCAATATCCATTCTTTCCATAATTTCATTTTCCAGTGCTTTATTTACGTCATCGAAATTTGTACTTAAAGTAATGGCTGCTTTTTCATCTTCAAAATGATCATACGGAAAACTGCCCGCAAGTTTACGTACCGCAGAATCTGTTTGCACCTTTATAAACGTTTCATAATTATCAACTTCAAATGATGACTTGAAGGTATCTTTAACTCTCCATACTAGAATCACGCTTATCAGTATCGGATTCCCCATTTTATCATTTACTTTTATTTTCTCGCTTTCAAAGTTTCTGGCCCGCATTGAAATAGAAATGGTCTTGTAAAACGGATTTATCCAGAACAATCCATTCTGGTTGATACTCCCCTTGTAATCGCCAAAAAGCAGCAATACAATTGCGTTATTCGGGCTCACTATTACCAGCCCTTTAACCAGTAATACAAAAAGTACTGTAAACAATGCACCCAATGCTTCATAATGGTTTATAAAACACCCTGCAATAAGAATCAGAATAACAGCGAGAAATATTACTACAGAATATCCATTAAAAGGAACTACAATTTTTTCAGTTTTCATAACAATATTTTATTGATATCAATTTGATATCAAATATAAAATAAAATTCAGAAAAGCAATTGAAAAAATAGTTTAAAAATGAGCTTCAAATAAAACTTCTTCCGGATGTATTGTTTTATACTCAATAAAAAAACATTCTTACATTTTTTTGGTAAGTTTATTATTCATTCATCTACCTTATATGATAAAAACATCCGCACTATTATCCATAGTAATAACGTTGTTATTACTATCATTTACAGCTTTTTCTCAAACCACACCAATAACAGGGCGAGTAGTTGATATAGGTACGGGCCAGGCACTTTCTGAAGTTTCTGTATCTGTAACAACAGGTGATAAAACAACGGGCACACAAACAGCAGAAAATGGCCTTTTTGTTTTAAATGTACCTGCTCCAAAGCCCTTTAAACTGATTATTTCTCATTTAGGTTATGTTACCGAAGAACGTGTAATTACAGAAGATATAAAGAATCTGATTATTGAACTGGAACCCGAAAATATATTAGGTCAGGAAGTAGTAGTATCCGCTTCCCGGATCCCTGAAAGAATACTGGAATCGCCGGTTTCTATTGAACGTTTGGGTCCGGAAACTTTCAGACAAACGGCAGCTCCTTCATTTTATGATGCAATTTTCAATTTAAAAGGAGTTGAAATGAGCACGCAAAGCTTAACTTTTAAATCGATAAATACACGCGGTTTTAATGCCAATGGAAACACCCGCTTTAATCAGTTGGTTGACGGAATGGACAACCAGGCTCCGGGCTTGAATTTTTCAATAGGTAATATTGTAGGATTGTCTGACCTGGATATTGACAACATCGAACTTTTACCCGGAACATCTTCTGCATTATATGGAGCAGGCGGAACTAACGGAACCTTGCTAATGACATCAAAAAGCCCTTTTTCTTACCCGGGTTTAACAGCACAGGTGCGGATGGGACTGACGAGGGACAACGCTGTATCGCCGGATATGTCAATAAGATATGCAAAAGTGATAAACAAACGGTTAGGGATTAAAATTGCCGGCTCGTACTTGAATGCCAAAGACTGGGAAGCAACGGATTATTCAAATTTCAACCGATTATTAAGAACTGCAAAATCAGGCGATAGGAATACCGACCCGGCTTACGATGGTGTAAATGTTTACGGAGATGAGCCTAATCTCAAATTTCCGACATTAAATCAGATTGGCGCAACTGTAAAAGCACAGTCAGCACAAGTTCCTCCGGGATCACTAAGCGAACCGGCAAGATCAATCATTGCTGCTTATGATAATGATTTATTACCTTCATCAATAGTTACCAGAACCGGATATTCGGAAAAAGACCTGGTAGATTACGATGCCAAATCAATAAAAACATCAGCAGCTCTTTATTATAAAATTACAGATTCTACCCAGGCTATTGCTGAAGTTAATTACGGTATAGGCACTTCTATTTACACCGGCAGCGACCGGTATTCGCTACAAAACTTTAATATAGCGCAGTATAAATTAGAACTGAAAGGAGAAAACTTCTTTGTCAGGGGATATACTACACAGGAACGTTCGGGTGATGCGTACAATGCCACACTTTTAGCAAGTTTGATAAATGAAAGCTGGAAGCCGTCGCAAGCATGGTTCAGTGATTACACAGCTGCTTTTGCAGCATCGAGACTTAATGGCGCATCAATAGAACAAGCCAATATTGATGCACGTTCATTTGCAGATTACAGCAGGCCGCAGCCTGGTACCGCTGCATTTAATTCGTTAAAAAAGAAGATTTCAGAAACAAACATCGGTCCTGAAAACGGGGCAAGATTTAACGACCGGTCTAACATGTACCATTACGAAGGAATGTATAACTTTTCCAGTCTGTTAAAGAATAAACTGGAACTTTTAGCCGGAACTTCTTACCGTGTCTATGCTTTAAATTCAGACGGCACCTTGTTTGATGATCTTAACAGGGATATCAGGATGAATGAATACGGAGCGTATACGCAGATTGGAAAAAAGTTCGGTGAACGGCTAAAACTTACCGGTTCAATGCGTTACGATAAAAATGAAAATTTTGAAGGGCGGTTAACTCCGCGGATTACCGGTGTTTATACGGTAGCGCCTAATAAAAATATCCGGGCTTCCTACCAGACAGGTTTCAGGAATCCAACTACGCAAAACCAGTATATTGATCTGGCTGTAGCAGGTAATTCTATCCGGTTAATTGGCGGGCTTCCTGAAATCATAAAAAAATACAATCTTTATACAAACAAGGCCTATACAGATCAAAGTTTCCGACAGTTTCTGGCAACAGGAAACCCATCCAGTCTGCAGGAATATACATTTGCGGCTTCGGGAATTCAGCCGGAACGTGTTCAAACTTTTGAGTTAGGATATAAGGGGCTTTATAAAAACAATTTGTTAATTGATTCTTATATCTATTCCAACATTTACAAAAACTACATCACAGGGGTAGAAGTTTATCAGAATCCAACTCCCGGAAGCCCTACAGGTTTGCAAAATGCTACCCGTTTTAATGTTCCCGTTAACAATACTGGACGTGTCACTTCATGGGGAATGGCTTTAGGACTGGATTACCGGTGGAAAACCTCAAGTTTAAACGGTAATGTCTCTTACAACAAACTTTCAAACATCCCCGAAGGCTATTTCAATGATTTCAATACGCCTGAAGTTCTTTTAAACCTTGGATTTTCAACCCGGGAAATCGGTAAAAACATTGGTATTTATTTTAACTACAGGTGGCAAAGTTCGTACTACTGGCAGTCTCCCTTTGTAAGCGGCGATGTGCCGTCTTTCGGCACACTTGATGGCCAGATAAGTTATCGGATTCCGCTTTATAACTCTACTATTAAAATAGGAGGATCTAATTTATTTGACAAATCTTACCGGACTTCATACGGAAACCCCTCAATTGGAGGAATGTATTATATAAGCCTTTTATTTGAGCAATTTTTAAAATAACTGCTACTGCAATTTAAAGGTAATTGGTATAGTGCACAAAACACGTACTTTTTCTCCCCCATTCTCACCAGGAACCCACGAAGGAGCATTTTGCATTACCCGCAATGCTTCTTCGTCACACCCCGCTCCTATTCCTTTAACAACAGAAACATTTGTAATCTTTCCGTCCTTTTCAACTACAAAAGTTACCAGGACCCTTCCGCTTATCCCTTCTTCACGGGCAGCTGCAGGATAATTTAAATTGGTATTTAAATACTGCACAAACGCTGCCGACCCGCCACCATATCGTGGTTTCTTTTCTACCGAAGTAAAAATTCTGCTTTCTTCGGCGGCCTTCTCCACTTCTTCTGTTTTTGCCGGGGAAATAAACGCAGGCTTTAAATCCTTATGAGGCACTTCATTTGCTATAAAGATATTTCGGGGAACTTTCCTTTCCTCAGACTTTGTATCACTGGCAATTTTTTCCGTTCTGGAAGCATTTTCTTTTTTATCGTCTTTTTTATTTTCTGACTTTTTTTCTTCTTTCGGAGAAGTAATAGAAAAACTGGATTGCGGTATCTTTTTTATATAATCGTTCTGTGGCAGTTTCTTTGCCAGGCTCACAGGGTCTGGCATATCAGATTTTGAATCGAAAACAATAGGATCAGTTTGGTATGCCGGATTATCGAAATTGTTTTCCATCAAAAAAACAGCTGTTATCCCCACAATTAAAACTCCACCAACGGCAATGCCCTTGTAATAGTTAACAAAAGGATTGGCATGCCAATGGAATTTTTCCTTGTCCTTCCGAAAATCAAATGTGTACCTCAAAAAATCTCTGAAAGTAACTGCCCTGCTTCCCTGCATTTCAAACATTCGGAGCTGATGATCAAACTCATCCCTTTTCAATTCGTCCTTTAAAACAAAATATGCCTCCTGAATGTCTTTGAAATATTCTTCAAACAGGCTGTTTCCGGGATTAAGATCAGGGTGGTATTTTTTAGATAATCTTCGGTATGCACTTTTAATTTCAATAGATGAAGCATCGGTATTTATTTCCAGTATATCGTAATAGTTTTTCATAGATATATTAGCGTTAACTTAAGAAATAGCCTTTTAGTATAGATGTTTTCCCTGTCTGGAAATATTAACGGTAAAATGATAATAAATATAACAAATACACTTATTTTGACCATGTATTTTTGTAAGAAAAAACAGCGCTTTTTTTACATACAAACCAATTAAACCACACCCGGAAATAGTAGAGGGCTGATGGCAAAAAGCTAATTAATTTTAAAATTATAGCTGCTAAAAGAATAGCTGCAGTATGTATAGCGGAATATATAATAGTTAATAATTATATTGCGTTAGTAAATTATATTAAATGAAAAGGACTTCTATAGTAGTTTGTTGTATGTTGCTTTGTTCGTTTGCATTCGGGCAGAAAAAGAAATTTACAGGAACATTTAGCAATGGTTATAAGGGAGCCAAGATCTCTTTTACTTTAAGTGATGATAAAAAAAAGATGGAGGATGTAACTTTTGACGGCTACTGGAGATGCGGATCATCCATTGAGCACATTACTGCAGGCCCTGAAAAGAGCGTTCCGGTTAATAACGGACAAATCAATGGTATTATAACAGAACCTGAAGGAGGAGGATCATCTGCGTTCAGGTTCGAAATTACAGGGGCAATTAAAGGAAACACGGCTTCAGGCACATTCAGAATGAGCATTACGGGGTTGGGTTGTGACACTTATGAACTAAAATGGACTGCTGCTACCAAATAACAGCGATATTAAAATAACATCTATCTGATCAACAAAAAAATCAGTAATTCATATACAATGAAACAAGATATTGCGGAAAGAACATTAAGTATTGAAAAGCTCAAGTCGCCGGGCGACGATTCTCTTGATTTAAAAGAACTGCTAAAAGTTCTTTCACTTGTAAAAAACGGAAAACTTGATGTAAGAATGCCTGTAACACAGGCCGGAATAAGCGGACGAATTTGTGAAGTGCTGAACGATATCATCGATATGAACGAGCGATTGGTATCAGAAATTTCAACTGCCGAAAATATCATCGGTAAAAAAGGAAACTTAACCAAACGGATTGAGTTGCCTGATGCACGCGGACGCTGGGAAGCCGGTGTACGCTCACTAAATAACCTGATAACCGATCTTACCTACCCTACTTTAGAAATTGCAGGAATGATCAATTCCGTTGCAAACGGAAATCTTTCCAAACAAATACCATTGGAAATAAACGGACAACCTTTAAAAGGCGAATTTTTGAGGATAGCCAAAGAATCCAATCAGATGATCTCACAGTTGCGGCTTTTCACGATGGAAGTAACTCGGGTGGCACGGCAGGTAGGTTCCGAAGGACAACTGGGAGAACAAGCCAAGATTAAGGGTGTGGCCGGAGTATGGGAAGAATTAACTGATTCTGTAAACCAGATGGCCGGAAACTTAACAGCTCAGGTACGTAATATTGCAACCGTAACCACCGCAGTAGCAAAAGGAGACCTTTCGCGAAAGATTACGGTAGAGGCAAAAGGAGAAATTCTGGAGCTTAAAAACACCATTAATACGATGGTGGATCAGTTAAACTCCTTCTCATCGGAAGTAACGCGGGTGGCACTTGAAGTAGGTACCGAAGGTAAATTGGGAGGCCAGGCGAAAGTACCGGGGGTTGCAGGAACCTGGAAAGACCTTACCGACTCGGTTAACCGAATGGCAGGTAACCTGACCTCCCAAGTGCGAAATATCGCCGGGGTAACCACAGCGGTAGCAAACGGAGACCTTTCGAAGAAAATTACGGTGGATGTGAAAGGAGAAATGCTTGAACTAAAGAAAACCATTAACACGATGGTGGATCAGCTGAACTCTTTCGCATCGGAAGTAACCCGTGTGGCGCTCGAAGTAGGTACCGAAGGTAAACTGGGAGGCCAGGCAAAAGTAAAAGGAGTTGGCGGTGTTTGGAAAGATCTTACCGATTCGGTAAACCAGATGGGTAGCAACCTGACCGACCAGGTGCGTAACATTGCCGATGTAACTACGGCAGTAGCAAAAGGTGACTTATCCCGCAAAATCACAGCCGACGCGAAGGGAGAGCTTCTTCAGTTAAAAAACACCATTAATACGATGGTGGATCAGCTCAACTCCTTCTCATCTGAGGTAACACGGGTGGCACGGGAAGTAGGTTCTGAAGGGCAATTGGGGGGCCAGGCAAATGTACCGGGTGTAGGCGGAACCTGGAAAGACTTAACGGACTCTGTAAACCGGATGGCAGGTAACCTTACCGGCCAGGTGCGTAATATCGCGGAAGTAACCACAGCGGTAGCGAAAGGAGACTTATCAAAGAAAATCACGGTAGATGTGAAAGGAGAAATGCTGGAGCTTAAGAACACCATCAATACGATGGTTGACCAGTTAAACTCTTTCGGTTCTGAAGTAACACGGGTGGCACGCGAGGTAGGATCGGAAGGACAGCTGGGCGGTCAGGCAAATGTACCGGGTGTAGGCGGAACCTGGAAAGACTTAACGGATTCCGTGAATAAAATGGCTGATAACCTGACTTCGCAGGTACGTAATATTGCGGAGGTGACCACCGCGGTAGCAAAAGGCGACCTTTCAAGAAAAATTACAGTAAACGCAAAAGGGGAATTATTAGAATTAAAAGATACCATCAACACGATGGTGGATCAGCTTAGAGGTTTCGCATCTGAAGTAACCCGGGTAGCACGTGAGGTGGGATCGGAAGGGCAGCTTGGAGGCCAGGCGAATGTACCCGGCGTTGACGGAACCTGGAAAGACTTAACAGATTCTGTAAATAAAATGGCCGGTAACTTAACTGCCCAGCTAAGAAATATAGCGGATGTATCCATCGCGGTAGCAAACGGAGACTTGTCAAAAAAAATCACGGTTGACGTACGGGGTGAGATCCTCCAGTTAAAAGAAACCATTAACACGATGGTGGACCAGTTAAGAGGATTTGCTTCTGAGGTGACCCGGGTAGCACGTGAGGTGGGAACGGATGGAAACTTAGGAGGCCAGGCATTTGTGCCTGGGGTAGCTGGTACATGGAAGGATTTAACTGACTCGGTAAACCAGATGTCGAGTAATCTTACCTCCCAGGTGCGTAATATTGCCGAAGTAACCAAAGCGGTAGCCAGCGGAGACCTTTCAAAAACGGTTGTTATCGACGTAAAGGGTGAGATGATGGATTTGAAAAACACTATCAATACGATGGTGGATCAGTTGAATTCATTCGCATCTGAGGTAACCCGGGTAGCGAGAGAGGTAGGTACAGAAGGAAAGCTGGGTGGACAGGCACATGTAAAAGGTGTTGGGGGAACATGGAAAGATTTAACTGACTCGGTAAACCAGATGGCTTCCAACCTGACAGGCCAGATACGCGGTATATCTAAAGTGGCAACCGGAATCGCTAAAGGAAATTTGAAACAGCGGTTATCTATTAATGCATTGGGAGAAGTAGCCCAGCTTACCGACACCATTAATGAAATGATTGACACACTGGCGGTTTTTGCTGATCAGGTAACAACTGTAGCACGTGAGGTAGGTGTACAGGGACGATTGGGTGGACAGGCAAGTGTACCGGGAGCTTCAGGAACCTGGAAAGATTTAACAGAAAACGTAAATCAGCTGGCTCAGAATCTTACCACACAGGTGCGTTCAATCTCTGAAGTAGCATCGGCGGTAACAAAAGGTGACCTTACCCGAACCATCCGTGTGGATGCAAAAGGAGAGCTTGAAGCTCTGAAAGATACTATTAACCAAATGATTGCCAACCTGAAAGGCACTACATTAAGAAACCACGAACAGGATTGGCTTAAATCAAACCTTGCTAAATTTGCACAAATGCTGCAAGGGCAAAGAGACCGGAATGCAGTGGCAAACAAAGTACTTTCTGAACTGGCAGAACTTGTTAATGCCCGATACGGTGCATTCTATATTCTTGAACAGCCGGAAGGAACCGAAGATCCGACATTAAAACTTTTTGCAGGTTACGCTCATAAAAGCCGTAAAATCATCAGCAAAGAATTTTCAATTAACGAAGGGCTGGTGGGGCAATGTGCAAAAGATAAAGAAAGAATCCTGCTCTCAAATGTGCCCGGAGATTATTTGCAAATAACTTCCGGTATTGGAAGTGCACCTCCGCTGGATCTTGTTATCCTGCCTGTATTATTTGAGAATAATATTAAAGCGGTAATAGAACTGGCTTCTTTTGATAGTTTCAGCAGAACCCACCTGGACTTTCTGGATCAGCTTACCGAAAGTATTGGTATCGTATTAAACAACATTGAAACAAATACACGTACCGAAGAACTTTTAGCCCAGTCGCAATCACTTGCAAGTGAGTTGAAAGCACAGCAGGAAGAATTAAGACGTGCAAATGACGAACTTCACGACAAAGCCCAACTGCTTGAAAAACAAAAAGAAGAAGTAGAGCAGATTAATAAGGAGGTAGAAGAAGCAAGGCGTTCGATAGAGGAAAAAGCGGAACAGCTAACATTGACTTCTAAATACAAGTCAGAATTCCTGGCCAACATGTCGCATGAATTACGGACCCCGCTTAACAGTTTATTAATTCTGGCTCAGCAGTTATTTGAAAATCACGAAGGAAACCTGACAGAAAAACAGATACGCTATGCTAAAACCATCCACTCCTGCGGAGATGACCTTATTCAGCTTATCAACGACATTCTGGATCTGTCTAAAATTGAATCGGGAGTAATATCGGCAGATATTATGCCGGTGGGCTTTAAGGAGATTGCATCGTTTGTAGAGTCGACGTTTAAACCAATTTCAGAAGCTAAAAACCTCAATTTCGAAATTGAGATTGACGAACAGCTTCCGGGAATAATTGAAACCGATATTCAGCGATTAAATCAAATTCTTAAAAACCTGCTGTCAAACGCATTTAAGTTTACAGAAAAAGGAGAAGTAAAACTTCGCATTCATAAGCCGCCTTTTAACGAAATGCTTGCAAATACCGATTCTGTAATTGCATTTTCTATCGAAGATACCGGAATTGGTATCTCAAAGAAAACACAGAGCATTATTTTTGAAGCATTTCAGCAAGCCGAAGGTTCTACCAGCCGCAAATACGGAGGTACAGGATTGGGATTATCAATCAGTAAAGGTTTTGCCGAACTGTTGGGTGGGACAATTGTGGTGGAGAGTGAACTTGGAAAGGGAAGTACCTTTACCCTTTACCTTCCATTAAAATATAAAGAAGGAACACATTCAATAGCCGAAGATTCGTTAAAACAAATCTATCCTGCATCTAATAAAACGAATCTGATAGAGGTTGCAGAGCCAGTAATAGATGACGACAAGCACAATATTGTAAGTGAAGATAAAGTGATTTTAGTAATTGAAGATGACTTACGCTTTACGAAGATCATGATTGATAAAGCACATGATTTTGGATTGAAGGCAGTAGTTGCAATCAGTTATCTGGAAATATTTGAGTGTATTAAGAATTTTCATCCTATTGCAATTACGCTCGATGTCAACCTTCCTGAGTCAAACGGGTGGAAAGTGCTGAAGTTACTCAAGAGCGATTTGAATATGCGTCATATCCCTGTTCATTTAATCTCAGGAGAAGATAATAAAGTTTTGGCCTTGAGACATGGAGCAAAAAGTTTTAATCTGAAGCCACTTTCAAACAGATCGTTAGATGAATTAATGACCGGTATAATTGAATTTAATGATCGGAAAGTTAAAAAGGTTCTGCTTATTGAAAATGAGAATGAGCAAAATCATTTTTCATCTTTACTAAACCTGCAAAACCTAAGTGTAACAGCAGTCCCAGGCACTAAAAAAGGTGTTTCGCTTCTTAAAAAAGACACTTATGATTGCATAATTCTCGATTTCAATTTATCTGATACCGAAGCTTTATATAATCATCTCAACCAGCAGAAGCAAAATTCAACTTCAATTATCCTGCATTCTGAAAAAGAGATTACACCAGATGCACTGGCACCATTTAAAAGGGTTCAGTACAGGTTTATCCCTCAAGATCAGGCCTTTGATGGAAAACTATTAGAAAATGTCACCATGCTTTTACACCTGGATGCGAAAGAATTATCTAAAGACAAGCTTAACCTTATCTACAATACAAGGGGCAGCCAGGATATTCTGACCGGAAAAAAAGTATTGGTTGTGGATGATGATGTGAGAAATCTTTTTGCAATGACTGCCGCTTTTGAACGTTCTAGTTTAACAGTACTTACTGCAGAAAGCGGAAGAGAAGCATTGGAGATATTAAACTCTGACAGTCAGATTGACATTGTTTTAATGGATATTATGATGCCGGAAATGGATGGATATGAAACTATACAATGGATAAGAAAAGAACCTAAAAATAAACAGTTGCCAATTATTGCGGTAACTGCGAAAGCAATGATAGGTGACAGACAGAAATGTCTGGCTTCAGGAGCATCAGATTACATTACTAAACCTGTTAAAACAGATCAACTTTTATCTTTAATGCGAATTTGGTTATTAAAATAAATGGTTAATCTTGAAGAAGGAATAAAACAAAAACACGGTGATTGTAGAAACAACGATAAAAATTCTTTTGGTAGACGACAGGGAAGATAATTTAACTTCAATGGAAATAGTATTGGAGAAAGAAGGCTATTCTTTCTCCAAAGCTACTTCTGGAAGAGACGCCTTGAAAATATTATTAAAGGAAGATGATTTTTCCCTGATTCTGCTGGATGTAAAAATGCCGATAATGGATGGCTATGAAACTGCAGAATATATTTACCAGAGAGAGAAATTACGTCATATTCCGATCATCTTCATTACCGGCCAGGACTATGAAGAAGGAAGCATGTTTAAAGGCTACGAAGCAGGTGCGGTTGATTATATAAGAAAACCAGTTAACCCGCAGATTCTACGATCAAAAGTGGCTGTTTTTGCAGAATTGCATAAGAAGAATCAGCTATTGAAACAACAGGAGGAAAAGCTTAGGATAACAAATGAAAACTTACTGCAATTAAACCAGGAACTGGAAAACCGGGTAAAAGAACGAACAATTGAACTTGAAAATTTAAACCAGGAATTAAAAGACCTCAACATATCAAAAGATAAGTTCCTGTCAGTTATTTCTCATGATCTTCGAAATCCCTTAACGGCACTCCTTGCTTCCTCAGAAAAACTTAGTCGCAATGCCGAACAGCTTAAGGTAACTGACATAAAGCAGCTATCCAATATTATTCATCGTACTTCCAATAAAATCCTCAATCAATTAAATGAACTGGTAGAATGGGCAAAGAAGCAGCGTCAGAAAACAAACTTTAACCCGGAAAAGATCCAGCTGATTAAAGGAATGAACGAGTCGCTGGAATTGCTTAAAACGAATGCTTCAAACAAGGAGATTAAACTGGAAAATAAAGTACCGGAAGAAATTTTTGTTAATGCAGATTCACTAATGCTACGCTCAATTTTACAAAACGTAGTAACAAACGCTATAAAGTACACTCCAAATGGCGGATCTGTTAAAGTTACCGCACAACAATGCGATAACATGGTAGAAGTTTGCATCGAGGACTCAGGAACAGGAATGACGGAAGAAGTTAAGGAAAAACTTTTTTCAAAATTTAATTCTCCTTCTGCCTCAGGTACTAATAAAGAGCAGGGAAGCGGTTTAGGGCTGCTGCTCGTTAAAGATTTTGTTACTCAGCATGGCGGAACTATAAATGTTGAAAGTGAGGTTGGAAAAGGTACATGTTTTAAATTTACAATTCCCGGTCACATTCATGACAATTGAAACTACTCCTGCATTCGAGTGAACAAAAAGCAAAGCCGTACCTAAAATTCACTGCGCTTTGCCTCTTTCCTGCTCTTTAATTCATTTTGCAATTTTTCCTGGTATTTCTCCAGAATAGACAGATGTTTCTCTCTTAAGTTTTCAAGCACTGAGGAAACAGCTAATGATCCTGTACCTGAATAGTCCGTGCGATCTGTAATACTTTGCGGTAGGTTGTTTGAAAAATTCATAGATAATAGATTGTAGTATGTAAATGCAAAACGAGGCATTTTGTTTACAATTTTGTAAACTTTTTCATTTTCTACTTAACACATTTCACACGTCTTATTTTTTCGTTCATAAGTTTTTGATTTTTATTTTCGTGAAGAACTGCATCTAACTTCACAATCATTTCTCATTTTTATCAAAATCAGTGAAATCCCTTCTCGTTTTAAAGCATCAAGATACCAAGTAAAACATTTAATAGTAAGTTTATATTATTAAAAATAAATTAATATCTAAACTACTATTATGAAAAAAATTACTTCTTTAGCTTTTAAAGCTTTAACTGTCGGTGTAGCATTAACAATGACAGTTGTTTTTTCCTGTAAAAAAAATGAGGACAGTGAGAAAAAGGTAAAATCGCTGGCAAGTATGAAAAGCTTGTGTGACGGAAAGCAAATTTCAGCGGCTAATTTTAAAAACACACTTACTGTTTCAGCGGAGAGTACACTGCCTTATACTGTCTCGCTTATCAGCAGAACTTCCAACAATGACGGGACCTACACCTGGATCTGGTCGGTCACTAATCCCAACCCAGGAAACGGAAAAAACAATGGAACAGTTCAGGATTTAAGCCATTGGGGAATTTCTTTAGGAGCATGTGCTACTTTAAATGATGTGGTAAGTGCTGCTACCAGCACCGATGGAGAAAATTGGTCAGCGTTTACTCCTAGTTACAATCAGGATAAAAGCCAGGACTGCTATTCGGACCCGATCTTAAAATTTGATGTTGGAACTACAGGTTCTCAAACAACTTACTACAGATTAATTGTAAGTAAAAATTTTACAATTGAAAAACGTACTGCTCTATATAAATCAGGAGCCAACACAGGATGTGGAGTATTTGAAATTTGTGCAATTGGTTGTTTAGCCAATTAATACCATTTTCCTAAGAGAAGGAGTATGCACCGCATGAAATAAGCGTTATGCATACTCCTTTCGATTTAATATTAAAATATATTTAAAATCCATTCAGAAATTTTCCAGATTAGATAAATAAACAAAGTAAAGAAAGCTGCTAAAACAAGGACAACTATTACTATAATCCCGGTTCCGCTCCCCTGATATTTTCTCTCCTCATAGTGTTTCTTCAATAAACTGATATTTCTGTCGTTAGCTTTAAAGAAAAAATCAAACGCCTGCCCTAAAACAGGGATTGAGCCAATAAGAGCATCAACTACTACGTTTAACAGCATCAGGATAATCACTTTTCTGCTAACTCCATATTTCAGCATAGTTAAAAACAAGGCTACAGACATCAAAGTTCCGGGCAAATTACCGGCAAATGGAATAAGGTTTAATACCGGATCTAAACCAAAACGAAAACGCGTACCAGGAATCTTAAACTGACTATCTAAAAGTGTGGATAAACGCTGTACCCACTTTAACTTACTGTTTAATAAAGATTCATTCTTATTCATTTTTTAACGTATAGTATTGAAACCGAGCATGTAAGTAAAAGTTTAGAGAAGAAACGATAATTAACCTAAAAGATAAATGTGAAACAAAATGTGCATATTATTTTCTAATAGTAAAAATATTTCCCATATCATTTGCTTTTCTCGAAAAACTTCCTATTTTTGTGAAGGTAATTGATCTATCTGCTACACGTTTTACCGATTTAGAATAGTTAAGCCTATTACTTCTACCAGAGGCAGATCAATTAAAAAATACCAAGTTTATGAAAAAACGTATTCTTATTATGGGTGAAGACCCTATTCTTCTGGAGGCTCTGTACGAGACGTTATCGTATTATAAATTCAGTGTAAGAATTACTACCGACACTGTTAATATTTTAAGAACGATACGAACATTTGGACCAGACCTGTTTTTACTTGACCTGAACATTTACGATAAGAAACGACGATCGATGTGCAGCCAGTTAAGAAGCGATGTAAGAATAAAAGAACTACCTATTATCATTACTTCGTCCTACAATAAACTGATAGAAAAAAGCGGGGAATTTGAGTTTGCAGAAATAGTTGCAAAGCCATTTGATCTTTCTGACTTATTAGAGCGGATCAAAACAATTACAGCAAACTCCTCTTTAAGCAACCGAATAAAAAACTTCTGGCCTAATTCAAAAGAAATAAAGACAAAAAGTCAAAACTCAATTGCCTTAGTATAAAAAAGAAAAGCTCCCCAGAGGGAGCTCTACCAAATAAACTTTAATAAATGCATATAGTGCAAACGATTGCGCAATATTAAGGTTTTAAAAATTTAAAAAGATGTAACTTTTTTAACTGAAAATCTGATGGATCAGATACAATTGTTAATTATATTTTCCAAAAGTTCCTGCTTTCCGCTTCTTACTTCAGGTTCACCGTTCTCAATCGCATAAGTACGTAAATCTTCCAGGCTTAAATTGCCAGATTCAAATTCTTTTCCTTTTCCTGTGTCGTAAGACGAATATCGTTCTTCACGTATCTTTTTATACTCGGTTTGGCTTAGAATCTTATCAGCCGTAATTAAAGCCCGTGCAAAAGTATCTACCCCGCCTATATGAGCATAAAACAAATCGGCAGCATCGGTAGAGTTTCGTCTGATCTTGGCATCAAAGTTTATTCCTCCGCCCTGAAATCCGCCAGCTTCCAATATAATAAGCATGGCTTCGGTAAGTTCGTTAATATTATTAGGAAATTGATCTGTATCCCATCCATTCTGGTAATCGCCCCTGTTTGCATCAATAGAGCCCAATAGGCCAGCATCTGCGGCAACCTGTAATTCATGTTGAAAAGTATGCCCTGCCAGGGTTGCATGGTTTACTTCAATATTAATTTTAAAATCATTTAACAGATCATATTGCCGCAAGAAACTAATTACGGTAGCACAATCGTAATCGTACTGATGCTTTGTTGGTTCACAAGGTTTAGGCTCGATAAAGAATGTCCCTTTAAAGCCTTGTTTGCGGGCATAGTCTTTTGCGGTATGTAAGAACCTGGCCAGATGCTCTTGTTCACGCTTCATATTGGTATTCAGCAGAGTCATATATCCTTCTCTACCACCCCAGAAAACATAATTTTCTCCTCCCAATGCAATTGTAGCATCCAAAGCCGCTTTTACTTGTGCCGCAGCATGGCTTAGTACATGAAAATCGGGATTAGTAGAAGCTCCGTTCATATACCTTCTGTGGGAAAAAAGATTGGCAGTACCCCAAAGTAATTTAACACCACTCTGCTGTTGTTTTTGCTTCGCATAATCTACAAGCACCTGCAGCCTTCGGTCATTTTCAGCAATGTCATTTCCATAATCTACCATATCCACGTCGTGGAAACAGTAATAAGGAAACCCTAATTTTGTAATAAATTCAAATGCAGCGTCCATTTTGTCTTTTGCTCTTTCTACGGCATCTGATTTTTCATCCCAGGGGAAAATATGAGTTGGACCACCAAAAGGGTCAGAACCATTTCCGCAGAATGAATGCCAGTAAGCTACTGCAAATCGCAAATGCTCTTTCATTGTCTTACCCGCTACAACCTTATTCTCGTCATACCAGCGATAAGCCAAGGGATTATCCGAACTCTGGCCTTCATATTTGATCTGGCCGATTCCTTTAAAAAATTCTTTTTCTCCTAAAATAATATTTGCCATCTTCTTTAAAATTATAATTGTTTATTGTAGTTGTTTCATTAATAAAGCCTTCCAGTCCTGGTAAATATATTCATACCGCTCTGATTGTGTGGGTTCAACTAATTTTAACGGTCTCATATTACCAAATGCTTCCTCCGGAGCGAAGATCGAAACTCCTATTCCTGCCCCGATTGCAGCTCCTGCACTTCCATCGTTATTATATAACTGAACGGGTACACCTGTAGCGTTAACAAATGCTTCAGTAAAAAGATCGCTTAAAAACAAATTAGCCCGCCCTGCCCTTATCACTGTTGGATTCATACCACTTTCACGCATAATATCAAGCCCAAACCTGAATGCACAAGCTATACCTTCCTGCACAGCACGAAAAATATGGGCTTTGGTATGAATATTAAGATCTATGTTATGAAAATGTGCTCCCACTAATTTATTATTCAGCATTCGTTCGGCGCCATTTCCAAAAGGAAGAATACGTAAACCTTCGCATCCAATACCAACTGCCTCAGTCAGCTGGTTTATTTGCTGATATTCCATTCCTGCACCAAACATCTCTTTGGACCAACGATTTAAAATACCGGTTCCGTTAATGCAGAGTAATACTCCTAATCGTTTTGTATTTGCAGTATAATTCACATGAGCGAATGTATTTACCCGTGATTGAGGATCATAAACCAGTTGGTCGCTGACACCATAAATCACACCCGAAGTTCCTGCTGTAGCCGCTACTTCTCCCGGATTTAACACATTAAGAGACAAGGCATTATTGGGTTGATCGCCTGCTTTATAAGAAACGGGAATACCCTCTTTCAAACCTAATTTAACAGCTATTTCCTTCTTCAGTACCCCATGTACCGAAAACAGATCCCGTATTTCGGGAATAATTGAAGTGTCAAACCCATAAAAATCAAGCACATCTTTTGATAATTCAGCATTAAGAAAATCCCAGAAAACACCTTCAGATAGTGCCGATACAGACGTAGTAATTTCCCCGGTCAGTTTCATACTGATGAAATCTCCCGGAAGCATTACTTTGTAAATTCTGCTGAAAATTTCAGGTTCGTTGGCTTTAACCCAGGCTAATTTCGAGGCAGTGAAATTCCCCGGGGAATTTAAGAGATGTGTTAAACTTCTTTCTTCTCCTATGGCATCGAAAGCTTCTTCCCCTAACTTAACAGCCCTGCTATCGCACCAGATAATGGAATCACGTAGCACATGCTGATCTTTATCAACAATAACAAGCCCGTGCATCTGGTATGCAATGCCAATTGCCGCAATATCGCTTAAATTAACACCGGCAGACCCAAGTTTCAGAATAGCCTTTTGTACATGTTCCCACCACTTTTCCGGAGATTGTTCTGCCCAACCCGGTCTGAGTGATATTATATCCGATTCTGTTTCCGGATATTGAGCCGAAGCCATAAGTTTTTGATTTTGCGAATCAATGACAGAAACTTTTATAGATGAAGTACCTAAATCAATACCTAATAATAACATAAAAAGCAATAAGGTTTATTGGTTACGCCAACGTTGGCATAAAGATATGTTTTAACTTTATTTATAAAAATTAAAATACTATTTTTTTCACTTGTGAGGATAAGGAATCTATTTTTACAAAAAACAAGGAGTTGAAAAAAGTTACTATTCATGATATTGCCAGGGAATTAAATATTACTTTCTCAACCGTTGCAAGAGCGCTTAATGATAATCCGGCAATAAGTGAGGCAACCAAAAAAGCAGTTAAAGAAACTGCTAAAAGATTAAATTACCGGCAAAACAAGCTTGCTTCTTCCCTTAGGTCGGGCCGGTCAAACATCATTGGTATTATTGTACCAAGTCTTGACGTAAGCTTTTTTAGTTCTGTAGTACATGGTATAGAAAAAATTATTAATCAGTATGGCTATAGTGTATTACTGTACCAGTCGAATGAATCATTTAACCAGGAAACAAAGGGAATAGAAACTTTTCTTCAATCGCGGGTAGATGGAATTCTTGCATCTGTAAGTATTGAAACAACAGACTACGAATACTACGAGGAAATAAAAAAAAGAAAAGTACCCTTACTATTATTCGACAGAGATTTAAAAGAATTAAATGTACCTGCAGTTACTGTTGATGATTATCGTGGAGGGTTTATCGCAACAGAGCACCTGATAAAAAAGGGATATACACGAATAGTGCACCTTGGAAGCAATCAAAATCTTTCTATATTTAAGGAAAGAGAAAGAGGATATGCAGATGCTTTGAAATTTCATAACATTCCAGTAAATGAAGATTTAATTATAAAAGGGAAACTTTCAGTTGAGTTTGGCAGAGAAGCTATACATCAATTAATTCTGCCTGGCCAATCTTTTGATGCCGTTTTTGCCCAGGAGGATTTTACAGGTTTGGGAGCCATGCAACAATTAAAAGAATCAGGTATAAAAGTGCCTGAAGAGATAGGAGTAATTGGTTTCGCCAACGAAGCATTCGGAGCTTATGTTTCTCCGGCTTTATCAACAATTGATCAGCAAACTATTCGAATGGGAGAAGAAGTCGCTTTACTCTTTATGAGAATGCTTAAAGACGAAAATCCCGAACCCGTTATACCTGAGAAAAAAGTATTAGATCCTATTTTAATTGAAAGAGAATCAACAAACAGGATTGCTATCAAATAAAAAACTTGCCCGCATTCTGAAACACAATGGCTTCATCACCGGCAAGTTTTATTACTAATACGTATTTTATTATTTCAGCTCCCGTACCCAGATATTCCGGTAACTGATTGGTTTGCTTGGGTCACCATGTGCCTGTAATTTAATTGGTGAAGCTCCATGTGCTTTTGAATATTCGGGCTTTCCGATATATCTTGTGGGGCCTTTTAGCTCTGTATTATTCTGAACAAGAACTCCGTTGTGGAAAACAGTGACATAGGCCGGAGTTTTCAGGCTGCCATCAGTGTTAAAAACCGGCGCTGTCCAAACTACATCATAAGACTGCCATTCACCAGGTTTTTTGGAAGCATTAACAAGTGGTATTGACTGTTTGTAAATACTGCCTGCCTGTCCGTTTACGTAGGTTTTATTTTTGTAAGAATCTAAAACCTGTAGTTCGTAACCATCATCACCAGGGCCAATAGAAGCTAAAAATACGCCGCTATTTCCACGTCCCTGCCCTTCGCCATCAATATCCTGAGGAATTTTCCATTCAATATGTAACTGATAATTGCCAAATGATTTTTTAGTCTGAATATTTCCGGCTTTTTTATTCACCGTTATTACATTGTTCGAAACGTGCCAGTCTGCAGGAGCGTTCGGGTCTTTTACTGAAACCCATTGATCAAGATTTTTTCCATCGAAAAGGATAATAGCATCCGACGGAGCATCAGAATTAGTTTTTCCCGGAGTAACCACTTCAGGAACAGGACTCCACACTTCGGTGTCTTGCGGTTTTGCATCCTGCGCTTTAGCCATACTTACGCTTAGTGTTAAAGCTGCAATTAAAACAATGTTACTTTTCATATTTTGTTTACTAGTTATTATTTACCCAGAGAATTGATGTACGCCGCTATTTTCAATCCATCCGCTTTAGGAACCTGCGGCATCGGAGGCATTTCTGTTGAATAGCCTGGCCAGTTTGCCGGCTGCGGATTGTGAATGAGCTGTACAATTTTTTCGTTGCTGTATTTTCTTTTTGCCACATCTTTAAATGCAGGCCCTACCTGTCTTTTATCAGGGTTATGGCATGATAAACAGGTGTACTTAGTAAGAAGTCCTTTTACTTCGTTGTAAGTTGGCGCAGCAGCTACCTTTGCAGTTGTGGCTTTTTTTGTTGCAACAGTTTTAGTTGAAGTTTTAACGGGAGTTACACTTTTAACTGCTGAAGAGTTTTTAGTGCTCACTTCTTTCAAAGACAGCTTTTCTCCCCCCGGAATATTATTAAGTGTATAATAAGCTGTTGGATGTACCAGAGAATACGAATTATTTTTATCCCTTACGCCTTCCAGTGTTATTCCATGGATATAATACTGGCGCATGTTATCCACTACAAGTCTTACTTTCAAGCCGTCATCCGATACTTTAACTCCTTTTACAGCACATTTTTCATTATTTACAGGAGGACTTCCGTAAACGGGATGATATTTATAAATAAAACTTTCTATAGAATAAGAAGCGATATCCTCTGCCGATTTACGATCTACCGGTTTGGTAAATTCAATTTCAAATCCATCAGGCATTGCCCTTACTGCACGCATCTCAAACGGAATTCCTTTTCGCCAGGTTAACCGCTGAAGCCCTTCGTTGGCATCACCTGCAGAACCCCAGCCCCTGTTAGTTTCTCCTACAAATAAAGAACCATCTTTTGCAAAAGCCATACGTAAAACGCCAGACTGGAAGCCACCGCGAAAATCAAAAGAAGCGCCCTGGTATTCTCCGTTTACCTTTTCCATAAAAACACGCATGATCTTACTCTGACCCTGATCTCCCACCAACAACTGCCCGGCAAAAGGCCCAAAAACGCCATCAGGAATCTGCAAAATTTCCGAGTTTGAAATTCCGAGTATTCCATGAGGAAGATATACAGAAGGAAGTTGTAATTCAGGAATTTGCTTTTTCACTTCATACAATGTGGTAAACTTTTCGTTCACTACGTTTTCCGGCTTAATGTATCTTCCCTCGGCATTTTTATTTCTCCGTGGATCAACTATTGCGTAAAGTTGCTCTGTAGTAAGCTTGAGAGGCGAATTTGGTTGCCCGGTCCAGCGCAATCCTGCCGGGTGGCCCATAAAAGCACCTTTTTTTACATGCCAGATAGCTCCTGATCCAACCCAGTCTCCCTGGTTATCTGTATAAAACAATTCACCGTCTATTACACCCAATCCACATGGAGAGCGCATTCCGGTTGCCCACGGTTCCATTTTGCCTTCATCAGAAATATGCATTACCCAGCCTCTCCATGGCACACGGCTTTCGCCACGCCACCATTCTTCATCTCCAAAGGCCACGTTTCCTGAAACGAAAAAAGAGCCATCAGGTGCTAATTTAGGCCCAAAGCTGTATTCGTGATAGTGCCCTGAGATAGGCCAGGAATAAACTGTTTCATACACATCGGCCTTACCGTCCATATTGGTATCTACCAGTTTTGTAAGTTCGCCACGTTGTGCGCAGTATAAAGCACCGTTTTTATAAACAAGACCCAATATTTCGTGAAGGCCTGAAGCAAATTTCCTGAAATAAGGCCTTAAGCTTGTAGGATTTTCAGCTATAAAGACATCGCCACGTCGGGTTGAAATAGCAAGATCCCCGTTTGGCAGCATGGTTAATCCTCCTACCTCGAGTAACGTTCCTTCAGGTGAGGTTACTTTCGAAATTTTAAAAAAGTCCTCCTCTTTAGGCGACTCCTGCCCCAGCACTGAAAAAGCAGAGAAACACAAGGCTGCAGAAGCTACCAGTATATTTTTTATAGTATATTTTTTAAAAATGTATCTCATTGCAATAAATTAAAAAAGAAGTGAATACGTTAACTTGGCTTTTACAGGAATTATTAATTCTTTCCGTCCGTTCATGTCCCGTAAAACAGGTTTTGCTCCTGCGGCATCATCAAGTTGCAAATAATAAGATTTATCATCTACCAGATAACGGCCATTAGATAATTCTTCAATCGAGTTGCCTTCTGCTAACCGAACGTACAGATCAGCAGGTGCATTTTGAACTGTGATCTCACGTTTAATGCCTTGCCCTTCATTAAGTACCTGAATGGCATCTGTTACAGCAGTTCCGTAAATTTCATAACGGAAGGCAGGCCGGTCCTGAGCATCCATCACATAACCCTTAGGCCGATATCCTGAACCTGTAGTATCAGCTGTCCAGTTTGTTCCTGTTGCTGATAACTTATTTACAGTAAGAGCCGGTTTTCCGAAACGTTGAACCGCACCACGTGGACGGGAAGAACCGTCTCCTCTGTCGTGCCACATTGGAGTTGCATCTAAAAATTCTCCTCTCCACACCTGTATAATTGCACCTTTATCCATATCGTAAGTATAATGTACGTATTCTGGACTGCCTACTGATACTGCATGCACTACCCTTCCGATTTTAGGAAGATCCATAAAGCTGCGAAGAACTGTATTTACCGGTGCTTTTATCAGTATCGGATCAGTCAAATCGTTAATATCTTCTTCACCAATAAGATATTCGCGTATTCCCGGGCCCGAAAGTAATAAACCAACTGATGGCCGCTCCCATTCTACATATTTAGAATAGAGCAGCTCAAAAGGGAAATCGCCAGCCTCCAGCTTAACGCTTACTTTACCATTGTTACCCTCCCAGGGTTTAACAACTTTATTGTTAATTTTTATTACACCAACACCTCCATTAGCGTTCAGGTTGAACGTATATTCACCCGGCGCTTTTACCCTCAGGGTACCTCTGTAATCTATCAAGAAATCATTAGGAAGTGTACTTAAATCAGAAGAAAGAGTTGCTGTGGCTCCCTCTACTTCTGGCGGTGTATTTGAAAAATCAGTTTCTTTCTGAAACCGGCCCTTGTAAACCTTATATTTTAAATCTATAAGCTGGGGACGGGGTTTATCAAAATTTACAATCTTAATATTCCTGAACGCTACCGCTCCATGATCGCCCTGTAAACGTAAAGGGCCAAAAGCCGCTTCATCATTACTTACTGCCCCCCGGGTAGGGCCTTGCAGCTGTAAGTTTTCATGAATTGGAACTCCGTTTAAAACAGCACTGATAATTTTTGCATTCTCAATTTTTTTTCCTGATTCATCAAATCGGGGTGCCTGAAAAGATATTTTCAAATGCTGCCATAAGCCAGGCGCTTTTGATGCGTTTTGACGAGGAGCATAGCCTTCGTACCCTTTATGACCTTCCGGGCGGCTTTCATCCCAACGCTCGTAAATACCGCCATTATTTGCAGAAGTAGGCGTTTTCGCTCCCCAGCTGTCTTCCAGTTGCAGTTCATAACGTCCCTGTAAATAAATTCCCGAATTAGCTCCTTTTGCCATCATATAATCCAGCTCCAGATCCAAATCACCGTGTTCTAAATTTGTGTACAGATCTTCACCATGATTCCTTTTATCGGGTTGATTAACCAGAATACCGGTTCCTTTAGAAAGATCAAGCGCATTCACCTGATTCAAATCTGCATGAACATCACCGGCAATTTTCCAGCTCTTTGATGGATTTTTAAAAAATGACAAATCGTCGAGTTTTACGATTCCTGATTCCTGACCTGATGTCTGGGCAAATAGTGAACTGCCCAGAAACATCGACGCTACTGTAACGGAAAAGTAAGCGAAGTTTAATTTACGCATTGTTATTAATTATGGGTTTATATATTCTTGAAAAATGTAAGCATTCTTACGAATGGGTATTTTCAAAGGAATTGCAAATAAAAAGATAATTTTATAGAAAAATCCAGCAAAGTTCCTTTTACACCCTATGCTTTAAGATTTTTACAATTGCTCATTCTAAAATAAAAGAAAAAACAACAATACTAAAAGCAAATAATTAGGGATATTATAACAAAACGTTAAATAAAATAACACTTTAATAAAAATAATAAAAAAAGTACGTTTTATAGCACACTGCTATATTTTTACGCAATCGATTACACAAAAACCTTGACAACAAAAAAAACTACTATCCATGATATTGCCAGGGAACTGAATACTACAGCTTCAACTGTGTCCAGGGCACTGAAAAATCATCCCTCCATTAGTGTGCAAATGAAGGAGCGGGTAAAGAGCACTGCAGAAAGATTAAGTTACCGCCAAAATAAAATAGCTTCTTCACTCCGCTCTGGCAGAAGCCATATTATTGGTGTTATCATTCCCAGTGCAGATGTCAGCTTTTTCGGTTCAGTAGTGCATGGTATTGAACGTGTTGCAAGAAGCAACGGCTACAACGTCCTGCTGTTCCAGTCTAATGAAAGCACAGCATATGAACTGGAAGGTGTTGAAGCATTATTGCAATCAAGAGTAGATGGAATTCTTGCTTCGCCTGCAAAAGAAACAGCTGATTACGGGCATTTTATTGAAATAAAAAAAAGAAATGTTCCGCTTATCTTATTTGACCGGGCGGATGACAACTTAAGTGTACCATCAGTAGTTATTGATGATTACCGTGGTGCTTTTATGGCTACCGAGCACCTTATTCAACAAGGTTATAAAAGAATTGCGCATATTTCGGGCCAGCAGCATATCAAGATCTTTACTGAACGACTACGAGGTTATACAGATGCTTTGAAACATTATAGTCTGGATATAGACGACAATCTGATTGCTTCAGGAAAGGTATCTATTGAATCCGGAAAAGAATGTACGATGGAGTTATTAAATAAAGAAAATCCTCCAGACGCTATTTTTGCGGTAGAAGATTTTACTGCTTTTGGAGCTATTCAGGCCCTTAAAGAATCCGGTATAAGGATTCCGGATGAGATGGGAGTTATTGGATTTGCAAATGAAAGTTTCAGTCAATATATTTCGCCCCCCTTATCAACAATAGACCAGCAAACAGCAAAAATGGGCGAAGAAGCTGCTAAATTGTTCTTAAATCAGGTAACGGAAAAAGTAAAACCTGCGTTTCAAAAAATTGTACTCGAACCAAGATTAATAGTAAGAGAATCTTCTCTTAGAAAAAATATGCATATTTAAAGTATAAGAAAACATAACCAGTTAAATCAAATAAACCATACATGAAAAATTTATCCACGGCTGATTATTTAGTATTCCTGACCTACTTCCTTATCGTATCCTTATACGGATGGTGGATTTACAGAAAAAAGAAATCGCAGAGCAGCGGCTCAAAAGATTATTTCCTGGCAGAAGGATCTCTAACCTGGTGGGCTATCGGGGCATCGCTTATCGCTTCAAATATTTCTGCCGAACAATTTATAGGCATGAGCGGGTCTGGGTTTAAAATTGGTCTTGCCATTGCAACTTATGAATGGATGGCAGCTGCAACCTTAATTATTGTGGCCATCTTCTTCATCCCGGTATATCTTAAAAATAAGATTTATACTATGCCCCAGTTTCTTAACCTGCGGTACAACTCAACAGTAAGTATGATAATGGCTGTATTCTGGCTATTACTTTACATTGTAGTAAATCTTACCTCTATCCTCTATCTTGGGGCTTTGGCTGTAAACAGTATTTCCGGGATAGATCTGACAGTTTGTATGTACGGACTTGCAATTTTCGCTATTTTCATCACTCTTGGCGGAATGAAAGTAATTGGTTATACCGATGTTATCCAGGTGTTCTTTTTGATTCTGGGCGGTTTGGCTACTACCTATCTCGCACTTGATATGGTGGCTTCGCACTTTGGCTCAAGCGGAGTACTAAAGGGATTTAGTCTATTGCATCGTGAAGCCTCTGATCATTTTCACATGATCATTAAACAAGAAAACCCCAACTATTTAGACCTGCCGGGATTAACCGTTTTAATAGGCGGGATGTGGATTGTAAATTTGAATTACTGGGGATGTAACCAGTATATCACACAAAGGGCTTTGGGCGCAGACCTGAAAACAGCACGCGGAGGAATTTTATTTGCTGCATTTCTAAAAATGCTGATGCCAATTATTGTTGTTCTTCCCGGAATTGCCGCTTTTATTCTTTACAAACAAAATGTATTTCAATCTGAAATGATGCAGGGCGGAGAAGTAAACCCGGACAGGGCATACCCTGTATTACTTAACCTCCTTCCATCAGGACTTAAAGGGTTATCATTTGCAGCTTTAACAGCAGCTGTTGTTGCGTCTTTAGCTGGTAAAGCAAATAGTATATCTACTATTTTCACCCTGGATATTTATAAGAAAATATTTAATACGGAAGCGAACGAAAAGAAGCTGGTACTTATTGGAAAAACAACAGTAATAGTTTCTATGCTTCTGGCCATATTTATTGCACCGCATTTGGGAATAGATAAAAAAGGCGGATTTCAATACATCCAGGAGTATACAGGATTCGTATCACCAGGTATTTTCGCCATGTTCATACTCGGTTTCTTCTGGAAAAAGACGACCTCCAATGCAGCTCTTTTTGCAACGGTAGGCGGATTTATTTTATCCGTAATATTTAAAGTACTTCCGAAATTCACTGATCTTTCATGGCTTGCTCCTCTCGGGTTTGCCAAAGCAAATGCCGAAGGTGTTTATGAAATCCCTTTCCTTGATCGTATGGGATTTGTATTTATTATCTGTGTGGTAGTGATGTACATTATCAGTATGATTGAAAATTCAAAAGGTGCACGGCCTCATGGTTTGGAAGTTGATTCTAAGATGTTTAAAACCAATACAGGTTTTGCAGTAGGTTCCTTAATTATTGCAGGACTACTTGTGGCCTTGTATTCTATTTACTGGTAGGAACAGCGAAGTTTAAAAAAGTTCCCTTTACAGGAAAGAACAACTGTCTGTAAACTAAATGATGCAATCTCTATTAAATCAGAGATTGCATCATTTATTTAGAGGTTTACTCCTCAAATAATGGCAATTGTACTCCCTCTGCTAATTGTACAACAAATAAATCAAACACTTTAATTCCAGTTGATACTATTGAAGCTCATCCAATTTTAATAAAGCATTAAAATAAAAAAGCAAAAGTCATCCGGTTATGGATGACTTTTGCTTTTCTTTTTACAAATTTATTTACTTACTGTGCTCTCCTGTCTGCTCTTTTTTGCAGGTCAGCAACCGGAATTGTCATCATACGTCCTACCGGGTCTTTTCCCCTGTAAGTTATCAGCCTTAGCATTACCGCATCCTTCGGCGGAGTTAATGCTTCTGTATATTTCGGATAAAAGTTATCAGGGAAACTGTTATCAAATGTGTAATAAATATCTAACCCCTCTACCTCTGTATCTAATTTTATTGACAGATGATTATCTGAGGTTTTACTTACACTAACAATCGGATCATACACACTTGGTGCATATTTCACTTCCGCTATGTCCAGTCTTTTAAACTGCTTTTCAACTCTTCCAAAGAAATCGTTCCAGTCTTTCTTTTCTTTAGGAGACCATACAGATTCCGCAATGGCCATTCCTCTGGGCCAGGTCATGTATTCGGCATGGCGCATATTATAAACCTGCTCGGTCCATAAATTTGCCTGGCCACCTTTAATATATTTAGCATCCACGCTATCGGGAACCGGCTCAAACTCATAGGATTTGCTCAAACGAAGCGTTGCATAAATACGAGGTTCAATAGCCGGGTCGCCCTGCATATAATCAATGTAAGCGAAAGTTGTAGGGCTCATTACCACATCGTGTTGTGTTTTGGCAGCTTCAATTCCACCTTTCATTCCACGCCAGCTCATAATAGCTGCAGTAGGCGTTATTCCACCCTCCAATATTTCATCCCAACCCATAAATTTCTTCCCCTTTGAGTTAACAATTTTTTCAATTCTCTTGGTAAAATACGACTGCACCTGCTCCATCGTTTTGAGGCCTTCCCTCTTCATCAATGCTTTAACCTGTTCGTTCTTTTCCCAGAAATTGTGCGGAGCTTCGTCTCCTCCCATGTGAATATATTCAAAGGGGAACAGCTGCGCCACTTCGGTGACAACTTTATCCAAAAACTCATACACCTTTTCGTTAGCAGGGCAAAGTGTATTATCGACCAAGGCAATTGGAGGCGCACCATGAGACCAGTCCATAATTTCTTCACCTGAACGTACCCGATAATTTTCCACACCTTCTGTACATGACAATTCAGGATATGAAACTATCGTCGCAAGGCTGTGTCCGGGAACATCAATCTCAGGCAAAATATTTACAAACCTGTCTTGTGCGTATTTTACCAGTTCTTTAATATCTTCCTGTGTATAAAAGCCTCCGTAGGTTTTGGGCTCATCAGGTGTTGGAGGAGAAAACGTTCCAAAATATCCCACCTTTTTTACATTCCATGCTCCTACTTCCGTAAGTTTCGGCAAACTTTTAATTTCAATTCTCCAGCCTTCGTCGTCTGTTAAATGCAAGTGCAGTAAGTTGAATTTATAGCGAACCATATCATCAATATATTGCTTTACTTCATCTTTAGTGAAGAAATGCCGGGAAACATCAAACATTAAACCCCTCCAGCCAAATCTGGGGTAATCTGTAATAGAAACGCAGGGTGCTTTCCATGGTACATCTTCAACTACGGTTTTGCTTTCAATTTCCTTTGGAAATAACTGGATAAGTGATTGTACGCCATAAAATAAGCCGGCCGGCTCATTGGCTTTAATTACAATATTTTTAGGAGTAACGGTTAAGCGATATCCTTCTTTTCCGATCAGTTCATCTGTACTTGCATTCAACTGTAAACGAATAGCGGGTGCTGTACTTGTGTGGCTCACTGTTACTGTACGGCCTGTTGAACTTACAAGCCGGTCTTTCAATAATGCTATTGTTTCCTGTAACTGCGGATGAGTTCCAGCCCTTATTACTACATTTTGGGGCAAAATAAATGATCCGGCACTTTCAATAACAGTTACCGGTTCAGGGATAATTGCTATTTTCTTACTACCCTGTGCAAACAACGAGAGCGAAATAAAACAGCAAAATAGAAATGAGAAAGTTTTTTTCATATTTCGGGCCTTTTTTGAATTAGTATGGTGTTAGTTAACCATGCAAATTATTATTTAAAAATGACATGTACTAAAATCAGCAGCTGTATTTTTTGTGTGACAATCATTATCTGCCCAAATGAAAAACCAGTAATTTCAGTAAAACTGAGATACAAAAACAACAGAAAATTGCACAAAAAGCACTTCCATTATACATTTATCTGCTACCCGCCAACCTGAAGCAAGATCCTGTGTTACTTTTGCCGGATCTATTATGAAAAACTTTTTATATCTACTTCTATTTCTGGTACTGACGGCGATACAGGCATGTAAAGACGACAAAAGACTGCAGGAACCATCGGTTTCATCAAAAATAACATCCCCTGAGTATGAAAAAGAATTGCTTTTTGTTAACGACAGTAACTTTAAGATAAAAACAAGCGAGCCGGCCACTTTTGCTTCTAACGACCCACATATTCAAATATCTGCAGATGGTGTAATTAAAAGGCTTACCTCCGGAGAAATAGCTGCAATTGATATTAAATGGACAAACCAGGCAGAAAAAACTACCAGAATATACGCGGTGGGAGCAACTGACAACTCATATGATGAGCCCAATGTCTCATTTAACGGAAAAGAAGCTACAGATTGTTATAACAGTTACCGTAAAGGCTGGGAAACGCTTCGCCATCTACCATCTACTGATGATACTTACGCTATTATTTTAAGACATGCGGATGCTGATAATGGAAGAGATTATTCCTCACTACACGATGATAAAGGACCCGCTAATTGGTGGAAATCATGCAGCCCTTCACTTGCAAGACAATTAAATGAGCAAGGCAAAGAGCGGGCAGTTGCACTGGGGAAAATATTTAAGGATTTAAAATTCCCTATTTCGAGAGTGATCAGCAGTGAGTTTTGCCGGGCCAAAAGCACTGCAGAATTAATAAATGCAGGGCCTGCAATAAAGGTTGACGGACGCGTAAATCATCCCGCTTATAATGTATCAGGCGCTAGTTTATTTAATGGAATGATAGAAATTATGAAAGAACAGCCGGTAGATAATAAAATGACTTTATTAGTTGCCCATCACCCTATAAATGAAGATTATAAAGACCCTTATCCTACATTTCCCGGTGTTTCACCTTTTCCATGGACCGGGGCTTACCTTATTAAAATCGCAAAAGATAAAACCATTACTTATGAAGGAGCTGTTTCATGGGCAATGTTTAAGTGCTACAGGGACATGCTATTGAAAAAGTAGAAAAACTGAGGGTGCCAAAACTCATGGCTTTTTAGACACCCTCATGAATATTAATCTATATAGCTTTCAAGTATTTTGAAACCATGAACAGTTTTTAAGCTGACACCGATTGTAGACGCAGGAATAAGAACACACTCACCCATTTTAACTTCTAAAGCCGAGTCATCTGTAACTACGGTGTAAGATCCTTCTACGCACACATGAATTACAAAAGAATCTAAAGAAGAATAATCTCGGCCCGTATTTTCAGTATAATATAAGACATTGGTTGTAAAATACGGGCAGGTTACAGCTTCAGTTACTTTATTCTTTTCACGGGAATAACTGGTTTTATACTCTGGATATACCTTGTAATCAAGTGCCGCCAATGCTTCTTCTGTATGAAGCTCTCTTTTATTCCCCTTATCATCTACACGGTCAAAATCGTAAATACGATAAGTAATATCCGAAGTTTGCTGAATTTCGGCTATAAGCAAGCCTTTGCCGATAGTATGTACACGACCAGCAGGCAGAAAAAATATGTCGCCATCGGCTACCTGCTCTTTATTTAATATCTCTGAAAGCTTTCCTGAATTCAATTTATCAAGATAAATACCTTCGTTTACCTCCTGATTAAAGCCGGCAATGAGGGTAGCGTCTGCATCTGCCTGAATAACGTACCACATTTCAGTTTTACCAAAGGAGTTATGGCGTTCCTGTGCCAGCTTATCGTCGGGGTGAACCTGTATGGAAAGATCATCATTGGCATCAATAAACTTAACCAGTAAAGGAAAAGTATTACCAAATTGCTGATAAACCTTTTCACCTGCTAACTCTCCTTTATACTGATCAAGAAGCGAAGTAAGGCTCTTCCCTTCCAAATCCCCGTTATCAACAATTGATACATTGCCCTGAACTCCTGAAATCTCCCACGTTTCGCCGCAATTTGGTAGCGGAGAAAAATCTTTATGCAGATACGTTTTTATTTTGTTTCCGCCCCAGATTTTATCCTTGAATATTGTTTTGAATTTTAAGGGATATAATTTGTTCATTTTGATTTTTTTCGCAAAGATAGGTTTTGATTTTGTCAGTATATATTGTAATTCAAATTTTAGACATTATCCTATCCCATTAACAGTATAAATGGATTCAATCAGAAGATGAACTAAATTAGAACATCTTACTTAACTGTGTACATCGAAGGCATCTCATCACCAAAAAGAATGTAGGCATTATTTTTAAATGCCTTAAAATCAGTTTCTGCTGCATGACCTTTGTAAGGTGTCCAGTAAGCATCTTTGGTATTGGCCCATACCAGCGCGTACGCAATTTCAATTTTATTAGTCTGCAGCGCTTTAGCCAACATCGAAGTATACCAGTCATTACGGGTTAAATTTTGCAAGCCTGTTTCGGTTAATGCGGCCAGCTTATTTTTCTTTTTTGCATAATCAGATACAATTTTCAATTTATTTGCTGCTATTGCAGGAGTGCTTTGTTTCATGTCTTCGTAATTATCCATCCCTACCAGGTCAACATATTCATCACCCGGATATCGCTCCAGGTATTCACTTTCGGAATTAAAGTTTCTATCCGGCGACCACGCGTATAGGAAGTTAATAACCCCTAAGCTATCCCGCAAATAAGTTACTGTAAACTGGTACAGGTTTTTATATTGATCTGCAGTGCAATGTGATTTTCCCCACCAGAACCAGTCGCCATCAAATTCGTGAAAAGGGCGAAAAATAACAGGGATTAATTTACCATCTGCCCCCATTAGAGATTTTGCATATTCAGCAACCTCTTTTAACGACTTTTTATAAACGTCGTGATGACTGCCGCCAGGTAAAATTTTACTTACCGCTTCTACCGGAGAATCGTTCCAGTAAAAACTTTCTTGCGAAACGGGATTGGCATAATGCCAGCAATAAGTATTTACTCCTCCCCTGTTATAGGCATCAACTGTTAAATCATGCGCTATTTGTTTCTCGTAATCAAACCAATTACCATTCTCAAAGCCGGCAATATGAAGAAAATCCCAGCCATACACTGCCGGATAAGCTCCGGTTACTTCTTTAACATCCGATTTCTCCCGCGGTACTGGCGGTAAATGCTGCTCATTCGCCCATTGGGATCCCGCATTGATCACCCCACGTTTGGTATCATCCTGGTGCCCGAACAAAACGTTGGTTTTAGATAATTTTTTAAGATTATAAAACAAAGCTGCTGTTTCATAAGTGGCATTCTTATCCGTAAGCCATAATTTCACAGTGCTAAAAGCGGGAAATGTATCTGCAGGATTGGTTATGCTTGTATCCGGTTTTTGTACCGGCTTTTGAGGAGAAACCTCCGACTTTTTACAGGAAAATAAAGTTCCTGCAGATAAAACCACTGCGGATATAGTTATAAAGGTTGTTTTTAAATACATTTTACAAGATTTTATTGGCAAATTCTTCCTGGTTATCAGATAAATAAAAGTTGATTCCAGAAAAAAGGGCCATCCCCCGATGGCCCTTAAACTACTAACTAACCACTATTACAACTCGGTTACTTTACTAAAATAACGTCGTCAAAATAGAATGTCTCATCCTGGTCGTCAGGTCCCTTAATCCAAAATCCTAATTGTTTAAAAGGTCCTCCCTGACTCCAAAGCTCTAGCTGAGAAAGCGGAATTTTAAAATATGTCCATTCATTTGCAGGAATTACAATAGGTGCTGTTTGGTCTGAATTTCCATAACCACCTTTGCGCTGATCTCCGGTAATATAAAGAGTATACTCTTTTGAAGCACCTTTTACCCAGAATGATAAATACTTATAATCGGCAGAGTAACTAACTCCAGGCCACCAGTTTGCAAATCCATCAGCACTCCAATTTCCTTTTACATAAGTAGCTTTGAAAGACTTGGTACCCGATTTTGCAACGGTAGAAGAAACTTCTGCAGGTCCCCATGAACCATTTGAGAAGCCTTCACCATAATCTTCGGTAAAAATTTTAAAGGTTTTATCCATGTTTACAAAAACCTGTGCAGTTGTAGCAGGCCCCGTTGAATTTGTAATATCCAATTGTACTGTATTAGCAGTAGTTGCAGGCATTGTTATTACCAACTCTTTTTTTGATTGTGACACGATGGTTGCCTTGTCAGCTGTTCCTTTTAAAGCTACAGAAGTTACATCTCCAAGATTATTACCTGTAAGCTTAATTTCTGTACCTGCTGTAAAATTGTAATTAGATACAGCGCTAACAGTTGGAAGAGCAACTACATTAAATGGTACCATTATTTGTTTACCAAGCCTATTGGTAATAATGATGTTTTGAGCACCGCCGCTTGCTGTATCAGGAACTCTGAAAACAATTGCATTGTCGGTATTGAAAACCGGATTAAAAGATGCAGGAACGCTGTCTTTTTCAAAAACGATACTGGTGATATCACCAAGTCCGCTACCTGTTAATGTTAATACTTCATTTCCTTTTGCTTTCTCAGGTACAAGTTTATCTGCTTGTGGATTTGATGAAGCTTCGCTGCCTGTTTCAGCTTCTTTCTGGCAGGATGTTATTGTTACGACACCTGAGAAAAGAGCGAAAAGGAGAATTAATAATTTTACTTTTTTCATTTCAGTAATTCCTTAATGATTAAAATTTCCTTTAATTATTGATAATAGGGCACAGCAGGTTCTAACAGTAAAGGATCGATTACAGTTTCTGCCTGTGGTACAGGAAGAAAGAGTTGTGATTCGGAAGTTAGAGTAGCTTTAAAGCTGGTAAGCTGGCCATTTCCTCCCAGTGTTCCTCTTTCCTGTTTCGCGATCATTTCTTTAGCTTTTGCAAATCCCTGACGTTGAATATCAAACCAATAATCACCTTCAAATGCAAATTCTACTTTCCGCTCATGAAGAATATCGTCTAATGTTATGCTGGATACACTTGGTAAACCTGCTCTGTTATGCACTTGATTAAAGGCACTTAAAGCACTTGCATCGCTGGTAGAGGCTGCTCCTCCCAGTGTTGCTTCAGCATAAATAAGTAATACATCAGCATAACGAAGGATGTATGTACACATACTTGTATGGCTATCGGGAGTAACAAATTCATTAGTTCTGTTAGGCCCCACCACATATTTTTGAATATTAGAACGGGTTCCTGTGAAAATAAAATGATCATCAGTTGTTTTACCTGTTGTATCGTAGGTAAAACCGTCAGGGAAATTATCATTTACCCAATCAGCCCGGTGAAAACCCTGTTCCATAACTGACCAGCCGCGTCTTTTATCGTTTTGAGCATATCCTGTAGCAGGATTTAACATATCAAACGAAGGGATTACAGCAGAATAACCGTTACCGCCAGTTGGTTTTGGTTTTAATAAAGGCTGCGGACCAACATATAACTGGTAACGATTTCCACCATTCCAACCCATTGTTGCCAACCATCTTAAAGAAAATAAAGATTCTTTATTATTGTTATTTGCTACAGATGAAGAAGTGAACATGGCATTATAATCGTTCAGAGCTATACGTCCTGTTGCATTCGCATAGTCAATAACCTCTTTCGCCTTTATTTTAGCATTTTCATAATCTTTACTGTATAAATAAAGTTTAGCCATCATTCCTTTGGCAGAATATTTGGTTACGCGACCATCCTGGTAAGATACTTCAGGCAGGTTTGCTTCGGCGTATTTCAAATCTTCAAGTGCAAAGCGAAGCACGTCTTTCTGAAGATAACGTGGAACAAGATATTTACCTGGCTCCGTCAGAGCAATCGGATTATCTACAATAGGAGCATCACCAAATGTTCTGGCAATGTAGAAGTAAGCAAATCCACGAATGAATCTTGCTTCAGCTATACCTACATCAAGGTAAGAAGGATCGCTCACTTTTGCTTTTTTAGCTTCAAACGTTTGAATTAATACAGAAGCCTGACCAGCAGCTTTATAACATGATTTCCAGGTGTCTGCTATCAAACCGTCTGTACTCTGAATATTAAAATTGTAGAAAGAGTTGTATTGCGCATTACCTTGTACACCCGTTACAGTTCCGCCTAATACATCGCCGACTGAAATAAACGCCTTATCTGACCAATCATTCCAAACAGAATTATATAAAAGACCTGTAGCACCGTTTACCTGTTCTGCATTGGTATAATAAGTATCGGTTGTGGGCCCGGTTGTGGAAGGATTATTGAGAAAATCTTTTTTACACGAAACTCCCAGACAAGCCAGAACACTTAACAGAAATATATTTTTGATTTTCATTTTTTTAATTTTTCTGGTTATTAAAATTCTATGTTGGCACCAATAGTGAACGTACGGGGAATTGGATAATGCCCGTTATCAACATTCATAAAAGTTACCGAGTTGTTTAAAGCTCCTAACTCCGGATCGTAGCCAGAATAGTTTGTAAATGTGTACAGATTCTGCACTGATGCATATATTCTCGCAGTAGAAACTTTAGCTTTATTGATTAAGCTTTTAGGTAAATTATATCCTAATGCTACGTTCTGAATTCTTAAATAAGAACCATCTTCAATAAAACGGTCAGAAATACGAAGGTTATTGTTAGACCACTGATTGTATCTTGGTAATGTTCCGTTAGGATTACTTTCTGTATATCTGCCTAAAACTGTTGTTAATTGATTATTATATGGAGAACTTAAGGATTCTGTTTGACGACGGGTGTAATTGAAGATATCAGCACCATAACTTCCGTAAAGGAATACAGAAAGATCAAAGTTTTTCCAATTAACAGTATTAGTCATACCAAAAGTGAATTTAGGATTAGGATTTCCGATAGTTGTAACATCTTTATCATCGATTTTTCCGTCTCCGTTCAGATCTTTATAACGGATATCTCCTAACCATAATTTATCAGGGGCAACTGCTAATCCATAGTCAATTCCATTATTTAGTTCTGCTTCTGATCTGAATAAACCATCAGTTACATATCCATAATAAGACCCTACCGGTTTACTTTGTTGAGAAAGTGTAATTAATGACTTCGTTCCGTATTCATCAAACTGCCCAACGATAGTAGCGCTTTCTGTATTCAATCTGTTTAAGATGTTTTTATAGTGGCTAAATGTAAAGTTGGTTTTCCACTTGGTATTCTTACTTTGAATATTATAAGATGTCAAACTGATATCAAACCCGGTATTTGTCATTTCTCCATCATTTGTAATAGGAGTTTGAATATCATTCCATGCTGTTCCTAAACCTGAAAACGCACCTAACTGAGTTGGAAGTAACATGTCGGAAGTTATTTTCTTATACAGATCTACGGTTAATTCCAACTTATTGTTCAAAGTGGTTAAATCGACCCCCGCATTGTAAGTCTTAACTGATTCCCATGATAAAAATGGATTTTCAACATTAGAAGGAAGACCACCCGCACCAAAAGGAGCAACACCAAATAAGGTAATATTAGAAGTATAAGGATTATTTCCGCTTACTCCCTGCTCTCCTACAAGACCGTATCCCAATCTTAATTTAAGATAATTCAAATATTTTGAGTCCTTTAAAAATGGCTCATTTGATGCTGTCCATGAAACAGAACCTGCCGGAAACGTTCCCCATCTTTTACCAGGGCCAAAACTGGAAGAACCGTCACGACGGATAGTACCGCTTACAGAGTATTTATTATCATAAGTATAACTTCCGCGAGCAAAGAAAGATTCCATACTCCAAACTCCTGCACCGGCACCAATGCCCTGTGAAAGGTCAGCATCCCCTGCGTTTAAAGAAGGAAGATTCAGAACCAGGTTATTTCTGTTTGCATTGATATAATCATAAGTAGACTTTTGAACTTCATGACCTGCAGTTGCACTGATCGAATGTTTACCGAAATCTGTGTTGTAGTTCAGGTAATTCTTTAAAAGCCAGTAAAGACTATTGCTTCTTTGCTCCCTTAAACGGCTCGGGCTTAATATAACAGCCTTTGTTTCCGGGTTTTGAATATACGGCTGGTAAGCTTTATCACTGGTTAAACTAAAATCATAGTTTCCTTCATTTCTTAAGGTTAGCCCTTTTAAAATATTAATTTCAGCATATAATGCACCAAATGCTTTTGTACCGACAGTTCTAACATCCCTTGAACTTGCTAAAGCAACCGGGTTATTCGGATTACCAAAAGTGCTTCCACCAATAACGTTCTGTGAAATGAAATTTCCATTTATGTCTCGTACAGGTGTTGCAGGACTGTTATATAACACGGTACTTGTTACGGCATCAAATCCATCAGAAAGCCCAATCTTTTGATTACTTCTTGATAAATTAGTGCTGAAACCTGCTTTCAACCACTTTGTTACCTGTTGGTCAATATTAGCTCTTAATGTATATCTTTTAAAGCCGGTTTCTATAAGTGTTCCGGTCTGATCAAAATATCCTCCCGAAAAATAATAGGTCGTTTTATCAGAACCTCCGGAAAAAGATAGTTGATGGCTCATAGTAGCCCCTCTCTGATAAATTTCATCCTGCCAGTCAGTTCCATGACCCAGTAGACCAGGATTTTTAAATTCACCCACACTGTCTAATCCGCTTCCTGCTGCTCTTATTTCCCCCACAAGAGAATTCATATATTCAGCATATTGACTAAGGTTCATTACAGATAATTTTTTGGGAACTTCCTGTACTCCGTAGTAGGTATCGTAAGTTATTCTCCCCTGGCCTGTTTTACCTTTTTTCGTATTGATTAAAACTACGCCGTTAGCACCCCTGGATCCGTAGATAGCCTGTGCCGAAGCATCTTTTAATATGTCGATAGATTCGATATCGGCAGGGTTTAATGTTGCCATAACACTTTGCCCTGTCTGCCCGGATCCACCTCCCAAAAAGTTTTGTTCAAGGCTGGAGCTTGTTCCCATTAATGGAACTCCGTCAATAACGTACAAAGGTTCATTTCCATTTACCGATGTAATACCACGTACGCGAACAGAAACACCGCCGCCGGGCTGCCCGCTATTGTTTGTAACGCTTACACCCGCAACTTTTCCTTGTATTGCCTGGTCGATACCCGCAACGGGAAGATTTTTAATATCTTTCTGAGAAACAGAAGAGATAGAAGACGTTACATCTGAACGGCGTATTGTACCGTAACCAATTACTACAGCTTCGTTCAAAGTTGTAGCAGATTCTTTTAACACCACCTGAACTACACTTTTGCCAGCTACAGTAACATTTTCCTGCTGCATACCAATGTAAGATACCGTAATTACATTTTTACCGGCAGGAACATTGATTGAGAATGCTCCGTTAGCATCTGTTGACGTCTGAATTTTAGTATCCTTTACCGATACCGAAGCTCCGGGAAGTGTGATTCCCTGTTCGTCAGAAACTGTTCCTTTTACTACCCGGTCCTGAGCAAAAAGAACCGAAGCTACGCCAGTAAAAAGAGCCAGTAAGACTACTTTTTGTAAAATTTGTCGCATAATTTTTGTTTAGATTAGATTTTACTGAATTGAGGTTTTGTTAGTTTAAATCATTGTTACTTGTTTTCTTTTGACTCATAATCTGTCTCCTTTTCCCTTTCTCTGACTTATTAAAAAAGTTAATGGTGCTATTTTTTTGTTAATTAATTTTTATTTGAATTGGTTAGTTTCGATTGCAAGGCCTCTATCGCATTTGCCAGGTATACGGCCGGGGCGTTCCAGTTAATAGCTATTTCATTAGACGCAAACGATGCTGCAACATCTGCATAAGCGGTTTCTGGTTCTTTAAATGCATAGGATACTTTATTTCTCACGTCCTGCATCCCTGCATTTGGCCCACCCACTAATAAACCAGGAACCGGTTCTGCAATTCCATCCGCTACCGAAGGGCGGTGATGCGGATTCATACTCGGCTTACTGCCAATACCTGTTACAAAGCAATAACCCGTTGCATTTCTGCCAAGTAAATAATCCACATTGGTTAAGGCGTTATTTAAATATTTACTATTTTCCGTTAGCAGGTAGGCGTTAATTAATACAATACCCTGGTTTGCGGCAACAGCACTGCTTCCCCAGATAAAGTCCTTCACCCTTCCGCCCATTACTGTTTGAAAAGCATTTGAAGGAACTTTTGACATCAGTGCATCCGCAAGGGTGATTATTCTTTTATTCAGTACCTGAATCGTACCTTTTGCATACTCAGGAAGTTTTTCCTTAAACCTGTTCAGTGTATAATAACCCAGCATTTCTACATTGCTCCAGGATGGAAGGGAGGGACTTTTACTTAAATTATTTACCGCTGACTTATAAAACTCTTTATTACCTGTTGTTGCGAAAAGCTCGGATGCGGCCCAAAACCATTCATCGTTCAAATGATGGTCTCCGTAAGCACCGGTGGTAATTTTAGGCTCAAATTGTTCATTCAGCTCATCCTGATTGTACAGAAGAGCAGGATTCTTGCGAGCCCAGTTCCATGCCTTTTGTGAAGCTTTCAAACACGAATCAGATAATCCGGGCAGTTGCTTTTCGAACTGTTTAAAAATGCGGGCTGCCTGAGCAGTGACTGCAGCAAAATCAAGAGTAGCTGCTGTACTTTTTTGAACTAAATATCGGGGCTTTTTGGTCACGCCCGGCATTACCATTCCGTCAAAAGCGGCATTGGTACATTTATGATAAACTCCTCCATCGGTCGGGTCTTGCATGGTAAGCATCCAGTGAATGTTATACAAGGCTTCATCCAGTATATCCGGAATCGCATTACCGCTTTCAGGGATATTTGTATAGAGATCATTAAAATACGCTGGAAAATCTTCGTAAGCAGATAAAATGGTTCCGGTTGTAATACCGCTGTTAACTATGTACTTGTTATAATCGCCCGCATCATACCAGCCTCCCGGAGAAGAAACGACAAAACCGGCAGGACGGGATGAACTTGCTGCTGAAGGATGAATCAATACTGCTGTATCTGGATGACCGGAAGGACGGCTCCATTTTCCTGCAAACTTCAGATCAAGAGCAACAGAAGACCGGATAAAATAAAAACCTTTTAACAATGCTTCTCCCGCAGGCTGAAGTACATTTTTATCTATACTAAAAGGATACGATTTACCAACACCGGGAATGGCCAGTGTATAATGCCCCTGTTTCTCCAGAACAGAAAAATCTGCAACGGTAGTTTTTAACGAAGAATTTTGAGATTGACTTGCCGCACTTGTTACATTTGTATAAACAGTATCGCCGGAAGCCTCGTTTATAACATAAAAAGGTTTACCGGAAATATCTTTGGTAATTACTGCAATTTTTAAAGCATTGGGGTAATATCCCAGCTGGTTAATTTTTATTTCTTCCGACTGAGCAAACACGTCAGAGTTTGCAGCTCCCAAAAAGGGAACAATACAGGCAAGCTTTAAAAATTTTCGAATACAAGAAATACCCATCAGGTTTTATAATTGGATGTCTAAAATTAAGATGTCACACTATGAGCAGTGGTATCAGAATGTTTATGTTTAGGTAATAAAATGTTAACTTTTCAAGCTTTCTGTTAAGCAGAGGCCTTTTTTATGAAATACATTAAACGCAATAAAGCTAAATTTCAACAGAATCTTTCTCAGTTGTTTTTTTCTCCATACGCTTTTGGGAAGCATAAGCAGAAGGCAGAAGACCAAACTCCGCTTTAAAATATTTAGCAAAATATTTAGGGTTATTAATTCCTATTTTGAAGGCAATTTCAGAAACGGTCAGTTGTGATTCTTCCAGCAATTGCGCTGCTCGTTTTAAACGAAATGACCTGATAAACTCTATGGGCGATTTTCCCGTCAAACCCATCATCTTCTTATACAAGGCAACCCTGCTCATGTTAAGATCCCTGCTTAAATCTTCCACTGTAAATTCTGAATTGGATATATTTTTCTCTAATATCTGAAGTGCGTTCTGAATAAATTTTTCATCAATAGATGCTATTTGCAGATCTACCGGCTTTGCTTCAACACGCTTTTGATATGTTTTTTTCATTGAACGATGCTGATCGAGCAAATTGCGTATCTTGGATAAAAGAATCTCAAAATTAAAGGGCTTACTTATGTAATCATTCGCCCCGGTTTCAAGCCCTTTCAACTGTTGATCTTCCCCCGCTAAAGCAGTAAGCAGTATTACCGGAATATGATTGGTGCGGGCATCGCTGCGGATCTTGTTACAAAGCTCTATCCCATCCATTTCGGGCATACTTATATCCGAAATCACCAGGTCAGGATGTGTTGACAGTAACTTACTCCAGCCTGCCTTACCATTTTGAGCTTCCGAAATATTGTAATACTGTTTCAGGTTATCTTTTAAATAAAATCGAAAATCTTCGTTATCCTCTATGAGCAGCAAAGTTTGTTTTTTCGGATTCCAATCATTTTTTTCAAATCCGTTCATGCTGCCTGCTTCGTGGAGAGATGTTCCATTGAAAGATAACTCGGTTAAATGGTCGGCATTTTGCAATGGAATTTCAATCACAAAACAGCTCCCCTGTCCCGGCTCGCTTTCAACCTGGATGTTTCCACCATGAAGCGATATAAATTCTTTAGTAATTGCCAGACCTATACCGCTGCCCTGGTTAACTATTGATCCGGGCATTTCATTTTGGAAAAACCGGTCGAATATCTTATCCTGCTTATCTTTTTCTATTCCGATACCGGTATCGCATATTTTAAACCGGAGTATTGCTGTCTGGTTATCTGATATTTTTAATATCAGGTCCAGACTGATCATCCCACCTTCGGGCGTGAATTTAAAGGCATTCGATAAAAGATTAAAAAGAATACGATCAATCTTATCGTGATCGAATAAAGCATGGAATGAGTGAATATTGGATGAATATTCAAATTTGATATTTTTCTTTTCAGCAAGATCTGTAAAGGAATAAAAACATTCTTTAACAAACTGAATGATATCTGCCTTTACCGGCTGCAGTTTCAGTTCCTGAACTTCCATTTTTCTGAAATCAAGCAGCTGATTAACCAGGTTCAGTAATCGTTTTGCATTGCGTTGTACCAATTGCAGCTGGCTTTTCTGCCCAACATCTTTGGTTTGATAAATAATACGTTCGAGCGGACTAAGTATTAACGACAAAGGTGTTCTGAACTCGTGGCTTACATTGGTAAAGAACTTGATTTTCATTAAATCGAGTTCATGTGTCCTCCGTGCATCCTGGCGTTCCTGCTCAATAGCAAACTCATCCCTTAATTTTCTTATTCCCCTGTTTCTTATATATAACAGAATTCCCAGTATTGATAACGCGTATAAAACGTATGCCAACGGAGTTTGCCAGAACGGCGGAAGAATAGTTATTTTAAGTGCAATTGCTTCTTTATTCCAACTTCCTGCACCGTTTGAAGCCTTAACCTTAAAAGTATATTCTCCGGGATCGAGATTGGTAAAGGTAGCTTTACGTACTTTCCCATCGGTTGTAAGCCATTTATCGCTAAAGCCTTCCAGGAAATAAGCATATCCGTTCTTTTCGGGATTAATAAAATTAAGTGCAGCAAATTCTATTGAAAATATGTTTTGGTCATAATTAAGTTCTATTTCATTTGTAGCGGTAATGGAGTGATGCAAAACTGTTTTACCGTCTACTTTCTGGCCAATAGATAAGCTGTTGTTAAATAATTCAAAATCAGTAAAAACCAATTTTGGAGGAGTATTATTTATTTTGATTTCTGCCGGGTTGAACAAATTAAAACCACTTATACCTCCAAATACAAGTTCTCCCTTCCGGGTTTTTAAGGCAGCATTTTCATTAAATGCCCTGCCCTGCAAACCATCTGCCTCGTTATAATTCCGGAAATAAAACTTATAATCTCCTTTTTCAGCTTTTTTGAGGGTAATATTTGAAAGTCCGTTAGGAGTACTTACCCAAATATCACCATCCTGATCTTCCAGAATTGCAATCGCCGTGTTATCAGTAAGCCCGTCTTTAGTACCCAGTAGTTTTACTATTTCCCGCTTTTGATTAAAAATAGTGATTCCTTCCCAGGTTCCAACCCATATTAAGCCTCTTGAATCCTGCAAAAGAGACAGTACATTGTTATTGGTAAGGGATTTCGGATTTGTTTCGGAATGCTGGTAATGAGCAAAAATATTGGATGGTTTTTCAAGCACGTCAATGCCGTTGGCGGTTCCTACCCAGATATTTCCGGCTTTGTCCTCAATCATCGCCGATATATAATACGCCTGCACCGAGTTAGGTGCATAAGCTGGAAAGTGCCTGAATATTTTTTCTGAACGATCAAACAAATCAAGCCCGTTACTGAAAGTGCCGATCCATAAATTATTATTGGAATCTTCCATAATTTCCCAGATACTGTCGTCGGAGATACTGGAAGGGTCAGAACTATTGTGTTTAAAGTGAATGAATCTCTGCCCGTCAAAACAATCAAGCCCACCTAAGTATGTTCCAATCCATAGTTTCTGCTCATGATCCAGAAACATACTTACAATTACATTATTAGCAAGACTGTTAGGATCGTTGTTGTTGTGTTTATACTGTTTATACGAATTAGAGACCCGGTCAAAATAAATAAGCCCGCCGCCATTTGTACCAATCCACAGGTTGCCTTTCTTATCTTCAGCAAAGGCATTAATATCTTCAAAAGGAAGGCTGGAGAGTTTGGATACCAGGTGTCTGAAAACCGGGAATTTACTAATATCGGGATGATAATAACTTATTCCCTGCTTAAAAGTACCTATCCAGATTACCCCGGCAATATCCTTATAAATTACATTGACACTGTTTTGAGATAAACTCTTGTCATCGTCGGGGCTATTGGTAAGGTAACGAATAGTCCAGTTGGTTTTATCTATCAGGTTTATTCCTCCATGATCTGTGCCTACCCATATAGTCCCCTTATCGTCCTGTACCACGCTTCTGACAAGATTTGCGTTTAAACGTATCTTACCTCCCGCTGTTGAAAAATGCTCCACTGATTTTTTTTCAGGATCAACATAATAGATTCCTTGTGCATTCTCGCTGAGATAAGCCCATACTTTATTTTCCTTATCAACAAAGATGCGGAAACCTGAAATACCGGAAGATTTAGCTGTAATTTTTGTTCGGTAAATAACGCGTTTAGTTACCGGGTGCAGCTGTTCGAGCAGGCCATTAGCGTGAACTATCCATAAATTTCCGCTTTCATTTTCGGCTACAGATGTGATTTGCCCGGGTGAAATAAGATTCCTGTCTGCTGCACCTGAACGAAGGAGGATTGCCTTTTTAGATTTTGCACTGTAACTGTAAATCCCTGTATCCGTAACGATCCAGAAATTTCCGTTTCTCCCCCTTTTAATAACAGTCAGAATTCCCTTAACACCGATGGATTTAAGAAATGTTTCCGGATTTGAATCAAAAGATTCTTTAAGCGGATCATATATATTAAATCCAATATGAGTTTGTACCCATAACTTATTTCCCGGACCTTCTTCAATACTTACAATATAATTATCGTCTATACTGGTAGAATCTCCCTGTATATGTTTAAATACCTTAAACTTATAACCGTCATACCGGTTTAACCCCGTAGCGGTGCCAAACCACATAAATCCTTTGGCATCCTTTAAAATACTGCTAACCTGATAGTGGGATAAACCAGCGTTGATATTGATTCTGGAAAAGGGATATTGAACCTGTTGTGCTGATGCAGAAATTAATATAAATACAAAAAAAACAAGTAATGACAGCCTTCTTTTCATTTCCCTTTCTACTATAACCTTCTCCGGGGAAAGATAAGAAGCATTAAAACAATATCCAAGAAAAAGAAAATTGTTTATTAAGATATTACTAGTTTGAGCAAAGGCTTATTGCTATGTTAAATACGACAACATGCATAGAATCTGCTTTTTAAAGCAGCTAAAACTGCAGAGAAGTTGCAGATAAAATCAAGTGTAACCACTAATTTATAAATAGAATGAAATATTGGCATACTATTTTCTAATCTATAGTTATTGAAAGATTTATTGCGTGTTAAAAAATAGATAAAAAAGAAGTATTTTTATACTATATTTCAATTATCGTTTCAATGTCTTTCTTCTTTCTTTTTACAACTATTTCTGCAAACAAACGTAAAACAGGGAAAAATGGCAGATTATAAAGATTAGAATAAAATGGCAGATAAAAAGATTAATATAATTTATGTAGATGATGAGGAAAATAATCTTATTTCCTTTAAAGCTACTTTTCGTTTAAAGTACAATATAACAACTGCTTTAAGCGCCGATGAAGCAATTAAAATAATAAAAACGAAGCCTGTAGAAATTATAATTACAGACCAGCGGATGCCCAACATGACGGGGGTTGAATTTCTTGAAAAAGTACTGGAAATTTCTCCCGATCCGATGAGAATTTTGCTAACCGGTTATGCAGACATGAACGCTGTAATTGATGCTGTAAATAAGGGAAAGATTTTCCATTACCTGGCAAAGCCTTGGAACGAAGAAGAGCTCGACATGACAATTAACCGGGCCTATGAAATTTACCAGAAAAACCAGGAAATTAAAGAAATGAATGAAAAGCTTGCCACTTCTAACGATCAGTTAGAATTTCTGGTAAGACAAAGCCTGCTCTCCTAATTTAATCTCTTAATGAGATTAAATTAAGAGGCTCTTGACAAATCCTTCTCCGGAGAAAGATTTCCGATAACTCCAGAAAAAATTGCGCTGGAAAGCGGTTTATTAAAAAGATGCTTTACAGAAGGGTAATTTCTGATCCTGTTTAAATCAGATTCATTAGTGGAAGAAGTAAGCACAGTAACAAAATAACGTGATTTTATTTCATCGGTAAATTCTTCAAAAGCTTCTATAAATTGAAATCCATTCATTATAGGCATCTGGATATCAACCACTAATACTATTTTCAACCCTCCTTTATCATCTTCGCTTTTTATTAACTCCAAAACTTCCTTTGCATTAATAAATGAACGCACACTGGCATTTATGCAAGTTTTTTGAATTATTCTTTCTGTAATAAAGCTATCGAGTTTATTGTCATCTATCACTATAAAATGCAGGGCAGGTAGTTCCATCAATTAACCAATTTATGCCCCATTTTACGTTATTTATTAGGAATAGTTACTGTGAATATTGATCCCTCGCCCAGAACTGACTGAACTTTCACTTCTCCATTTAGTTTCAATAATGCGTCTTTTACAGTATAAAGTCCAAATCCGGAACCTACTTCTTCTGATGTTGCCCTGAAAAACAGATTAAATATTTCACCAATATGACTTTCGTGAATTCCTATTCCATTATCTCTTACCGAAATAGTGGCAAAACCATTTGCGATCTTAATATTCAGCTCCACCATTTTGTCGGGGTTATTCTTCCGTTGATATTTAAATGCGTTCGATAATAAGTTATTCATTATTATTTTTAACGACATTTTATCACTGCGAAAAGGCTCCTGTTGAGAGAAATGAGTATTATAAGCTATATTACTCATTTTAGCTGTTATTCGATAAGTTTCCTGAAGTTCCTTAATTAATTCGTTAAAATCTATCAGAGCGATCTGAAGTTCACCACGGTTAATGTTATAGTAATCGTGAATGCTTTGAATAAAACTGTCCAGGTTTTTTACCGATTCTTCCATCAGACTCAGCATTTCCCTTATCTCGGTCATTTCATTAATATGCTGCGCAAGTTCGATTGCACCCAAAATACTTACCAGAGGGCGTCGTATATCGTGAGTAACACTGTAGGCAAACTTATCAAGTTCATCGTATGCTTTCTGTAATTCCTTATTTTTTATAGAAAGCATCGAATTCGTCATGTAATATTTATCCCCCTCATTAATGGCAGATCTAATATCCGTATCTGTCCAGGGCTTTTTTACATACCTGAAAATATTCCCCCGGTTTATCGCATTAATTACCGATTCTATATCAGTGTAACCTGTTAATAGTATTCGTATGGGATGAGGAAATTCGTTTCTTATTTCTTCAAAAAACTGTACACCAGTTTTATCCGGCATCCGCTGGTCGCAGAATATGATCCGGATATCGGCATGTTTTCTTAAAATCTCAATTGCCTCGGTAGTATTGGCGGCTACGTAAATATTATAATCAACTCTGAAAGACGCTTTAAAGCCAACAAGGTTATTTACTTCATCATCGATATATAATATTTTTATTTTTTCTGCCATAAAAAATCTCTGGGGAAATGTGCGTTTTAAAAATCAGCGTAAATTTACTATTGTGAATGATAACTCACACAAATAGTCACATTTTTATATTGCTCATTTTATCCGAAAAAATACACACTTTAGTTACGTTGTTACAATTTCGTGAATCACGGGCAACTCTAATGTAAAAGAGGTCCCCTTTCCAGGTGCAGATTGAAGATGTATTTGCCCGTTATGCTTTTTGATGGTATTGTAGGTTATAGACATGCCTAAACCAGTTCCCTCTCCTACTTCCTTTGTGGTAAAGAAAGGCTCAAATATTTTCTTCTGCGTATTCTCATCCATACCGGTACCATTGTCTTCAATTTTCACAAAAACATGTTTCTGATCGAACCAGGTACTTATTGATAACTTACCACCCGGATTATCGTCGTGATGCTTATTTATGGCATGTATGGCATTTGAAATAATATTAAGAAAAACCTGATTCAATTTACCAGGATAGCATTCGATAAGAGGAATATCACCATAATTTTTCTCTACCGTAATATTATTATTTAAAAGGTGGTTCACAATTACAAGCGTCGAATCCATTCCTTCGTTTATGTTCGCCTTTTTCAGGTCGTCTTCATCCACTCTCGAAAAAATACGCAATCCTTTTACAATTTCGGCAGTTCTGGATGCTCCTTCATGAATTCCTTTTAATAAGTGGCTGATTTCAATCTTCAGGTAATCAAAATCAATCTCTTCTTTATATTCTTCTATTTGCTGCTGCTTTTCGTTTACCGAAGAAGCTGACAGACCCACATCTTCAATTTTTGTTACCGCATCCAGTAAAATTTCAACATCACGCTTTAAAGGATTTACATTAGAGGTTACAAAATTGATGGGATTATTAATTTCATGGGCAATTCCCGCTGTCAACTGACCTAAAGACGCCATTTTTTCTGACTCTACCAGTTGTGTCTGGGTTTGTTTTAATTCTTCTAAAGTTTGATGAAGATCTGTATTTGACTTTTTCAATTCCGCCGTACGCTCATTTACTTTTTGCTCCAAAAACACATTCTGCTCTTTAATAATCCGCTCGTTCTCTTGTGCGGCTCGTAACGCCTGGGCTTGTGATTTTTCTTTTTCTTTTTTAAGAATATTTATTTTATCAGCTAATGCAAGAGAAAGTAAAATAACTTCAAAAACAATACCTACCTGCATAGTATAATTTGTAAAACTATTATAAGGTAAGATGCCGAGATTTCTTAATACATATAAAATTAAACCAGTAAAAAACATGCTCCATGCTAACAGATAATATTTAGCTGGTCGATAACCCTGTAATGCTATAATAATTGCTACAAGATATATGATAGCAATAGTTGACAAAGCAGAAATATCAATCATTCTATAACTTGGATGATCAAAACCAATAAGTCTTAAAACAATTGCTGTACTATATAAGAAAATTGATATTAAAAAAAGGTTATTAAGGCGTGGTGCCCTCTCTTTCGTTTGTAAAAACGATTTAACAAATAAGACTCCAAATATTCCAGCTAGTCCGGGAAAAACAACAAGACCTTTATTAAATATTTCTGGAGAATTTGGAAAAACATAGTGATAAGTATATCCTGATAAAGAAGCTTGTGTTAATCCAATAAAAAAAGTGTATAATACATAGAAAAGATAACTTTTGTCTCCTGTGGAAATAAAAACAAAAAAATTATATAGAATCATAACTACTAAAGCCCCAAGAAGTATTCCCCAAAGAAGATCTCGCGTAAGAAGCGAGTCGGCAATTTTTTGTTTAGTACCTATAATCAGCGGCAGAATCATCTGTTCACTACTTCGAACTCTTAAATAAAAAGTAACGGTACTATCTTTGGGTACGTTAATATCAAAAAGAAAATTAGGATGTTGATATTTCCTTTCATTAAAAGAATTATTATCACTAAGCTTTTCTACCTTATATTCACCCTCAACAGGATAATAAAACTCACAAATATCCAATGTTGGATATTCCAATGCCACAAGAAGATCATTTTCATCTGTTTTATTATTCACACGAAACTTTAGCCAAAAATCAGATTTACTTAAACTAAAATTAGGAATTGCAATTTCTGATTCTTTAAAGTTTGATGAGAAACGAACTGATTGAAAATCTAGCTTATTAGTAGTATCTTCAAGAATAGAAATGTTTTTACCTATAATTATATTTTTTCCCTTAAAGATTACAGGTTCTTGAGCAAAAGTAGTGGCTATAAATACTATTTGCAGCAGTATAAGAACCAAAAATACTTTGTTTAAATTATATCTCATAGGCGGTTACTATTAAACTTGCTATCTTTTTATTTGTCTATAATCAGCACTTGGTTTAAAGGCAAGCGATAGCTTTTTAACTCTGGTTCATCACTTATCGCTATTTTAGCAAGAAATACTTCAGCGAAATTATCCTTCACATTTATAAGATCTACAAATTTCTTCCTTAGCCTATTTAACTCCTTTATACTTTTAGAGCCTAATCCTTCCCCATTTCCATGCAGTGCACGAGGAAAAAGGTACAAGGGTGAAATAAGAGGGTGAACCGCAATATCAAGATTTGTTGCAGCGAGCCAGAAACGTTCCATGGAACGACCTCCTTCAAAAAAATTTTTAAGATTATATTCTGGTAAGATAATCATACATAAAGCAGATGCAGAAGAAACTGTTCTTTTTGCAAGCATATCCAGGGCATATCCTCCATCCAAATCATTAAGTGCAGAAATTACTTTTTCATTCTTAATGACATCCAATGCGGCTAATTGCGAATTAGTTAAACCCAGCGTTTTTACATATATACCGTCTTTTGTACGCTCTGTTTCTTCCTGTGTCCACCTCATTTCCCGATGTACAAAATCAAAATGACCATCAGGATTTAAAATTCTAATTCTATCGCATGCTCCAATAATTTCAGCTAATAATTTTAAATCCTCCTCTGACGTAAAATACTTTAATTTAGCTCCTGAAATAGACTCTGCATACTTCAATAAAACATCTAAAGAAGCAGGTGATATATCAGATTTAGGCGCTAAATTCCGATTTGTATGCCGTTTATATATTGCATTATCCAAAGGGATAAGAAATTGCGAAAGATTTTGATCTGAAACAGGTTTAAAACGAATAGATGCTACCAGTTCCTGGCGTGAATTATTCGGCTGAAATTCATGTGTAACTTCTATTCCTTTTTTTAAAGCATGGATAGAAAGGTTCTCATAAGCGGCTCCAAGAGTAATATAAGAGGCTATTTTTTGAAAATCGCCGAAAGAAAATGACCTGAACTGATCGTGGAACAAATGAAGTGTTCCTTCCTGATACAACCATTTCCATGGTTGGTCATTTCCTGTAGAAGGAGCAGCGCAAGCGGCCTCAACCAGTTCTTTAATTGTAGCCGGATCCGGAGTGATATATCCCTCCCTGCTTTTAATATCTTTTACAAGACTCTTCATTTCTTCTACACCGAGGGGAGAAAACGGATTTGCTTTATGCACCGGAGCCGCAACATCCTTCTTATCTGAAATAAGCTCTTCCAGATCTATATAATACCTGCCCGATTCATGAAACTGATCCAATAAAACGCGTCTGCATACATCTGCACCTACCGCCCCACCTAATGCAACCGAACTGGCAAGCTGGGGCCAGGTGTTTATAGTTTGTTGCACTTCGACCATAGAAACCTTTCCACGAATTGAAATATTTTCCACTCCCAGCATTTGTAACATGATCGGAATTTTATCCTCATTAGAAAGACCTTTGATATTGTCGGCATTTACGTCTTCGACTGTTCCATGAAGAATCGGACGTTTGGGATCTAAATCGAACCGTTCCACATCCAGCATTCCACGGTCACTTGTATCCATCAGCACTGGTATTCTTAATTCACGTGCCTTATACCTGCAAATAATTTTCATATCCAGGCCATCGCACTCGTCAACAAGCAAATCGAGTTTTCCGTCTCCAGTAAAAAATGTGTCGATATTGTGTTCCATAAGTCCCTCAAAAAAACAGGTAACTTTTAGAAATGGGTCTATTTCTGCAATCTCTCTTGCTGCTATTACAACTTTGGGAACACCAAGGTTATACACAGCAGTGCGTATCCGGTTAAGGTTACTTAATTCAAGCGTATCAAAATCAGCCAACCGAAGCTCCCCAAATCCCCGCTCCATCGCCAATGTAAGCGCAATAGACTGACCTACAGACAGCCCGACAATCCCTATTTTTTTCCTGCTTAAAATATCCCGTTCAGCCCGGGTAATCTTATACTGGTTCCTGTTTGTTCTTACTTCCAAAAACTCATCTTCATCCAATAAGTGCACTAAACGTCGATTCCAGGGATAATATACCCAAACGCCATATTCCTTTATATTTTTCCCTCCTAAATGAGTTTCAACAAGATGGGGATAATCTTCAGAAGCTATTCGCAAAGAAGGTTTTTTACTTTTAATCAGCTCCACTAACTGCCCGTATATTTCATCATGTATAAAAACTTTCCCCTCCCTTATTAATGTATCATATGTACTCTTATCTAAGGGGTTATCAATTTTTAGTATTAGCGGTTTATAAAGATTTATATCTTCTAAGTCAGTTAATCCGTTTACAGTTGCTTCCATAATATCTTTTTTATTACCAATAACTTTAGAAAATATTCAAATTATCTTCGTCTATGTGGCCTTTAATAAAATTCTTTTTGGCATTAGCGATCATCTGCTTTAAATCCCATTGACTAAGATTTGGAATTTCAATTTGATAATGAATAGTAATTTCCTTTTTCCTCAGTTCTTCAACTCTGGTTGCATTTAATTTTTCTCTTAACGCGAATACGGCATTCCGTTCTTCATCGTTTGCCTTGCTCATCGTTTCCACATCTTGTAAAATCATAACAGTTGCAAGAAGATCCCGCTTAGGATAAAAAAAAGTTCCGTTATTCCCGATATGTGTTTCAATTTCATACCCTGCATTTTCGCCCATCTTTACTGTATAGGGAGCGCATAAGGAAAAAAGTGATTTAAGGCCTATTTGTGTCGAAATAGCAAGACAAGCACGAGATAAAAAGATACTTCCTACTCCGTATCCTGCTATTTCCCTTGAATTCCATAAGCCGCACAACTCGCCTGTACCTTCCTGTGCATAATCCCAAACAAGATCAAAAATCTTTGGATCTAATGCTCCGGTTGCTTCTTCAATCGGTAAAGGTTGTGAACCACCGGCAACATGTACACGAGCTCCACCATATACTTTTTCCCCGTCCAGAGATTCAACAATTAAAACAAATGCGCCTGGATTTGTTGTCCACTCTTCTTTTGATGATGTTACCTTGGTTACACCTATACTTGTTAAAACATGCTCATGCCCTTTTATAAATAATTCACAGGCCGCAGGATCATCTATAGCCCGGAAAGCTCTTAATCGAACTTCGGGATTTTCTTTATTCAGACTAGTTTCCATGGATTTTTTGATAATAGATTAAGGTACCGGAGGTAAATGAGCTGTTTTTTAAAACCCGTAAAAAGAATATCTTCATTGCTGTTTGCTGATATAAAAATAAGATAGTCGGAAAAAACAGAACCGTCAGCATACAAATTTCGGGCATAGCTAAATAAAGTAGACGATAACAAACGATTCCTTTATACGATAAAAGCTTATGAGAGTTTCTAAAATTATTCTTTTTTTCACAGGGGCATAGTTAAATGTTTTAAAATGAACACTATTTATTATGAAGATTAAATTTAATTAAAACCAGAAAATGCCTGATTTGCTTTAATTTTAGTTGACGTGTTATCACCTGGTTATATTAACCTTCTTCACCTGACATTTTTCAACGTCCCTTTCGCGACGAAAAAACTACCAGAAATCTTTTTTTTTCTTTAATAAATGCGTGTAATCCGACGCTCCCCCGCTCAGGTTATTTGTTTACTTACCTCTTTTATACAAAACTTTGATTATTAATTTCAGTTATCTTTATTATTTCCTTTTTTCTTTTTCTAATGATTTAAATGGAAACTCTATCACACATCCTGCAGCACAAAATCATAGCAATTATTCGGGGAGCCAAGCCAAAAGATATCCTTCAAATTGCAAATGCCCTTAACATGGCAGGGATAAAAACAATGGAGATAACTATAAACTCTCCCAAAGCAATGCATGTTATTGAAACCCTTGCAAATGAAATGAGCAACGAAATGCTTATTGGCGCCGGCACAGTACTTGATCCGGAAACTGCAAGAACTGCACTTTTAGCGGGAGCAAAATTCATTATTTCACCTACGTTGAATACAAAAACGATAAAAATGACTAAACGTTACGGTGCAATAAGCATTCCAGGCGCTTTTACTCCTACAGAAATATTAAAAGCCTATACAAATGGCGGCGATATTATTAAAGTTTTTCCGGCCTCAGTTGGAGCTGCTTATTTCAGTGACCTAAGCGGCCCTCTTCCTCATATTCCTTTGATGCCAACAGGAGGGGTCAATATAAATAACATTGCAGAATTTAAAAAAGCAGGTGCCGTAGCTTTCGGACTGGGGAGCGCACTTGTTAATACAAAAGAAGAAGTGAATGAACTTTACCTGCAAAATCTTACAGAAAGAGCAAGAAAATTTAAAGAAGCGGTTTCTGATATTGCTTAACAGACAATTATGAAAATTACCAACTTCAGATTATTCCAGGTACCGCCACGCTGGCTGTTTTTAAAAATTGAAACCGATGAGGGTATTTCGGGCTGGGGCGAACCGGTTATAGAAGGCAGGGCAGCAACAGTTAAAACTGCAGTCGAAGAATTAATGGAAAATCTCACCGGGAAAAATCCATTAAATATTGAAGACCATTGGAACGTAATGTACCGGGGTGGATTTTACCGCGGAGGTCCAATTCTGATGAGTGCGATTGCCGGTATCGACCAGGCTTTGTGGGATATTAAAGGAAAGTACTTCAATGCTCCTGTTCATCAGTTATTGGGTGGCAAGGCAAAAGACAGCATGCGAGTGTATTCCTGGATTGGGGGAGATCGTCCTGCACATGTCGGGCAGGCTGCCAAAAGCATGATAGAAAAAGGTTTTACCGCTGTAAAAATGAATGCAACGGAAGAAATGTCGTATGTTGATTCATATAAAAAAATTGATGAAGCGGTAGCACGTATTGCAGCGGTTAGAGAAGCAGCCGGACCAGATACAGGAATTGGCGTTGACTTTCATGGACGGGTACACAAGCCAATGGCTAAAATCCTGGCCAAAGCACTGGAACCTTATAATCCCATGTTTATAGAAGAGCCTGTTCTGCCCGAAAACAATGAAGCATTGCGTGAAATTGCAAAACATGTTTCAATTCCAATAGCTACAGGCGAAAGAATGTTTTCAAGGTGGCAGTTTAAAAATCTCCTTATTGACGGCTACGCAGATATTATCCAGCCGGACTTATCTCACGCGGGCGGAATAACGGAATGTAAAAAGATCATTTCCATGGCCGAAGCTTTTGATGTTGCCGCAGCACCTCATTGTCCGCTGGGGCCCATTGCACTGGCAGCATGTTTGCAGGTAGACGCCACTTGCCATAACGCCTTTATACAGGAACAAAGCTTAGGCATACATTACAATGTAGATAATGACCTGCTCGATTACATTACCGACCGTACAGTTTTTGAATACGATAAGGGATTTGTAAAAATACCTGAAGGACCCGGACTGGGAATTGAAATAAATGAAGAACTTGTAATTGAACGCGAAAAAATAGGCCATAACTGGAGAAACCCGGTTTGGAGAAATACAGACGGAAGTGTAGCTGAGTGGTAAATTATTTAAAACATGCAGATACCTGAAAAATTTTTAAGCTGCGATTGGGGAACCTCTTCTTTCAGGCTACGTCTGGTGGAAACGGAGACGCTTGCCATACTTGCTGAAGAAAGCTCTGATGAAGGAAATACGAATACTTTCAATTTATGGACCGAAACGAAACAGCCCGAAGAGAAACGTTTTGCCTTTTATCTTTCAATCATTCAAAATCATATTCATCAACTAGAGCAACAGCAGCGGATTAATTTAAATGATGTGCCCCTGGTAATCTCCGGTATGGCATCTTCCACCATTGGCATGCTCGAACTTCCTTATAAAAATATACCCTTTTTAACGGATGGTTCTGATTTAGCAACCCAAATAATTCGGCCACAAGATAATTTCAGGCATAAAATAATCCTTATATCGGGAGTAAAAAGTGAAGATGATGTAATGAGAGGTGAGGAAACTCAACTGGTAGGCTGTTGCTTCGATAATTCTCCAAAAGGACAGTTGTTTATTCACCCTGGCACACATACCAAACACATTTATATAAAGAATGGGAAAGTGTTAAAATTTAAAACATATATGACCGGCGAGTTCTTTTCTTTACTATCCGGTAAAAGTATTTTATCATCCTCTGTTGAAAAAGGGGGAAATCTTAAAGAACCCGATACAATGCGTTTTTTTGAAAAAGGCGTAAAAGAAAGTCTCCGTCTAAACCTTTTGCATACCAGTTTCATGGTTCGTACAAATATGCTTTTTCAGAAATGCAGTAACCGTGAAAACTACTATTATTTAAGCGGTTTATTAACAGGATCTGAATTAAAGGATCTAGTGAATTCCCCTATTGAAACCATTACTTTGGCTGGCGAAGAGGTACTCTTAGACAACTATCTTGCAGCGCTTACTATATTAGGAATAACAGATAAAACTTCTGTTACGGTAAAAAATGCCGATGAAGTAACCATAAAAGGACAATTCGAGGTTTTAAAGAATGCCGTTTAATACCTCATCGGTTCTTCCATAGCGGCTCACGCTTATCTTTAAAAGCAGCCAAGCCTTCCCGTGCATCTTCCGAATCTTTTATAAGTTTCAATTTCTCAAGCAGGAAAGCGTATCGTTCATTTTCAACAACATCCGAAAGCGAATAAAATGCTTCTATCCCTTTTTGAATAGCAAACGGCGAATTTTCAATAATCGACTGAATCAGGTCGTTTTTCTTTTGGATGAGCGTTTCGGCAGTAGCAAAATGGGTAACCAATCCCAATTCCAGGGCTTCATTACAGGAGTAACTTTTTGCCAGAATACACATCTCCAAGACTTTTCTGGGCGGAATGATTTTCAGCAACGTAGCCATCACCTGCATCGGGAAAATCCCACGCTTAACCTCAGGCAGTTCGAAGCGGGAATTTTCAGTTGCTATAACAAAGGTACAACCACCAATAATCAGAAAACCGCCACCTAAAACCGGGCCGTTAACAAGGCAAACAGATGGCTTGGTCAAATTTTTAAAAGCATCGCCAAAATTTACTTCCTTTTGAGCAGCGGGCAGCGTTTCATTCTTCTCATCAAGTTCTTCATTTTGGAAAACATTCAAATCCATTCCTGAACAAAAAACTGGTCCGGCTGCTTCAATAAGTACGCACCAGATATACGGGTTGCTTTGTGCATACTCCAGTGCATAAGCTATTTCCTTAACCATTAAGGGGGTAAAGGCATTTCTCTTTTCAGGCCGGTTCAGTTTTATAGTAAAAACTCTGTCAGCCACAAGGGTTTGAATAAACCGGAAATTAACAGCAGAAAAATGCAGAATAGCTTCTTTTGCGTAAAACATGGCAGTTCTAATTTATCAGATCATGAAAACTTAATTTCAATTGACTTATTTCTGTTTCAGAGGGCAAATTTTCTACACCCTTGCCCCGCAAAAATTCTACAAGATTCTCTGTAGGCATATTCCCGACAAGCTTGTCAGCTGCCATTGGACAACCGCCGTAACCCGCTATTGCTCCGTCAAACCGGCGGCATCCTGCTGTCCATGCAGCTTCAATCTTTTCAACCCAGGTGCCGGGATTTGTATGAAAATGAGCCCCAAATTCCAAATTGGGAAAAGCTAAAGTAAGTTTGCCAAACAAATTACCAATAAGTGCCGGTTCCGCAATTCCAACCGTATCTGAAAGAGAAAAAATGCTGATATTCAGTCTGCTTAACTGCTCAACCCATTTCTCTGCAATTTCCGGCTCCCACTCTTCACCATAAGGATTTCCGAATCCCATAGAAATATAAATTACCAGCTCTTTCTCATATTTTTCGCAAAGTTCTGCAATGCTCTTTACTTCCTCTACTGATTGGCTAATTGTTTTCCCAGTATTCCTTAACTGAAATGTTTCTGAAATGGAAAAAGGATACCCCAGATAACTTATTTCGGGAAATTTAACTGCTTCTTCTGCTCCTCTTTTATTGGCTGTAATAGCCAGCAGTTTCGCTTTTGCTGAACTAAGGTCAAGTTGTTTCAGTACTTCTCCGGTATCTGCCATTTGCGGAACAGCTTTTGGTGAAACAAAACTTCCGAAATCAATTGTATCAAATCCAACCTGGAGTAATTCATTCAGGTACAACACCTTTTTTTCTGTCGGGATAAAAGACGTTATACCCTGAATAGCATCTCTCGGACATTCAACCAGCTTCATTTATTTTAAAATTTCTCTGGAGATTACAATCTTTTGTATCTCAGAAGTTCCTTCACCAATTGTACAAAGCTTTGCATCACGGTAGTACTTCTCGGCCGGGTAATCTTTCGTAAAACCATAACCTCCATGAATCTGCACACTTTCATTTGCTACTTCCACTGCCACTTCTGAGGCATAATATTTTGCCATGGCTGATAATTTGGTTACTTTCTCTCCCCTGTCTTTTAAACTTCCGGCTTTACGAATCAATAATTCCGCTGCCTCTATTTTTGTAGCCATATCCGCAAGTTTAAACGAAATGGCCTGAAAGTGAGAGATAGGCTGTCCAAACTGTTCCCGCTGTTTTGAGTAGCTTATAGCTGCGTTATATGCTCCTTTGGCTATCCCTAGAGATAATGCTGCTATAGAAATTCGCCCTCCATCCAGTATTTTTAAAGATTGCAGAAAGCCCTCGCCCACTTGTCCAAGTATGTTTTCATTGGAAATCCGGCAATTATCAAAAAACAAGCAGGCAGTTTCAGAAGCTCTCATCCCAAGTTTATTTTCTTTTTTCCCTGCAGTAAAGCCCGGTATACCTTTTTCCACAATAAAAGCGGTCATACCATGTGAATCGCCTTTTTCGCCTGTACGGGCAATCACTACCGCTACATCTCCGTGGATAGCATTGGTAATGAAATTTTTTGAACCATTTATTACCCATCCGTCTCCATCCGGCTTTGCAACTGTTTTCATATTTGCCGCGTCCGAGCCGGTACCTGTTTCTGTTAAACCCCAGGCGCCTATCCATTTCCCACTGGCAAGCAGCGGCAGATATTTATTTTTTTGTTCTTCATTCCCAAATTGAAGAATATGATTGGTACAAAGCGAATTATGAGCAGCAAGCGACAAGCCAACAGAACCGCACACCTGCGAAATCTCATCTATAATAGTAATATAAGCCTGATAATCGAGTCCTGATCCGCCATATGCTTCCGGCACAATTGCTCCCATAAAACCCTGCTCGCCCATTTTATGGAAAACATCTTCTGGAAATACCTGCGCTTCATCCCACTCCATCACATAAGGCTTGATGTAAGCGTCTGCGAATTCCTTTGCACTTTGTTTAATCAACTCTGATTGTTCATCAATCTCATCTTCAAAAAATCCCATACAAGCTATCCTTTATAATTGGTTGATGTAAAAACAATCAATTTTCTGTTTAGTTGGTTTTAGTAGTAGTAATTATCTGTTGAGAAATTATTCAGAAAAGCAATTAACCTATAACCTGCTATGCCGGAAATCCATGAATTACTTAATGAATTAAACAGGCGGTTTGAAAAAGTGAAGCTTGGGGGAGGGGTAAAAAAAATGGAGGCTCATAAAAAAAAAGGAAAGCTTACCGCTCGTGAAAGAATAGATTACTTACTGGATACAGGAACCGAAGTTTTAGAAATCGGCGGATTTTGCGGGGAAGGAATGTATGAAGATGAAGGAGGTTGCCCCTCTGGCGGAGTGGTTGTGGTTATGGGCTATGTTTCACAAAGAATGTGCGTAATTGTATCGAATGATGCAACTGTTAAAGCCGGCGCCTGGTTTCCGATTACCGCAAAGAAAATTCTTCGTGCACAGGAAATTGCAATGGAAAATAATCTTCCTGTTGTTTACCTGGTAGACAGTGCAGGAGTTTATCTGCCTATGCAGGATGAAGTTTTCCCGGATAAAGAACATTTTGGAAGGATTTTCAGGAACAATGCAAAAATGTCTTCAATGGGAATTATACAAATTTCTGCCATCATGGGAAGTTGTGTTGCCGGTGGGGCCTATTTACCCATTATGTCGGATCACGCATTAATTGTAGAAGGAACCGGCTCTGTTTTCCTGGCAGGATCGTACCTTGTAAAATCATCCATTGGCGAAGATATCGATAATGAAACCCTGGGAGGTGCTGCTACTCATTGCGAAATATCCGGAGTAACCGATAATAAATATCCAACCGACGAATCCTGTCTGGATGCTATAAAAAGGATTCTCGACAAAACAGGTCATAGTACTAAAGCCGGCTTCGACCGGATAGATTCGGTTAAACCTAAAAAACAACCGGAAGAGATTTACCACATCTTACCGGCTGACCGTACAAAACCATACGATATGCTCGATATCATAGAACGGCTTGTAGATAATTCCGAGTTTGAACAGTACAAAGAACTGTATGGCCAAACCCTTCTCTGTGGTTTTGCACGTGTTGACGGCTGGGCGGTAGGTATTATAGCCAACCAGCGGAAAGTGGTAAAATCAAAAAAAGGCGAGATGCAAATGGGCGGCGTAATTTACTCCGATTCTGCAGATAAAGCAGCTCGCTTTATAATGAACTGTAATCAGCAAAAAATTCCCCTGATTTTCTTCCAGGATGTTTCAGGCTTTATGGTTGGAAGCCGGTCTGAACATGGAGGAATTATTAAAGATGGGGCAAAAATGGTTTCGGCAATGGCGAATTCAGTAGTTCCCAAGTTTACATTCATCATCGGCAACTCGTATGGCGCCGGAAACTATGCCATGTGCGGTAAAGCTTACGACCCCCGGCTGATATTTTCATGGGTTACCGGTCAGATTGCAGTAATGAGCGGAGCTTCTGCGGGAAAAACATTATTACAGATACAGGAAGCAGCATTAAAGGCTCGTGGCGTAGAAATAACGGAAGATGAAGAGAAGATTTTATTAGACAAGATCAGTGAGAAATACGACTCGCAACTCAGCCCGTATTACGCGTCTGCACGCCTCTGGGTAGATGGAGTGATTGATCCGCTGGAAACACGACACATTATCTCTATGGGTATTGAAGCGGCCAATCATGCCCCAATTACAAGTCGGTACAATGTGGGCGTAATTCAGACCTGATAATTGAATCATAAGTTATGATAAACAAAGTTGTTAAAAATGCAGAAGCAGCTACATTTGATATTCCTGACGGGGCCGTATTAATGCTGGGAGGATTTGGATTATGCGGCATTCCTGAAAACTGCATTTCTGCCATACTCAAAAAAGGCATAAAAAACCTTACCTGTATTTCAAATAATGCAGGTATTGATGATTTCGGAATAGGGCTTTTGCTGAAAGCAAGGCAGGTAAAAAAGATGATTTCTTCTTATGTGGGTGAGAATGCTGAATTTGAACGGCAACTGCTTTCCGGCGAATTGGAGGTAGAGCTAAATCCTCAGGGAACGCTGGCAGAACGTATCCGTGCCGGTGGTGCGGGCATTCCGGCATTTTTCACTCCTGCAGGTGTAGGTACAGAAATAGCGGAAGGCAAAGAGATGAGAGAATTTAACGGAAAACAATACCTGCTTGAATCATGGCTTAAAGCGGATTATTCGCTTATCAAAGCCTGGAAAGGTGATACTGCGGGTAATTTAATTTTCAAAGGAACCGCCCGCAATTTTAACCCGATAATGGCTGCAGCAGGGAAAATAACAATTGCCGAAGTAGAAGAACTTGTACCGGCCGGGAGCCTTGATCCGAATGAAATACACACTCCGGGGATATTTGTAAACAGGATTTTTCAGGGAGAAAAATATGAAAAACGCATTGAGCATATCACTTTAAAAACCTAACCATGTTAAATAAGAACCAAATTGCCAAAAGGATTGCGCAGGAATTACTGGATGGTTATTATGTAAACCTTGGAATTGGAATACCCACGCTGGTCGCCAATTATATTCCCGATACTATAAACGTAGTGCTACAATCGGAAAACGGACTTTTAGGCATTGGCCCTTTTCCTACAGAGGAAGAAGTGAATGCGGATTTGATTAACGCCGGAAAACAAACAGTTACCATGCTGCCCGGCTCTTCCCTGTTCAATTCAGCAGAGAGTTTTGGAATGATCCGGGGCGGACATATAGATTTAACTGTTTTAGGCGCAATGGAAGTTTCAGAAAACGGCGACATAGCTAACTGGAAAATTCCGGGTAAAATGGTAAAAGGAATGGGTGGCGCTATGGATCTTGTTTCTTCGGCAAAATATATTATTGTAGCAATGCAGCATGTAAATAAAGAAGGTCAGTCAAAGCTCCTTAAAAAATGTTCACTGCCAATTACGGGATTAAGGTGTGTAAAAAAAATAGTTACTGAATTGGCTGTACTCGATGTTCTTCCACAGGGAGGATTCAAATTACTTGAATTAGCGCCCGATGTAACAATTGAAGATGTAAAGAAAGCAACTGAAGGAACCCTTATTATAGAAGGAGCTATCCCTGTAATGAAAATAGATTAACAACGCTTTTTTTAAATTCCTCTATTTCTGTTAAAAAACTAATCATTCTCAATTAATTTTTTTTACGCTCAAAACAAACTGTATTGAAGAATATTCGTTTATGGTTGTGGAGCAGCGTCTCCATGAAGTATTAACTTCATAATTTTTTTTTGGGAGGACGGCTTTCAGCCGTTCTTCTTTTTTATTCCCCGGGAACTGCGAAGTAAGGATTTACGATAAAATGCGAAAGCATCTGCATTTAAAACAATACATTTTTTTAACCTAAACAAAAACAAGTTGTAACATTAATTAGTTAAGATGCCTTATATTTACCTGATAAACAAGAAGTATAAATAGGTGCTGTAGTAAATTTCAATTCATATATACTAAAAAATATACAAGCATAATTGCAATAAAACTAATAAAAGCAAACAATACAGTAGCCCATCTGTCGCTTTTGATTCTTTCATCATAAGGCATTGCGGGGCTTCTTCTGAAGAAAACGCTATGGTCTCTCCGCTTACTGGAAACAGTGATGGGATGTGGTAATTTAATAATCATAGATAATGGGATTTATCTCTGATAAAACAAAAAACAAGCCAATTCAATGGCAGGGGAAGAAATTGAATTGTAAAATTTAGCTTACTAAATGAGGAACTATTATTCGATATTAGGGATTGATTCTTCGGCAACAGCAGAAGAAATAAAAGCCGCATTTAGAAAATTATCAAAAAAATACCATCCTGACCTAAACCAGGACAACCTGCAGGCTGAAGAGCATTTCAAAAATATACAGGAAGCTTATTACACCTTAAAAAGCCCTCTAAAAAGAAGAGAGTTTGATGACCGGTTAGGGCGTCATAATCAACAAAAAACAAGCTATAAAACCGCGGGAAATTTTACTGTTCCCTATCAGAAAATACATACACATTCGCAGACGCACAGAAAAGGATCAAAAAAATCAAGAAAATCAAAAGACAATCTTATCAATCGGTATATTATAGCCGCTGGAGTTTTCCTATTCATTGTGACAGCCATTATAATAAGCCGCCTGGAAAACAGCATGGCTCCTGTAGAAGATCATTCTGATTTCAACTACGAAAAAGAAACTGTAATAGACACGTTAGATTTAATTGAAGGGTATAAAGGCGATTCAATTTTTTTGAATCCTTTACAAAAAGGAGAAGATGCCACAAAATAACCGTATGATTGATTAAATTTGATAAAACAAAATGGCTGGTAAATTTTTTATTTAATAGTTAATTCTCACTCTTGCTTTGCTTATGAAAGATTATTACAAAATACTGGCCATTAATCATTCTGCTACCTTTCAGGAGATCAAAGAAGCGTTCAGAAAGCTCTCAAAAGAACATCATCCGGATTTAAATAATGGCAGTAAATATTCAGAGCAACGTTTCCAGGAAATCCAGGAAGCTTATTTTACATTAAAAAACAAAGCAAAAAGGGAAGAATATAACAAGGCGTTTGAAAACGCTAAAAGAAAAAGAAATTCAATAAAATATAAAATTACCAAAAGGCTGCAGGGCAATCCTTTCAAACCCTCATTTTACAGGTCTTACCATCCACTCTATGCATTGCTATGTTCGGGTTTTATTTTGGTTTTAATAGGTTTTATAATTTTAGATATTGAAAAAAATTACGAACAAAGCTCCAACTCGTTCAATATGGAGTATTACAACCGCACAGATACTACTCCGGTCTTAAATCTTATCTCCACATCAGAGGAAGAAACCGCGGTTAAACCCAAAAAAGTAATTGAATCGACAAAACAGGGCTTCCCAAATCCTATAAAGACAATAAAATCTGAAAAGACTGAAACGAAACTTGATGAAGAATTAATCATCAACGCAGTTGAAATAAAAAGAATTTCAAAATCTTCTGCTCTAAAAGATTCTGCTATTATACTCAAAAGCAAATAGTTTGCATATTCTTTAAGTTAACCCTTTTTTATTTTTTTCTGAAACTTCCACAGTTTCATAGTCGTAAAAACTAACACTGAATAATTTACGGGATACCCCTGTATTATTCTCGTTTAAAAGAATAAAATGAAGCAGTTTTTACGCTACATCTTTTTTACTACCCTAATTGCAATGGCAGTTTCATGTAAAAAAGATCCGGGAGGAAAAGGAGAAGAAGGAATTAATAAAATTGCTCCTGATGGTTTTTCATATACTACATCTCAAAAGGTAGATCTTGATATAACCTTATTGACAAATACAGGTGAACCGTTAAAAGGAATACCTTTAACTGTTAACCTGCCTGATAAGCCATCACAAGAAGATGCCATATTCAAAGCAATTACAGATGAAAACGGAAATATTAAGTCAACAATCAGTGTTGCTTCCTATCTTGACACCTTAATTATAGACCCGAATTATGTAGGGCTTCTTAGAAATGCGAAAGCTGTAATTGTTAATAATAAAATTAAATGTACGATTGGCGGAAAAGAAGGATTTAGTGGAGATATTTCGGAATCTGCAATTAATCCGTCTAACAAGCTTTCTTTAGCAAAAAAAGCATCTTTAAACACAGTAAGTGCCACAAAGCCCGCAAGTTATATTTATATGGGTTTGTATGATTTACAGGGCAGGCCATTATACAGAGAACTTTTCCCGGATAATATAAATGCTGAAATGCTGAGTTTAATAAATTCAACACTTCCTGAACAAAAAGACCAGCGAACATTACACCCTAATATTGTATCAGCAAATGCAGCTTCCTCAATTAACCTGACAAAGGAATCGGATGTATATGTTACCTTTATTTCTGAAGGAGCTACTTATTCCAATTCGATAGGTTATTATACCTATCCTACTCTCGATCCGCCGACAGATCCTTCTGATATTGAAAAAGTTTACTATGTTCTTCCAAATGCTTCCTTATACGGCCGCGGCGGCAGTATGAGATCAGGTGATAAAATTAAATTGGGAACGTTTCCTGCCGGTGTATCCATAGGTTTTGTTCTGTTTTCAAATGGCTGGAACAATAGCACTAAAAAAGTAAACAGCAATGCTGTAAAATACTATTCAAATTCTGCGCTGAATCCAGAAAGCAGTTCTTCATTGAAGAAACATAGTGTATTGTTAAACTATGCAAAAGAAAACCGCTTTATAATAGGTTTTGAAGATTCACCACGGGACCAGGAAGAATGCGATCATGATTTTAACGATGTAATGCTTTTCGCAAGCGCTAATCCAAGCACTTCTATATCCACATTGGGAGTTCAACCACTTGAGCAAGCGGCAGATGCTGATGGAGATGGAATTAATGATGAAGATGACGAATTTCCCAACGATGCTTCCCGTGCCTATACTAATTACTATCCGTCTAAAAATGCTTTTGCAACATTGTCATTTGAAGATAACTGGCCCGCTACCGGAGATTATGACCTGAACGACCTGGTTGTGAATTACCGTTATGCATTTATAACGAACTCAGCCAATAAAGTTGTTGAAATAAATGCGAATTATACTGTAAAGGCAGTGGGCGCATCTTATAGAAATGGATTCGGTGTGCAATTTCCATTTGATCCTTCACTCGTGAGTAAAGTAACAGGGCAAAAACTTGTAAATTCTTATATCCAGTTAAACGCTAAAGGGATAGAAGAAGGACAAAGCAAGGTAGTGGTAATACCATTCGACAACACCGATGCCCTGATATCAAATTATGCCGGTGCATATTTTGTGAACACTAAACCCTCTATGCCAAAAGTTGAGGGAGATACAGCTCATATTAATATAAAATTTTATTCTCCGGTTTCTCAGGAAACTATTGGGAGTGCTCCGTTCAATCCGTTTCTTATAAGCAATATGAGAAGAGGTTACGAAATTCATCTTCCCGGCCATCCACCTACAGATAAAGTAGATAAATCGCTATTCAATACTTTAAACGACAATTCAAATCCGGCAACAGGCCGTTATTATCTTACTAAAGAAAACTGGCCCTATGCTATAAATTTTCTTGAATCTTTTTCTTATCCGACGGAAGAAAGTGCTATAGACAAAACATTCCTGCACTTTTTGGATTGGACAAAATCAGGAGGAACATTATTTACCGACTGGTATATGAATTTGGGAAGCGGATACAGGAATTCTGAAAATATTTTTAACAAATAGCATAGTACCTGGAATCAGGGCAACTTATGATTCGAGATCATTATTTCACTATTTGAAAAATAATTTAATGAATAATCTTAAAGACAAGTTCTTTAATGAGTTCACTGTCCTCCGTATTACCTGTAGCCTCAACTCCTTTCGACTTTAAATCGCAGTCCCGTAAATAACTGATAATGTTAAATATTTTAGGCATCGGGTAACTTTTTGCCGCCTGTTCGTAATCTTTAACAAAAAAGGGGTTAACTCCAAGTTCGCGTGCAACGCTTGGCGCTGAATGATCTGAAAGATAATGGTACTTAAGAACCTTAACAAAATAGGTATTTAAAGTTCCGAGGGTTAACTGGATAGGATTTGTTTTGGGATTTGCAGCAAAATAATTTATGATCTGGTTAGCCTTATAAGCGTCCTTTCGGGCAAGGGCAGACTGTAGTTCAAATACATTAAACTCTTTACTGATGCCGATATTGTTATGCACATCTTCTGCAGTTATTTCTTTATCTTTAGGCACGTTGAGCATGAGTTTCTCCAACTCATTAGCAACTTTAGAAAGATCATTACCTAAATATTCAGCGATTAATGCTGCAGCTTTTGCATGTATCTTATATCCCTTTTCTTTTACAAAGTCCTCTATCCAGACAGGTATTTTATTGTCATAAACCACTACAGACTCAAAAACAATCCCGTTCTTTTCAATGGCTTTATATGTTTTCTTCCTCTTATCAAACTTTCCGTTTTTATAGCAAAAAATCAGTATGGTACTATTAAGGGGCTTTTCGAGGTAACTTAATAGTGGGTCGGCCGCTTTTTTATCGTCTTCGCTATCCTTGCTCCATTTAAGATCCTGCGCCTCTTTAACCAGTACAACCTGGTAATCGCTCATCATCGGGAATCGTTTTGCCGCATTGAGTATGGTAGTAAAATCGACATCGCGGCCGTAAAAAACGCTTTGATTAAATCCCCGCTCGGCTTCAGAAAGAACATTTTTTTCAAGGTACTCAGCAAAAAGATCTATATAATATGATTCTTCACCATGCAACAAATAAACCGGTTTAAAATTCCGTTTCTTCAAATCGCTAAAAAGGGCCGGAGCATTCATAATGCCAAATTACAAAATTATTTTTCCTGCATAGTGCATGTGCAAAACTATGGCTAATATTGCTTCATGTTTAAACCCGTTCCCCTGAATCTTCCACCCTTCCCTTTTAAAATAAAGGAAGATTCCGGTAACACCTATATTTTTGACCCTATACGAAAAAAATACATTATTCTCACTCCGGAGGAATGGGTTAGGCAACACCTGGCTCAATTTCTAATCATACATAAAAAATATCCTACTTCCTTATTTAATATAGAAGGTGGCCTGAAACTAAATTCGCTGCAAAAAAGAACCGACCTAGTTATTTACAATTCGATAGGGGAAAAAATTTTACTGGTTGAATGCAAGGCTCCTTCTGTTAAAATTTCCCAGAAAACCTTTGATCAGATTGCCCGCTACAATATAGTACATAAAATTCCGCTGTTGCTGGTGAGTAACGGTATCCATCATTATACCTGTACGATAAATTTTGAACAAGGCTCTTATGAATTTCTTCCGGACATTCCTCCCTACACTAAAACATAATACTACTCATTAATTGTAACTTTCTCATAGTCAAAACGTAGTAAATAGAATTATACATAATTCTAAATACAGCCCTTATGCATTACCAGATTTATCGCGAAGGATATTTAAGAAGTTATGAGAAAAACCTATTCATAGCTCTGCGCCTTCTATTAGCGTTCATAAGTATAAGCACTGCAGCTATAATCCTTCAGTTCCTCCCTACCGGATTCAGTATTCTTAACACTTTTTTTTGCATTTTTTTAATTGGAACCTGTGTAAAACTAAAAAATTCTGTGAACGAGGAACTGCTGCTTAAAATTGACAATGAAGGATTTGACTATTTTTCTTTCGAGGAAGACAAAGTCATTCGTATTCAGGCAGAAGAAATAAGCAAAATAACTACAGGATTTTGCGAACTGAAAGTCCATACCCGTGATAATTTGATCCACAAGATCAATATGGCGCCGATAAAAAAAGAGCAAACCCGCTGGGAAGTTAAAGAAATGGTAAAACAGCTTGCCAGACAATCTTTTTCTGTTGCAAGCTGAACTTTATTAGCTTAGACTTTTTAAGCTTTCCTCAAGCAGGCTGATCTTAGCTTCTGCATCGGCTTTTTTCTTTCGTTCGTTCTCAACTATTTCCGGTTTTGCATTTTGAACAAAACGTTCATTAGAAAGCTTTGCACTAACCGATTTAAGAAATCCATGCAGGTATTCAATCTCCTTTTGAATGCGTTCACGTTCTGCTTCAGCATCTATATTACCTGAAATGCTTACAAAAAATTCATCACGACCGGCAAGAAAAGTGGCAGCGCCTGTAATTTTATTTTCTGTGAACTCTACATCAGACACGTTGGCAAGCTTCGAAATAACAGGTAAGTATTCCTGATACTGAACACCGGAGTTTACCTTTATGGCAAGTGGCAAAGCTTCTTTCGGAGAAATTTGTTTAGAATTACGAATGTTACGTATTTCTGAAACCACTTGTTTAACAATCTCAATTTCCTGCAATAAAGGTTTATTCACTTCACCGGCTGCGGGATAAGGAGCTACAATACAACAATCAAGTTGTGCCCGCTCTCCAAATAATTCATCATGATAAAGCTCCTCTGTAATAAAGGGCATAAAAGGATGAACAAGCTTTAAAATTGTATCAAAAAAAGTGAGGGTAGCTTCAAAAGTAACCTTATCAAGCGGTTGCTGATATGCAGGTTTTACCATTTCCAGATACCAGGAGCAGAAATCATCCCACACCAGTTTATAAATACCCATTAGGGCTTCTGATAGGCGGTATTGAGTAAAGTTTTCTTCTATCTCTGCCAAAGCTGCATTAAACCGGCTTTCAAACCAGTTAATAGCTTTGGTATTCATGTTCTCCAGCTTAATATCAACTTCCCAGCCTTTAACCAAACGAAACGCATTCCAGATTTTATTAGCAAAATTCCTTCCCTGTTCGCAATAGGACTCATCGAACATGAGGTCATTACCAGCGGGCGAACAAAGCAGCATACCAACTCTTACGCCATCCGCACCATACTTTTCTATCAAACCAATCGGATCGGGAGAATTTCCAAGTGACTTGCTCATCTTCCTTCCTATCTTATCGCGGACAATACCGGTAAGATATACATTACGAAAAGGAGCTTCTCCCCTGAACTCCTGCCCTGCCATCATCATCCTGGCAACCCAGAAAAATAGAATTTCCGGTGCTGTTACCAGGTCGTTTGTGGGATAGTAATAGTTTATATCGGCATTTCCTTTTTCCTCAGGATGTCCGCACACAGAGGGATCAAAAACAGACATCGGCCAGAGCCAGGAAGAGAACCAGGTGTCAACTACGTCATCATCCTGCCTGATTATTTCTTCTGCCAGCGATCTGAATGCTGATTTTTCCTCTTCAGACATTCCGCTTCTTTCTTCAGAGCCTGTAATCAGTTGCTCAATTGCTTCTTCCTTTGTTTTGGCTACAACAGGTGCTTCATTTTTATAATACCATGCCGGAATTTGCTGCCCCCACCACAACTGGCGGCTTATACACCAATCGCGTACATTTTCCATCCAATACCGGTATGTATTCGTAAATTTGTCAGGAATCAGACGGATCTCACCATCTAATACATATTGCAAGGCTGGTTTTGCCATTTCGGGCATTTTGCAAAACCATTGCATGGATAGCTTAGGCTCAATAACCGCATCCGTACGTTCTGAAAAACCTATCTGTGATTTATAATCTTCTACTTTTTCAAGGTGGCCTGCTTCTCCCAGCAGAACTGCAATTTTTTTGCGGGCTGCAAACCGGTCCTCTCCTACCAGAATCTCAGCCTGTTCATTTAATGTTCCATCATCATTTAAAATATCAATTACCGGAAGATGGTGCTTAATACCCAATTCATAATCATTCAGATCATGTGCAGGTGTAACCTTTAAACATCCTGTTCCAAAATCCATTTCCACATACTCATCTTCAATGAGCGGAATTCCACGGTTAATAAGTGGAACAAGTACCGTTTTACCTTTTAAATGGCTATATCTTGTATCATTAGGGTTGATACAAACAGCCGTATCAGCCATAATCGTTTCAGGCCGTGTGGTAGCAATTACCAGGTATTCTGAAGTACCGGAAATAGTATAACGGATATAGTATAACTTCTGATTTACTTCCTTTCTGATAACTTCCTCGTCCGAAAGGGCGGTTTTGCCCTGCGGATCCCAGTTCACCATCCTTACACCACGATAAATCAGTCCTTTTTTATATAAATGAATAAACGTATCAATTACCGCATTGGAAAGATCTTCTTCCATTGTGAAACGTGTTCTGTCCCAGTCGCAGGAAGCTCCCAGGCGTTCGAGTTGCTTTAATATTATCCCACCATACTTGTCTTTCCATTCATAAGCATATTGCAAAAACTCGTCCCGGGTGATATTCTTCTTTTCAATCCCTCTTTCTTTTAACATTGCCACAACTTTTGCTTCTGTTGCAATGGATGCATGGTCGGTTCCGGGTACCCAACAGGCATTCTTTCCCTGCATACGTGCCCTCCGGATAAGCACATCCTGAATGGTATTATTAAGCATATGCCCCATGTGCAGCACGCCTGTAACGTTAGGAGGAGGAATTACAATCGTGTAAGGTTCGCGTTCATCCGGCACAGAACGAAAGAATTTCTTATCAAGCCAGTACTTGTACCATTTATTTTCAGTTTCCTGTGGATTATATGTTTTTGAAATATTCATTTATAAAGCGAAAGAATGGGCAAAAATAAGCTTTTGACTAAACTTGTGAGAATAATCAAAAGCTAAAATATTTTAATATGGTTTAAATGCAGACCGGTTAAAATAATGAAGGATACTTTTCAGGATTGCTTTCATTCATTATTGAATAGGCAATTTCTATTACGTCATCTGCGGAAGGTTTCGAGAAATAATCGCCGTCTGTACCGTAAGGGGTTCTGTGAGATTTAGCTGTGAGCGTTCGTGGAGCCCCATCTAAATAATAATATCCTTTTTGCTCTTCCAGAACCTGTTGCAGAATAAAGGCAGATGCACCTCCCGGAACATCTTCATCTACCACCAAAAGTTTGTTTGTTTTTTTCAGCGAACGGGCACACAAGCGATCGTAATCAAAGGGATGCAAAGTCTGAGGATCTACTATTTCAATAGAAATTCCTAATTTTTCCAGTTCTTCTGCTGCTTCCTCAACCACCCGAAGCGTTGATCCGTAAGAAATTACGGTAATATCTGCTCCTTCACGCACAATTTCGGCTTTCCCGAGTGGCACTGTAAATTCTCCCACGTTTACGGGAAGTTTTTCTTTTAAACGATATCCGTTAAGACATTCGATTACTAATGCTGGTTCATCTGCACGCAACAAAGTATTATACATGCCTGCCGCCTGTGTCATATTTCTTGGAACACAAATATGTATTCCTCTCATAGAACCAAGGATCATAGATATAGGAGATCCTGAATGCCAGATGCCTTCCAATCGGTGGCCACGCGTCCTGATTACTAGCGGAGCTTTTTGCCCAGCCTTGGTACGGTAACTCAACGAGGCAAGATCATCAGAAATTACATAAAGAGCATAAAGCAGGTAATCCAGATACTGAATTTCCGCAATGGGCTTTAATCCCCGCATGGAAAGGCCAATTCCCTGTCCTATTATTGTACTTTCTCTGATTCCTGTATCAGAAACACGCATCAACCCATATTTATTTTGCAGGCCCGAAAACCCCTGGTTTACATCCCCGATACTCCCCACATCTTCACCAAAAGCAATTAAACGGGCATCACGGGCGAAATTTTCATCAAAACACGCATTGAGAACCTCTCTGCCATCTATCATTTTAGAATCAGAGGAATATGCAGCCGGAATTATCGGAACGTTTGCCGGAGAATCAATAGTTTCTGTAAACAATTTGGAATTATAGCGCTCGGCATTCAGTTCCATATGTTTTTTGTGCCATGCAAGCAATTGAGTTCTGCTTTCGGAGCTTTCAAAACGCAATAATCTTATTGCCTTCCTTACAGTTTCAAGCAAATCTCTCCGGGTAGGCATGGCAACTGCTTTAAGCTGTTGAGAAAGTCCGGTTAAGCGCTCGTCGTTGCTTTCCTTCAGTATCTGCTGCAACTCGTTCAGTTCTTCTGTAATTGGAGCATTGCATTCATTCCAGGCTTCCTTCTGGCATTGGCGCACGTATTGACGGGCATCCTGCTCCAACTGACTAAGCTCCTCTTCTGTAGCAATTGCTGATTCGAGCACCCATTTTCGCATTTGAACAAGACAATCGTATTCAGCCTCCCATTGCAACCGTTCTTTTGATTTATATCTTTCGTGCGATCCGGAAGTTGAGTGGCCCTGCGGCTGTGTAACTTCCGTAACATGAATCATTACCGGAACATGCTGTTCACGGCATATTTGAATTGCTTTTTCATACGTTTCACAAAGCCCGGGATAATCCCAGCCTTTTACCTTAAAAATTTCAAAGCCCTCTCCGTTTGCATCCCGCTGAAAGCCTTTTAAAACCTCCGAGATATCCTCCTTGGTTGTTTGATAACGGTTTGGAACAGAAATACCATAATCATCGTCCCATATTGATATTGCCAGTGGTATTTGTAATACGCCCGCTGCATTGATCGCTTCGAAAAAAACGCCTTCAGATGTTGAGGCATTGCCGATAGTACCGAAAGCTACTTCGTTTCCGTTAACAGAAAAATTGCGCAGATAGGAAAGTTCAGGATTATCACGATATAATTTGGAAGCCTGTGCAAGACCTACGAGCCTTGCCATTTGTCCGCCTGTTGTTGAAATATCTGAAGAAGAGTTTTTTATCGCTGTATGATCTTTCCAGCTGCCATCTTCATTAATGCTTCTGCTTGCAAAATGTGCATTCATCTGTCTCCCTGCGGAAGCCGGTTCAGCATTCACATCCGGATTGGCATATAATTGCGCAAAAAATTCCTTTATGGTAACCATGCCGGCGGCAAACATGAATGTTTGATCACGGTAGTAACCGGAACGCCAATCGCCCTCACGAAAAGCCTTGGCCATCGCAATCTGAGCTACTTCCTTTCCATCACCAAAAATGCCAAACTTTGCCTTGCCGGTAAGCACTTCCTTCCGTCCTATTAAACTTACCTGTCTGCTTTCAAACGCTATCTTATAATCATTGATAACAATCCTTTTAAAATCGTCAAACGTAAGTTCGGTAATATCAAATCGGTTGGTTTCGGTTGCTGACATATCTATACAAACAAGGCCAAAAATAATAATTTATTAGTCGTCCTGAAACTTACGCTCAATCCCTCACGTACAAAGGGGAAATTTTTTGAATCAAAGTAAATTATTATATTTGTATTAAACAGTTCGAAAATGAAAAAGATTTTAATGTTATTCTCAGTTATCTTGTCTTTTACCCTGATGACTGCTTTAAAAGCCGATAACCAACCTGAATTTAAGTTTGAAACTGAAACTCACGACTTTGGTAAAATCCCTCAGGGAAAACCTGTAAGTTACGAATTTAAGTTTACTAACGTTGGAGATCAGCCTCTTATAATCAGCGCTGTTGAACCAACATGCGGTTGTACTGTTGCAGATTATACTAAAACTCCTGTTAAAAAAGGCGAAGCTGGAAATATTAAATTAACATTTAATGCGGCAGTAGCCTCCTCTTTCACTAAGGCGGTAACTGTAAAATCAAACGCCAAAACACCGGTAAAAGTCCTGTATATAAAAGGAGAGGTAGTAAGTAGTAATTCTAAGTAAAACAGATTTAGTAAATATTCTCAGAAACCTCTCCTTAAACGGAGGGGTTTTTTTATTTTTGTCATTATATGCCTAAAATTTCAAACAAGGGAGTCCGGATGCCGGCTTCTCCTATCAGAAAACTTACACCGTATGCTGATAAAGCAAAACAGGAGGGGAAAAAGGTTTATCATTTAAATATAGGCCAGCCTGATATAGAAACGCCTCAGATCATGCTGGATGCAATAAAAAATATTGACTTCAAGGTTTGGGCTTATACCCCGTCTGAAGGTTTTTTTTCTTATCGTCAGAAATTAGCGGAATATTACAACAAACGAGGCTATAATATCAGTCCTGATAATATTATCGTTACAAATGGAGGATCGGAAGGTTTTATTATTGCAACACAGTCTTGTCTGGATCCCGGTGATGAAATTATAGTACCAGAGCCTTTTTATGCCAATTACAGCGGATTTGCCTGCATGAGCGATGCTGTTATAAAACCGGTACTATCCAGTATTGATAACGGTTTCGCTTTGCCACCCATCAGTGAGTTTGAAAAGCTTATTACAGATAAGACAAAGGCTATCTTTATTTGCAGTCCGAATAATCCAACCGGGTACTTGTATTCAAGGGAAGAGCTGGAAAACATCAAGATCCTTTGCCTGAAATATGACCTGTATTTGTTTGCCGATGAGGCATACAGCGATTTTTGCTATGACGGACAAAGTTTTGTATCGCCCATGCACCTTAGCGGAATTGATGATAATGTAATTGTGATAGATACCTTATCAAAAAGATACAGCGCCTGCGGAGCAAGACTGGGATTTCTGATTACTAAAAACAAAAAAGTGCTTGCTACAGCGTTAAAATTCGCACAGGCCCGCTTAAGCGCCGGAATGGTTGAGCAGATTGCAGGGGAAGCTGCTATTGACACTCCTCCTTCCTATTTTGAAAATGTTAGAAAAGAATATTCAGAAAGAAGAAAAATATTAGTGGATTCCCTGAATAAAATGGAAGGTGTATTCTGTCCAAATCCCGGAGGCGCTTTTTATGTAGTAGCCCGTTTTCCGGTAGATGATGCGGAGAAGTTTTGCCAATGGATACTGGAAAAATTTACTTATAATAATCAAACGGTTATGCTGGCTCCCGCTTCAGGATTTTACAGCACGCCAGGGAAAGGCAGGGATGAAGTAAGATTGGCATACGTTTTGAACAAGAAAGATCTGGCTGAAGCGATGATCTGTTTAGAAAAAGCCCTGCAGGAATATCCGGGCAGAACAGCTAAAAAAGAACAGGTTTTGATGAACAGCTAAAAAACAATCTGACAGTATAACATAGGGGTCGACCGGAATTGACAGGATGGAGATGACTATGTAAGCATGCAGCGCATTGTGAGTAAAGCGCTTTAATCTCAACTCTCAAACTATAATTGGCGAAAATAACTACGCCTTAGCTGCTTAATTTAGAATTAAGTAAGCTTTTGTCCCGCTAAGCAGTTGTTCTGTTAGCTTGGCATACGGGGCATCGATTTACAGAACTGGCCTGGTTAAGGTGCGATAACCGGGCGAGAACAAGCACCTACGGAAGACGGTACAGGCAAGCAACTGGCCTTCCCCTTCCCGACAATTAAATAGTTGCTAAGCATGTAGAAAGCGTAATTCATCCCATGTTTGGACGAGGGTTCGAATCCCTCCGACTCCACCAAGCAAATATGAAAAAGCCATCATAATATTATTGGATGGCTTTTTCATACATCTTTTTAAAAAACAAATCGATACTTGCAGTTCCGATAATTATTTAAAAACTTCAGCTGCATACAATCATAATTTCTCAACTTAACAATTGGGAATATCCGAGTAAATAATCCTTTACAATTATGCTGTCAATATTTATATATAAATGGTTCAATTTATATTAGTCCTTTTATATTTGATCTTCCTAAAGCCAAAGCTAATATTGATATAAATGGTTTCTTCATTATTAAAACAATTTACCACAGAAGTACATTTAAATCTTGAAAAAAAACTTATTTCAAAAATAAAATTAATTCGTTCTGCTAAAGATTATTCAAACATTCTGCAAATCTTTTATGGTTATTTCGGTCCTCTGGAAAAAAAGATTGATGAATATTTAGATAAAGAAATTTTACCTGATTATTTATTAAGGCGAAAATCAGCAGCTATTCTATACGATCTTAAAACCCTGAACATTGATATTTCAAATGATGCAGCTATAAATGAAGAACTTCCTCAGATTGATAATAGCTTTCAGGCATTGGGGGCGTTATATGTTCTTGAAGGATCTACTCTAGGAGGTAAAACAATTGCAAAGATGATTGAAAGTACTATAGGTATTAGTAATTCTCTTACATTTTTCAAGAGTTATGGAAATGATACAATGAGCATGTGGAACATATTCAAGTCTGTTTTAAACAACCTTGATTTAACTGAACCTCAACGTAAAGAGGTATTAATATCAGCAAAAGATACATTTATCAAATTTGAAAACTGGATAGAAAAGAATGACTCAAGAAAAAAATTATGACTCGGAATTCTGCGGCAGCCTCCCCCTGCATCAGGTAAATATGATTCAACCCTACGGATACCTGATAGTTATCGATAAAAAAGATCTTAAAATTATTCAGGCAAGTGAAAATATTGTTCAGCTATTGGCAAAACCGGCAAATCAGGTTGTTAATACCTTTTTAAATGAATATCTGCACCCTTCTGAAATCCACAGCATTACCGAAAAATTTCAGAATGATATAAAAGATAAAATTCCACTAACTTTTTCTTTTTCTGAATCTACTGAAAAAAAAGAATTTCTCGCTTTGCTTCATGCTAAAGCAGATTATATAATTATCGAATTGGAGGAGGTCTATCCGAACGAAAAGAACTCTTTTATTGACGTATTTCAGCGACTAAAATACATAATGGCAGAAATTGACCTTGCCACAACCGTACGGGAGGCTTGTAGTATCGCCATCCGGGAGTTAAAAAAACTTTCAGGATTTGATAAAGTAATGATGTACACCTTTGATGAGGAGTGGAATGGTACCGTAATTGCCGAAGCAATGGAAGAAGGAATGGATGCGTATTATGGACTTAAATTTCCTGCCTCTGACATTCCAAAACAGGCTAGGCAATTATATCTTACAAATCCATACAGACTTATACCCAACAGGGAATATACTCCTGTAAGGTTATACCCGGTAATTAACCCGCTTACTCATGCATTTATTGATCTTTCTGACTGTAATTTAAGAAGTGTAGCTGCAGTGCATCTGGAATATCTCGGCAATATGAATGTAATGGCTTCTATGTCTACGCGGGTACTGATTAATGAGCTATTATGGGGACTGATATCATGCCACCACCGGCAGGAGAAGCATTTAAGCTATGAAATGTGTTCTGCTTTTGAACTGCTTTCAAATTTTATATCCGCTAAAATATCTTCTATTATTCATAAAGAACACGCTGAACGTTCACGGAGCCTGCAGGAAAAACAGGCCAGAATAATTGAGCAGGTCTATTCAAAAAAGAATCTGGTCGAGGGATTATTTGACGAACAAGTGAATATAATGGACCTTATTGAATCCACAGGTGCAGCAATAAACTTTATGGATAATATTACTACAATAGGGAGTACTCCATCTGTTGAAGAAATTGAAAATTTATTACTATGGCTTCAAACCAGAAACACTGATACCGTATATAACGAGTCGAAATTGCCGAAGGTTTATGATGACGCGGATAATTACTATAAAATTGCCAGTAGCATTTTAGCAATTCCTATAAACACACAAAAAGGTTATTATATTGTTCTTTTCCGGCCAGAAGTGATACAAACGGTAAGCTGGGGCGGTAATCCGAATGAAGCTATTAATTTTGATAGCGATAAAAAGAATTACCATCCTCGAAACTCATTCAATATCTGGAAACAAGTTGTACAAAAAACCTCAGTTTCATGGACGAGGGAGGAACTTGATATTGCAGAAAGGCTTAGAAGCTTTATTTATGAGTTTTCAACAAGATATCTGGCGAATTGATTAACATGGAGACGAGTGCTGTAAATACGCAGAAAAATAATATGCTTAAAAAGTCCGAACATTACATCGTCGCTATCGGCGCATCTGCAGGTGGACTTGAGGCTATTCATGATTTTTTTGATAATGTACCGGAAAGCACCCAGCTGTCTTTCATTATTATACAGCACCTCTCTCCCGACTATAAAAGTTTACTGGTCGAGTTGATTTCCAAACATACTCATATGCAGGTTTTTGAGGCACAAAACAACATGCCAGTGCAAAAAAAATGCGTATATGTAATCCCCAATAACAAACTGATGACGATCAGGAACGGGAAATTAGTTCTTGCAGAAAAGTCAGTTGGAAAAGGCCCCAACACAGCAATAGATACCTTTTTATATACACTTGCTGAAGAGCGAAAAGGAAAGGCTATTGCAGCTATTCTTTCTGGTACAGGAACAGACGGAACACGTGGTATCGCTGCCATAAAAGAATGCGGAGGGATGGTGATCGTACAAGATCCTCTGACTGCTAAATTTGATGGGATGCCACATAGTGCGATAAACTCCGGTCACGCGGATTTTATTCTTCCTCCAGAAATGATGCCTGAAGAGATTTATAATTTTATCCAGGAAAATCCAGCAAGAGTGCTTAATAAAGGCAAAGTTGATGACAACCTGCTGGAAAAAATCCTGGAGCATGTTCTTAATCATACAGGTTATGATTTTAATAACTATAAGGCTCCCACTATTACTCGCCGATTAAGCAAAAGGATGTTACAAGCCGATTTTGATAAGCTTGAAGATTATCTGGCTCATCTTGACAAACATCCGGAAGAAGCCAGACAGCTAGGTAAGGAATTCCTGATCGGGGTAACTAAGTTTTTCAGGGATAAGCCTGCTTTTCAGCTTTTAGACGCTTATATTATACCAGCAATAGTAGATTCAAAACAGGATGGAGATGTACTAAAAGTATGGGTTACAGCTTGCAGTACAGGTGAAGAAGCTTATTCTATAGCGATTTCAATTGACCAGTATTTGCAGAAAAAGAAGCGAAACCTGGATGTAAAAATTTTTGCTACTGATATTAATGAGAGCAGTGTCCATTTTGCATCTAAAAATGCTTACCCGCTTTCGATTTCAAAAGATATTGAACCTACGGTTTTAAAAAAATACTTTATTCAAACGGCTAAATCTTATTCCGTAGTTCCACGAATAAGAAAACAGATAGTATTTGCGAAGCATAATATTATTAAGGATCCTACTTTTATTAATAATGACTTGATATCCTGTAGGAATATGCTCATTTACATGGATCCTGTTCTGCAGCAGAAAGTCCAGACGAAGCTTCACTTTTCATTAAATTCCTCGGGATACCTGTTTTTGGGTTCCAGCGAAACGGCATCTTCGATAAAAGATGGTTTAAAAGAAGTAGACTCGAAATGGAAGATTTATAAAAAAAACGGAAACGTGAAAATTAACACCACGAACCTTTTTGGAATTGATGATTCTGTAAAACCCCGCGAAAGAACCGTTCCGGGTATCCGAAAAAGAGGAGATACTCAGAGAGATATTCTCTTAGATTTCAGTGAATTGATTTGTGAAGACCTGGGCTATGTAGGATTTTATATTGACCACAACTATGCAATAAAAGAAACGATAGGAAATTACAGAAAATACTTGTCTCTTCCCGAAAAACAGCTTGCCCTTAATCTGTTAAAAATGGTTCCGAAAGAACTATCTGTAGCGATAAACACGGCAGTAAGAAAATCATCAAAAGATTTAAAAAAAGTATTACTAAAAAGTGTAAGATATAAAGAAAACGACAGGGATGTCTTTGTTAATATTTTGGTTAAACCGGCAAATATTGGTATCGGAGCTGCAAATACTCTGATTGTTATTGGAGAAAATATACAGAAAGAAGTTTCTCCAGAGCCTGCATTTACAGCTTATTCAGCAGCTGAACCGAATGAATATGTACTTGAATTGGAAGCTGAACTAAGTGAAACCAGGACAAATCTGCAGATGGCTGTAGAAGGGATGGAAACAACAAATGAGGAACTGCAATCAAGCAACGAAGAATTATTATCAGCCAATGAAGAGTTACAATCAAGCAATGAAGAACTTCAATCTTTAAACGAGGAACTCCACACCCTGAATACGGAGCATCAAATCAAAATCAAAGAGCTGGTAGAATTAAATGACGACTTAAACAATTATTTTAGCAGCACCAATATAGGGCAGATATTTCTAGATTCCGACCTGAATATCCGGAAATTTAATCCGGCAGCCACCAGCCTCATTAACCTAATAGAAACAGACATTGGAAGGCCTCTGAATCATATCTCAACAAACTTCAAATATGACAATCTGCTATCAGATGTAAAATATGTAAAAGAACACGGTCAGATTATTGAGCAAGAAGTTGTTCTGGCAAATGGCCATAACAGTTTGGTTCGGCTTTATCCTTATATAAGGCAGGATAAACAATACGACGGTGTCGTTATTACTTTCGTTGACATCTCTGCCATTACCCATTTAAATAACATTATAAAAGGTGTTTTTAACTCCAGCTTAAGTGCCATTATGGCCCTAAAAGCGATAAGAAACCCAGAGAATCAAATTATTGATTTTGAGTGCATAACCGCCAACTATGCATCTTTACAATTAACTGGCCCTAATGTTAAGTCGCTGCGCAAAAATGCGCCTGTTCTTTTAAAAGATGGCTTTTTAGAAAAGTACAGCCAGGTAGTTAAAACAGGAAAACCACTACAGGCCGAATTTCATAATAAGCAGGAGGAAAAGGATGAGTGGTACCATGTTGTTGCAGTAAAAATGCTCGATGGACTTGTAATAACATTTACTAATATAACTGATAAAAAAGCTTCAGACATTAAGCTCAAAAAGAATTACAATGAACTTATTGTTGCACGGGAGAATCTAAAGAGCCTTAATTCACAACTCGAAGATACAGTAAACAAACGCACCAAAGAATTATCTGAGAGTGAAGAACGTTTCCGGCTGGTAGCTAAAGCCACCAATGATGCAATTTGGGATTGGAATCTAGTTAATAATCACATCTGGTGGAATGAAAGTTTTTATGCTCAGTTTGGCTACGAGCAGGTTGAAGCCAGTCAATCGGGTGTATTCTGGTTAGAACATATTCATCCTGCTGACCGCCAGAGAGTAGAAAGTAATGTTTACGAAGTGATAAATTCCGGTAAAAAGATCTGGTTTGAGGAATATCGGTTTATGAAGGCTGACGGTTCTTATGCCTATATTTTTGACCGTGGCTATGTTTTACATGATGAATTTAATACCCCTTACCGGATGTTGGGTTCTAAGCTGGATGTAACCAAACTTCGAGAAGCGGAAAGAAAAGCGCTTGCTTCTGAAGGAAAATTTAGAAGGATCTTTGAATCAAACATGATCGGGATGTTTTTCTCCAATTACAAAGGCGAAATTATCAGTGCCAATGATTATGTATTAAATATGCTTGGCTTTAGCAGGAAGGATATTGAAGAAGGCAAATTACGATGGGATAACCTTACTCCTCCCGAATACGCCAAATTAAACAACAAGGCAATTGACCAGTTAAAACATGAAGGTTTATGCCCCGCTTTTGAGAATGAATATTACAGAAAAGACGGCAGCAGAGTGCCTGCCCTTGTTGGTTCGGCCGCTATAGAAGAAGATGACGCGATTGATGCTGTAACCTATGTAATTGACCTTACTGAGAAAAAGGAAGCAGAAGCAAAAGAAAAAGAGTTGCAAAGTGCCGTTAAAAAGAATGAGGATAAATTACGTTTCCTTGCAGACGCTGTTCCTCAAAAAATCTGGACAGCATTACCAGATGGCAATATTGATTATTTCAATAAAGTAATGCTGGATTATACAGGTAAGAGTTTGGAGGAATTCCGCACCAAAGGCTGGAAAGACATTGTGCATCCTGAGGATTGGGAACGTTATATCACAGAATGGTCAAAAGCAATTGTATCAGGACATGATTTTGAAATAGAGCGACGCCTGTTAAATGCAGAGGGAGAATACCGATGGCATTTAACCCGAAGTATTGCCCAACACGACTCTGCTGGAAATATTACGATATGGATAGGTTCGAGTACCGACATTCATGAGCAAAAAACCCTTACAGAGGAAATAAAATCGAGTGAGATTTATTTCCGGCAACTGGCAGACAAAACTCCTTTCATGATATGGAAAGTGGATGAAAACGGGCAATGTAATTATGTAAACATCCCCTGGATAACCTTTACCGGACTTTCTTTTGAGAATAGTATGAAATTGGGCTGGAACAAAGCATTTCATCCTGAAGACAAGGAACGGGAATATACTAAATTTATGGATTGCTTCCATAAACGGGAAAGTTACCAGTCTAAATTCAGGTTAAAAAGAAAAGACGGCGAATACCGCTGGGTATTAGGACAAAGTAATCCTGTAATTAATGATTATTTTGAAGGATATATAGGTAGTTTGACTGACATTCATGATCAGGAAATGGCTCAACAAACCCTGAAGCTTTTAATGCAGAAGAAAGATGAATTTATGAGCATTGCCAGCCATGAATTGAAAACGCCTATAACCAGTATGAAGGCATCCTTACAGTTTGTGGAACGAATTGCTGATCAAAACGAGGAAATAAAACCTGTTCAACCATTTCTGGAAAGAGCTACACGCCAGATAAACAAACTCAGCGACCTTGTAAACGACCTGCTTAATGTTACTAAAATACAGGCAGGAAAAATGCTACTAAATAAGACAAGCTTTACAATTGGACAGGCTATACAAGATTGTGCTGACCAAATACAGATAACCGAGGATTCGCATCGTATAGAAATAAAAGGGAAAACCGACACTGTTATTTTTGCAGACAAACATCGTATTGAGCAAGTAATAATTAATTTCCTCTCTAATGCTATCAAGTATTCTCCACAAAGTGATAAAGTAATTTTAACCATAAAACCAGGAGCAGACCATGTACGGGTTGAGGTAAAAGATTTTGGAATTGGAATACCTGAAGATAAAGTAAATTATGTCTTTGACCGTTTCTTTCGTGTACAGGAGTCTTCCCAAAAATTCTCGGGCCTTGGGTTGGGATTATACATCTCTGCCGAAATTATCAGAAGGCACGGAGGAGAAGTAGGTGTAGTCAGCAAGGATGGTAATGGTTCAGAATTTTGGTTTACACTCCCTCTTAACTAAAAATACGTGTAGTAGATTGAGCCAGCGTAGAAGTTGCAGATGTATTTAATTCGGCGGTCTTATTTAATCTCAGGTAATTCCGCTGGTTTCGGAGATCTTTTACATAAACCCGAGTTCCAGTTTCGCTTCTTCACTCATCATTTCCCGATCCCAGGGGGGATCAAAAGTGATTTCTACCCGGGCTTCTTTAACTCCTTCTATTTGTGAAAGCTTTTCCTGCACATCTCTGAGGATTATATCTGCAGCCGGACATGCCGGAGCGGTCAGGGTCATAATAACTTTTACAATGCCATTTGTATTGGTTATCAGCTCGTATACCAGGCCGAGCTCATAAATATCTACAGGTATTTCGGGATCGAAAACCTCTTTCAGTTTTTCAATTACCTGGTCTTTTATTCCTACCGGATCATTAATAATCATACCTGTGATTTTTTAACGGAGTCGAGTGCAACTGCGTATAATTTTATCTGCTTTACCATTGACAGTAATCCGTTGGAACGGGTGGGCGAAAGATGTTCCTTTAGTCCTATGCGGTCAATAAAGTAAAGTTCAGCTTCGCGGATTTCCCTTGGAGTATATCCTGACAAAACCCGCACTATCAGGCTCACCAGCCCCTTTGAGATAATGGCATCACTATCAGCCGTAAAATAGAGCTTTCCATCTTTATACTCAGGATATAGCCATACTTTAGACTGGCAGCCTTTAATCAGGTACTGATCCTGTTTGTAAGCAGGATCTATTACAGGAAGTTCCTTCGCCTCCTGGATGATGTATTCGTACTTATCCATCCAGTCGGTAAGGAATTCAAATTCCCCGATTAATTCGTCCTGTTTCTCATTAATGGTCATTCTTTTCTTTTTATACCAGCATGTTAATAACCTTTTTAAGGCTTTCAACAAAACGGTCAATTTCGTCTGTTGTATTGTAAAGTGCAAAAGATGCCCTCACAGTTCCGGGAATGCAGAAGAAGTCCATAACCGGTTGTGTACAATGATGGCCAGTACGTACAGCTATTCCCATTTTATCGAGCAAAACGCCTACATCATACGGATGTGCACCGGTAACAGAAAGCGACAAAGAACCGGTTTTCTCTTTTGTCCTGCCTATAATGCTAACGTTCGGCAAGTCTGCTACCGCCGATGTTGCATACTGCAGCAAACCCGTTTCAAACTCTGCAATTTCTTTAATACCAATTTCTTTAATAAAATCGACAGCCGCTTTCAGGTTAATGGCACCTTCTATATGAGGCGTACCCGCTTCAAATTTAAATGGCAGCTCGTTATATTCTGTTTTAGGGAAAGTAACGGTTTTTATCATGTCTCCCCCACCCTGGTACGGAGGCAGCTTATCCAGCCATTCTTCCTTACCATACAGTACACCAATACCTGTAGGGCCGTACATTTTGTGGCCGGAGAATGCAATAAAATCGCAGTCAAGCTGCTGAACATCTATGGGAATATGCTGAATTGCCTGGGCTGCGTCAATTAAAACAGGTGTACCATTCTGATGCGCAAGTTCAATAATTTCCTTTACCGGGTTGATAGTTCCCAACGTATTGGACACATAACTGACAGCAACTATTTTTACTGTTTCATCCAGCAAATTCCGGTACTCATCCATAATAAGTCCGCCATTTTCATCTATCGGGATGACCTTAAGAACTGCTCCTCTCTTTTCACACAGCATCTGCCAGGGAACAATATTAGAATGATGTTCGAGGGCCGAGATAATTACAGAATCTCCTTTATTAACAGCATATCTTCCATAAGTATCTGCTATTAAGTTAATGCCGTCTGTTGTCCCTTTGGTAAAAATAACTTCTCTGGAACTTCGGGCATTTATAAATTCAGCAATTGTATTACGGCTTATTTCATATGCATCTGTTGCTTTCTGACTAAGATAATGCACACCACGATGGATATTGCTGTTAATACTTGTATAATAATCGCTTATGGCGTTAATAACAGCCCAGGGCTTCTGTGTTGTAGCAGCGTTGTCAAAATAGATAAGCGGTTTTCCAAATACAGTTTGGTGGAGGGCAGGAAATTGTGCATTTACCGGCTCTCCCTGGTATTCGAGGTATTTTTGTATGCTTTCTGTTTTAATTTCCATCAATCCTTCTTTCTTAACAGCCTTACTAAGCAGTTATTAAGCTTTCGTTCTGCAGTTTCAGCTTTAATAAATCAAGCACGTATTCCTTTAAGGCAGGGATAGTGATCTTTGAATGAACATCAGATACAAAGGCTTCTACCAATATCCGTTTTGCAGTTTCTTCACCAATTCCGCGAGTTTTAAGATAGAAAAGTGCTTCTTCATTCATTTGCCCCACAGTAGAACCGTGCGAACATTTCACATCGTCGGCAAATATTTCGAGCTGCGGTTTACTATCAATCGTAGCCTGGTCACTTAACAATACATTATTATTTTGCTGAAACGCATTTGTTTTCTGGGCATCAGGACGAACAAATATTTTTCCGTTAAATACCGCGTGCGACCTGTCCATCATGATTCCCTTATAGAGCTCTGAACTGTTGCAGTTAGGTGACTGATGGTCTACCAGAGTGTGATTATCTACGTGCTGTCGATCGGACGTGATGTAGGTTCCGAGCAAATTGGTTTCCGTACCTGTTTCTTTAAGCCTGAAATTCAAATCGTTTCTAACCAGCGAAGCTTTACCCAGTGAAATATTGGTGTTATTAAAAATACTGTTTCTGCATTGCTGCACTTCACGATGATGAACCAAATACATATTCTCGCCCAGCGAGTTGATGGTATGAGAATGCAATACGGCGGATTGGTTCAGTTTCTGCTCATTTACATAACTGATAAACACCGGCTCAGTGGTAGAAGAACGGAATGTTTCTATCAGTGTCGCCTCACTCAATTCTTCTGCTAAAACCAGCATGCGGTAAGGAATAAAAGCTGCTGAACTGTTTCCTGTAAAAATATGGGAGATATGTATGGGCTTTTCAATAAGCTTTTTTGCAGCAACGTGAAGCACGCTGAACTCTTTAAAAAACGCAGTGTTCAATGCCAGCATCGAATTTTCTTCGTCAAAAGCAATCGTGCCGATCTTCTCTGTATATTGAGGTTTGGATAAGGCAGCGCCGCCATCCAGAAAAGTAACACCTTCAGGTAAGGTATCGGAAAGTTCGGGAGCAAGTTTTCCATTGATAAATACAACCTTGCAGGCATCTAGACCTGTTATCGCAGTTGTACATTTCTCAAAAATTTTATCGCCAGCCTGAAACTTAAAATCTTCTTTTAAAAGCCTGTTCAGGTTTGTAAATTTCCAGTCCTCGGTATTTATTGAAGGAAATCCGTTTAAACTGAATTGCTGAAAAGCGGAAACTCTTTTGCTGAGTAATTCTGCTGATTCAAACTGCCTTTCAGGTAAGTGTTCCTTCTCAAAGTTTTCTGACAGGTATTGATAAAAATTATTAAAAATTCCTTTTCGCATTCAATTAATCCATTAAAAAGTCAACACTTGAAATCAAATCCTGACTTTTATTTTTTATTTTCACCCCCTTTACACGCCGCTAAGCTCTTCTTTCAGCCAGTCATAGCCTTTTTCTTCAAGCTCTAAAGCAAGCTCTTTAGTTCCTGATTTTATAATCCGTCCATTGTACAGAATATGAACAAAATCCGGCACGATATAATCCAGCAATCGTTGATAGTGCGTGATAACAAGAAACGCGTTATTTTCCGACCGGAGCTTGTTTACACCTGACGCCACTATCCTTAGCGCATCAATATCCAGGCCGGAATCGGTTTCATCCAGGATCGCTAACTTAGGTTCAAGCATAGCGAGCTGCAAAATTTCATTTCGTTTCTTTTCGCCGCCAGAAAAACCCTCGTTCACAGAGCGGTTTACAAGCGACGCGTTTAATTCTACCAGCGCCTGCTTTTCCTTCAGCAACTTCAAAAAGTCTTTAGAAGACAAAGGAGGCAGGCCGCGGTAAGCATGGATCTCTTCGAGCGCTGTTTTTAAAAAAGTAATATTTGAAACTCCCGGAATTTCTACCGGATATTGAAAAGCAAGAAAAAGGCCTTCCCTTGCACGATCTTCGGGCGACATTTCAAGCAGGTCTTTTCCATCAAATTCAACTTTTCCGCCTGTAACTTCGTACGCTTCGTTTCCGGCCAGAACCGATGCCAATGTACTTTTTCCAGAACCATTTGGTCCCATAATAGCATGTATCTCGCCAGCCTTTATTTCCAGGTTAATCCCCTTCAGTATCTCTTTGCCCTCTATAGCAGTTTGAAGATTATGTATATTCAGCATGTGTATTTCTTTCTTGTTGTTAAAATTAGCCTACGCTGCCATCCAATGAAATTGCCAGCAATTTTTGTGCTTCAACTGCAAACTCCATCGGAAGTTTATTTAAAACTTCCCGTGCATAACCGTTTACAATTAAGGCAACTGCTTTTTCAGAATCTATCCCCCGTTGATTCAGGTAAAAGATCTGGTCTTCGGCTATTTTTGAAGTAGTTGCTTCGTGTTCAATAATTGAAGTGCTGTTTTTCCCTTCAATATAAGGAAATGTATGAGCGCCGCATTTGTCGCCGATAAGGAGTGAATCACACTGGGTAAAATTGCGAGAATTAGCCGCATTTCCGTGGATCTCAACCAAACCGCGGTAGCTGTTCTGACTTTGCCCGGCCGAAATACCTTTTGAAATAATCCTGCTTTTGGTATTCTTACCGATATGGTGCATTTTAGTACCGGTGTCTGCAAGTTGTTTATTGCGGGTTAATGCAACGGAATAAAACTCGCCGGTGGAATTATCACCTTTAAGTATTACACTCGGATATTTCCAGGTAATTGCTGACCCTGTTTCTACTTGTGTCCAGGAAATTTTAGAATTATCTCCTTTACAGATTCCGCGTTTGGTTACAAAATTATAAACTCCGCCTTTGCCTTCCTTATCACCGGGGTACCAGTTCTGAACAGTCGAATATTTTATTTCCGCATCATCCAGGGCCACAAGCTCTACTACTGCTGCGTGCAACTGATTTTCGTCTCGCATGGGAGCGGTACAGCCTTCCAGGTAGCTTACATAACTTCCCTTATCCGCAACAATCAAAGTACGCTCAAATTGGCCGCTGTTTTTAGCATTGATACGAAAGTAAGTAGAAAGTTCCATAGGACATTTTACACCTGGCGGAATGTAGGCAAACGATCCATCGGAAAAAACAGCGGCATTTAAGGCTGCAAAAACATTATCGCTCGAAGGCACAACCGAACCCAGGTACTTTCTTACCAGATCCGGATGATTTTGAACAGCTTCACCGAAAGAACCAAAGATTATTCCAACTTCTGCAAGCTTCTCTTTAAAAGTGGTAGCCACAGAAACGCTGTCAAAAACAGCATCTACCGCAACTCCCGAGAGAATTTTTTGTTCCTCCAGCGGAATTCCCAATTTGTTGAATGTATCAAGCAGTTCCGGATCCACTTCATCCAGGCTGTTTAATACTTTCTTTTTAGGTGCGGCGTAATAGGAAATATCCTGAAAATCAATATCGGGCATTTTAAAATTCTGCCATTGAGGTAAATCCATCTGCAGAAAATACCTGAATGCCTTTAGCCGCCACTCAAGAAGCCACTCCGGTTCATTTTTCTTACTTGAAATAAACCGGATGGTATCTTCATTGAGCCCTTTGGGGGCCATTTCCATTTCTATATCGGTAGTGAAACCATACTCATACTCATTAGTAGCTAATGTTTCCAGTAAGTTTTGGTCTTTACTCATTATATGCTCCTTTTTCTAAAATTCTTACCAGGAAAAGTGACTTTTTAAAGCTCCTGAAACAGATTGTATAAATATCGGCAATCCTTATTCTTTAAACGAAAAGTTTTGCAAGAGTAGTGTAAAGATTGGTTTTTACAAGTTTTAAGTAACAAATTTATGTAAAAACAGGGCTTTTCTGGAAGGTAAGATAAAAACCTGAACACTTTTATTTCTGCATGTGTTTATTAAATTAAGAGCCCTTATTTACAGCTAATTTTATACCGTAAATTATATCTAAAGGATGGAAACCGTATTAATACCTACTGATTTTTCTGACAGTTCTTTTAACGCTGCAAAGTACGCTGCGGAACTGAGCAGGGAAATTAAAATCGGCCGGATCGTTCTGCTAAAATCCTATCATATTTCTGTTTACGAGCAATTGCTTTGCACAGCCGACTTTGTTCAATTAAGCCAGGATGAGATTGACGAGGAAATTGAAGATCAACGTAATAAACTAAAAATGCTGGCTTCTGAATTGCAGCGAATTGCAGACACGGATACTGTTATTGAAATAAGAGTAAGTGAACTACAGTTAATAAGAAGTATTTATGAAACAGTTCACCAGGAAAGGGCTGACCTGATATTGATAGGAAGCGATGACAAAGTAAAAACCGGACAGGAAAGTTATATAGGCAGTAATGTAATCAATATTGCCAAATCAAGCCCGATTCCCGTTTTGATAATTCCACCGGCATACCGTTTTGAAGCAGTGAAAAAGGCTGTTATAGCATGTGACCTTAAAAAAACGAGCCAATATCTTTCTGAAGAAAGATTACTTCGAATTTTCAAAAATATACCTGCGGATTTTTTGGTACTGAATGTAGATCCTACCGGCAAACACTTACATCCGGATGAAAAATTACAACATGAGTTAAACCTCCTAAACCAAAAACTGAAAGATTTCCGTTACCAAACCTATTTCAGCGAAAATAAAGATATTATTAAAGGAATTCTAGATTTTACTACAGAACAGCAGGCACAACTAATTATTGCCTTACCTAAAGAACACAGCTTTTTTAATTCCTTAACACATAAAAGTATTACAGCCGGCTTGTCTATGGCTTCCCAAAAACCAGTGCTGATACTGAAATAAAAGCTACTCTTAAAGCTGCAACATCGTTGTGCCTGCGTGAATTTATTCTACAATAATTTCATCAGCAAATAACCAGGCTGGCTGACCTTCTCCACTATGCCCTTTGGGACATTGGCCTAGATTTTTAGCCGTTATCCTGATAAACTTTGCTTTTTGACCGGAAAATTCCGCTCTAAAGTCATGCTTAAGTGCATTTTTTTCATCCGGAGAAATAGTGTTTGTACTGGTTTTTACTTCTTTGTAATTTTTACCATCAACAGATAACTCAAACTTCACATACTGAGGAAGAAAAATCCAGTCCCGATAATTTTGAAGACAACCTATGGTCATACTGTGAATAGTTTTTTCCTCACCTAAATCAACTGTAGCTACCAGGTCTTTTGCAAACCATCCGTGCCAGTATTTACCTACTGCTGTTGTTCCCCTCACACCATCTGTTAAAGAATTAGGGCCATCTGCCCTATAATATGTACTTACCGAATCTCTGTATGTTACATTCCGGCCAATAGCCTGGTGCATTACAAAACTCTGTTCTGCCGGTTTCGCCCCCATTACTTTACCATTTAGAACAGTAACGGCTTTTAATAGCACGGATGAATCTATGCTAACCGGGCCTGCATATCGCTTACTGTTAATGGAAGGTTCTGTACCATCGAGCGTATAGTAAATAGTTCCGTCTATTGATTCAGTAGAAAGCGTAACATTTAATTTTCCGTTTTGGGATTTAGGAGTTATATCAACCTTAAAATTACCGGGGCTATAACGTAATCCCTTTTGCTCAAAACCAGCAAAGTGATATTGAAGCCTTTTATTAAATCCCACCCAGTCTTTGTTTTCTTTCGGGGCCCATACTACTTCTGCAAGCGCCAGCATACGGGGCAGAACCATATATTCTAAATGCTCGGGGGTTGTTATGTATTCAGTCCATACATTTGCCTGGGCACCCAGCACATATTTTTCTTCTCCATTGTTCAATTCTTTTGGCACGGGCTCGTAATCATACACCTTTTTCAAAGTATTAAAGCCTCCTATTGCAAATGGCTCACCCTCCGGGCCGGCCTGGTAATGGTCAAAATAAACAGGATATCCGGGTGTCATAATTACTTCGTGTTTCATTTTTGCAGCTTCAATACCTCCGCTTTCTCCCCGCCAACTCATTACCGTAGCTTCCGGCGCAAGGCCACCTTCCAGTATCTCATCCCAGCCAATCATTTTTCTATCCTTACTGATAAGGTATTTCTCTATTCTTTTAATAAAATAACTTTGCAACTCATTCTCATCCTTTAACCCTTCTGCCTTTATTCTGGCCTGACAACGAGGGCAGTTTTTCCACGATGTTTTATCTACCTCATCACCACCTATATGGATATATTTAGAAGGGAATAAAGCAATTACTTCACTAAGCACGTTTTGAACAAATGCAAATACCTCTTCATTGCCCGGGCAGTAATTGGAACTCATGCCGGTGTAATCACCTCCTGTTAAAGGTAATTGAGGCTTTTGTGCACAGCTAAGAAACGGATATGCTGAAATTGCTGACGCTACGTGCCCCGGCATTTCAATTTCCGGAACTATTGTTACATTTCGTTGAGCTGCATATTCAATGATTTCTTTTATCTGTTCCTGTGTATAAAAACCACCGTAATCGGCGATTTCTTCTGGTTTAGCCTGAGGCCTGTCACTCCATACCTTATCCGTTTGGTTTACCCTCCATGCTCCCGTTTTTGTGAGTTCCGGATATTTCTTTATTTCAATGCGCCATCCCTGGTCATCAACTAAATGCCAGTGAAAGGTATTCATTTTATAACTTGCCAACAGGTTTATGTACTCCTTCACCATTTCAGGCGAGAAGAAGTGGCGACTCACATCTAAATGCATTCCACGCCATTTAAATCTTGGATAATCGGTAATGTCCATGCACGGAACCTGTAAAGCTGCATTGGAATGAATTTGAGGCAGTGTCTGGAATAGTGACTGCATTCCGTAAACAATACCTGCTTTTGTATTTGCCTTAATAATAATACCTGATGCGGTAACGTAAAGCTGATAGCCTTCATCACCTATATTACTGATTTTCTCAATGATTAATTGAATTGATTTCTCTTTCTGTTTATGCAAGGGAAGCTCGTATCCGGATATGTTTTTAATATAAGAAGCAAAAAAATCAGCAGCAGACTTCAGTTCCTTTTCTGAGCGCTTGAAACGGATTGTAGTATGGTTGTCTATTGTAAAGTAACCATTCCCTAATCTAAGCTGAACCGGTTTAGGAATGATACTAACTGTTGATTGAGCAAAAAGAAGAACCGGGTAAAGCAGAATAAATAAAAATAATACTTGTTTTTTTCGCATTGGATATAGTATGAGATTGTCAGGTGGTTAAACTGGTTAATTGTTAGAGTTAGTTAATTATTAGATTAAGTTGTTAAACTGTTAGATTGTTAAAGTTAGGTTAATTGTTAAAGTAGGCTGGTAAATTGTTAAACGTTAGAGTTAGTTAATTGTTAAATCGATAGTTAATTAATCGGGTTGTTTATATAATCCTATCTTGGAAATTTCAGGATTCCATCTTGAATTAATTTTCAGCCTTAATTTATTGGCAGTTACAGGATCAAAGCGAAGCAGGCGTTTGTAGCCAACCGTTGTTCCATGTGTTACTTCTTTCCATTCTCCATTCTCCAGATATTCTAATGCAAAGTTTTCAATACGTTGTCCTGATTGAATATTTTCCTGCAAAAGGAACACATCAAACATGGCTGGTTTCTTTAATTTGAATTCGATAATGGTTGAAGTATCTTTAGCACGGGTGGTGAAATATGTTTTAAGATTCTCGTCGGTTAAAGCTTTTGTATTCAGTCCATTTTCTGAAAAAGCAACAGCATTTACTAACAGATTTTTTGCAAATGTCCGATCCCTTAATTCTTTCCATCCTTTTAAACTTTTTATATCGCTTTCATTGATCAAACCTTGCTTATCTGGCGGAATATTTAAAAGCAATACACTGTTTCTACCCACAGAACTGTAATAAATATCCAGTAATTCGCGGGCGGATTTAACTTTACTGTCTTCATTGGGATGATAAAACCATCCCGGGCGGATAGAAACGTCTGTTTCTGCCGGATACCAGACCAATCCTTTTGCATTTTTTATTTTCTCCCTGCTTCCCAAATCATCACCCATCATATCTCCCTGGGGCTTAAAAGCAATGGATTGCTGCGAACCGGCAGCAACTCCGGCAGGATCCAGGTTATCTGCCGGAACAACACTCCACTCGGTTTCCCGGCCATTACCACTTTCTGTTCCAACCCATCGCACATCCGGACCCATCACGGCAATAGTGGCCTCAGGCTGTAATTTACGAATCAGTTTATACCAACGGTCAAAATCATAAACCTGTTTTTTTCCATTTGGCCCTTCACCGTTTGCACCATCAAACCAAACCTCGTGTATAGTTCCGTATTGAGTAAGTAATTCGGTAAGCTGGTGAATAAAATAATCGTTATAAGCTTCTGTGCCATATAAAGAAGAGTTTCTATCCCAGGGAGAAAGATAAATACCAAATCCTATTTTAAATTCACGGCAGGCATCTGCCACCTCTTTCACAACATCGCCCTGCCCGTTTTTCCAGGGGCTATTCTTTACCGAGTGTTCTGTATATTTACTTGGCCAAAGGCAAAAACCATCGTGATGTTTGGCTGTAAGTATCAGTTGTTTAATTCCCGCCTCTTTACATACACGCACCCATTGCCTTGCATCCATCCGGGTGGGATTAAAAACTTTCGGATCTTCTTTTCCTGTACCCCATTCGTTGTTTGTAAATGTATTAACACCAAAGTGAAGAAAACCTGTTAGTTCTAATTGCTGCCACCTTAACTGCCGTGCCGAGGGAACCACATGGGCTGCTTTAAGAACGATATCCTTCTCTGTGTCAGAATTACTGATAATAACTGCATTTGCATGCTGGCCCTTTACAGTAAAAGAATACAGGATAAAAGCCAGGTTGGTTAGAACCAGCAGGGAGATTTTTTTCATTTGTGATAATTATTTTTAGTTCTTTGATTCCTGAGCGACGGGTTTCTGCTCTTTTTCCAGCGTACAAGCTGAAATACTATTTGTTTATAATTTTCTTTCTCGAACAGCACTCCTACACTTCCATCTCCTATTTTAACCAGGTCTGAGTAAGCGGCGTAATCAGGTTTACCATCTTTACTCCTGGCAATTGTATAACTTAAAGGCCAGGTTCTGCCATCGTCGTAACTTATGCGGAGAGTGAGATTATCGCGGCGCATGGTAACAGCTGCATTGCAGAAAGCAAGTATATTCTTACCTTTTCTTTTCCCGATGTTCAAAATACTACCTTCACAAACCGGATCAGGCAAATTTTTATCAAAGTACACCGAGTCCCACTTTTCACCCCCGTCAGCACTTATAGCAACTATACGGCTTTTTATATCGCCCTTCTGGTTTCGAATATTCATCATCAACCGGTTTCCGGACAATTGCGCTGCTGTAGCTTCATTTGATCCTTTAACCGGAATATCTTCGCTTAATTTGAATGTTTTACCATGATCGTCTGTATAGTAACCGTGCGCTACGTAATCTTCTGCATTACTTTTCGGATCGCCGGCAGAGTGATTGGCAGCGATATATATTCTGCCATTATAAACTCCTCCTGCAAACTGCATTGCATGGCCCGGAGTATTGGCATATGATCGCCAGTCTTCTGTAAAATTAAACGATGGATTTACAGCAGGTTGTTTTGGACGATGAACCTGTAAAGTAATATTTACAGCATCCGACCAGGTTTTTCCGGCATCAACAGAAGTTTTATACCAAACTTCACGCAAGCCATTCCCTTTTCTAACCTCGCTTTCGTGGTTATTTCCGGTATTATAGAACAGGAATATTCGTCCTTTAGGATAATCCGGATCAGATAGGTCCACTACAGGAGCCGGATTCCCGGCCTGTAAAGTATTGTAGTCGACAACAGTTTGCAACCCGCTCCAGGTTTTCCCGTTATCTGTACTCCGCTTCATCACAATATTTACATCTCCAAAATCGCCTGCGTTGTTTACCCTTCCTTCAGCAAAAGCTAAAATATCACCGCTGGGCAGATTAATGATTGCAGGAATGCGGTAACTCTGATGACCTTCTGTACCCGAAATAAATACAGGCACAGTCTGAGCATAACCTGCCTTTGAAAAGCACAGCACAAAAACAACAAAAAGACAATAAATTTTCATCTTAACAAATCGCGAATGTTTTTACCCGGAAATACCTACCGATAAAAAGCGCAAAATAATATATAAAACAGCAGGAAATAATGTAACAAGTTTGGGAGCAAGATGAAATCTATAATAAGAGAATAAACTTGGTATTTCATAAGCATATTTTACATTTTATCAGGATATTTGCAGCCCTTAACAAACATGGATTTAAAACGCAGGCACCGGATATTTCTCAGTATATTTTTCTTTCTTTCGGGATTTTGCTTTTCGAGCTGGGCTTCCAGAATTCCCACTTTAAAGACAAAATTTGACTTCAATGAGGCTGAATTGGGTACTATCCTCTTATCAATGCCCATAAGTTCGCTTATTGGCTTGCCAATTTCAGGCTGGCTGGTAGCAAATTATGACAGCCGAGTACCACTTTCTATTTCCTTTATACTGCATGCTGTTTGCCTTTCACTGATAAGTATGGCAGATTCAACGTATACACTTGTTCCTGCTATCTGCCTCTTTGCATTAAGTATGCGGATACTCAATATTTCGGTAAATACACAGGCGCTTACCCTGCAAAAACAATTCGACCGGAAAATTATCGGCTCTTTCCACGGACTGTGGAGCACGGGAGGCATTGCAGGAGTTGGGTTTTCTACCTTGTTTGTAGCTTTAAATGTATCTATTGTGCCGCATTTAATAACTGTATCTGTTATTACGCTAGCCTGTACCTTTATTTGTTATCCCTTTCTGCTCAAAAACGACCGGTCTCCATCCGGGAATAAGCTTGTTTTGGGAAAACCGGATCCGTATATTCTTTATCTAGGTATGCTTGTTTTTTGTGCTGCAATATGTGAGGGAGGAATGTTTGACTGGAGCGGAATTTACTTTCAGGAAGTGATAAACACTAAGATTTTCACATTCGGCTACCTTATTTTTATGATTTGCATGGCTTTATCCAGGTTCTGTTCAGACCGAATTATAGAACGAATAGGAATGTCGAAAACCTACATTTTAAGTGCTTCTTTAATAGTTTCCGGAATTTTACTGGCAGTAATTCTTCCTAGTTTCTGGCCCGCAATGATCGGTTTTTCTCTTGTTGGCTTTGGTACAGCAGCGGTTGTACCCATGACTTACAGTTTAGCGGGAACTTCTAAAAAATATTCCCCGGGTATGGCTATTTCAATTATTGCTACTTACAGCATTGTGGGAATGCTTATCGGCCCGCCTTTAATTGGCTACCTGGCTCATGCTTTTCATCTCAGGATATCTTTTATTGCTTTTGCATGCGCTGGAATTATGTTAATTCCAATATCTCAGATTTTTTTCAAGTATCAAAAATCAATTGCCAGGCAAAAAGATTAACGTTGAAAAGCATAAGCCTTTTTTACCAGTATTGGTTTTGTTATTCTTTACCAAATTCTCCCACAGCTCTTATTTCTACCTCTTCACTAACCACAGCTGACGGCATACTCCCAATTCCAAAATCGGTACGGTTTATTGTTCCTGTTAATTTAAATCCTGCCAAAGGTTTTTGAGTACGCATATTTTTACCGATTCCATTCAAGGTTAAATCGAGGGTAACGGGTTTGGTTACACCATGCATAGTTAAATCGCCACTAAGTTTATACTTTTTACTGTCAAGCTTTGTAATCGACTTACTTTTAAAGGTGATTTGAGGATATTTTGCGGCATCAAAAAAATGATCGCTCTTTAAATCATTATCCCGCATCTCATTCTCGGTATTGATTGAATTAACGTCTGCAGTTAATTCAAAAACTGCATCCGAAAAGTCATCCTTTGACGAAGTAATACTTGCATCGAACTTTTTAAAATTGCCGTCAACTTCCGACAGCATTAAATGGGTAACTGTAAAGCCAAGCTTTGAATGAGCTTTGTCAACTGTCCATTTTTGTGCAAAAGCGGTACTGCAAAATAATACAACAGCCGCAAGGATTGTGATTTTTTTCATGTTCATCTTTTAATATTGGTTAGCAGATTAAAGATACTGTTCCGGATTGGGAAAAAAGAATCTAATAGACAGTATGAGGAGGAATGCCGACAGCTTAACCAAAAGAGCCGATGAAAAACAAACAGCTCATTCAGTTATTCTAAAACGGTTTGTAAGAATGAAAACTTTCTGCTCAATTAACTAAGCGCCTGCTCCCGGAAAAGAATTCCAAATCGTTCAAAATAAGCCTGTTCCAGTTCTTCTCTTTTTTCAGGATGCGCAATACCGATTAGAGCCCCGGCCCTTTGGCGCAGGTTCATGCCGAAGAGGTTAACCTTTCCGTATTCGGTAACAACCCAATGCACGTGTCCCCGGGTAGTAACCACACCTGCTCCCTGCTTCAAAAAGGGCACTATCCGAGATACGCCCTTATTGGTAACCGAAGGCAGTGCAATAATTGGCTTACCTCCTTCAGATAAAGAAGCCCCACGCACAAAGTCCATCTGCCCGCCTATTCCTGAATACTGATATGTTCCGATAGAATCGGCACATACCTGTCCGGTAATATCAATTTCTATAGCGCTGTTTATGGCCGTAACTTTCGGATTCTGCCTGATAATGCTGGTATCGTTTACATAGGCAATATCCATGACACGGACGGAATGATTATCATCTACAAAATCATATAATTTCCGGGTACCAACCATGAAAGAAGTTACCGACTTGCCCCTGTTCAGTTTTTTCCGGCTGTTATCAATCACTCCGTTTTCAATAAGCGGTATTATCCCGTCAGAGAACATCTCAGTATGCAAACCCAGGTTTTTATGGTTGGTAAGATTTTTCAATACCTGGTCTGGAATGCCTCCAATTCCCATTTGAATGGTGGCTCCGTCCTCAATCAGCTCCGCTACATTTTGTCCTATTTTTATAACAGTTTCTGTTGATCCGGAGCTGTAATCTACTTCAGGAAGTTCTGCTTTCTGCCAAACCAAAGCATCAATTTTATTTATGTGAATAAACCCGTCTCCGTGTGTCCGCGGCATTAAAGGGTTTACCTGTGCTATTACAGATTTTGCTGTATCTACCGCAGCCCTTGCAATATCTACTGAAGTGCCTAACGAACAATAACCGTGATTATCCGGGGGAGAAACCTGAATTATGGCGACATCTATCGGCAAAATATTGGTTTTGAACAACTGCGGAATCTGACTTAAGAAAACAGGAACATAATCTCCATTCTCGCTATTGGCAACACTACGTGTATTTGCAGAAACAAAAAGTGAGTTTACAAAGAAGGAATCTTTATATAAAGGATTATTAAAGTTTACATCACCAAGCGACGTAATGGTAACCAGTTCCACGTTTTTCAATTCATTATACCGGTTTTGAAGTGCCTGTATGAGATATTTTGGGGTAGCAGCACTTCCATGCAAAAAAACACGATTTCCTGACTGGACCCTGGCTACAGCTTCACGGGCGTTTACATATTGAATGTCTTTCATATCTGATATTTTTTATCGTAGTGAGATAACAATTACAAATCTTTTTTTCTGAAAATTTTTAAAGCAGCAATCAAAGGAATGATAACCCATAACAATTGCATGATAACAGAAAAAACAATTCCTATACCACTTCCAAAAAACTGCTTATACAATGCTCCGGTATATCCCATCAGGGCAGAAATATCCAGTTGCAGTAAAATTAAAATCCTTGCCAGATCTATGGGGTTAAAACCAGTTAAAACAATCAAGGCCTTTTCGAGCGGATAATCAGAAAAGGTAAAAAGAAAGAGTAGCACCAATACATCAAATATAATGGCACAATAAAACCAGATCATCAATGCCAATCCTATTCCTTTTGCTTTATCGCGGGTTAAAGTTGAAGCAAGAAAAGCCAGTGCTATAAATGTTAACGTAATTAAAGAGCCAGCAGCTATAAGCGTTAGTCCGGTAGCAGATAATGCAAATAAAGCAACAGGAACACCAACGCCCAGCAAGTAAGCAGCGAGAATAGAACCGCTGATACCGATAAATTTTCCCATAAGGATAGTTTGCCGGCTAAGAGGCTGTGAAACCAACAATTCGGTAAACTCATAGGCATTAAAATAGTAGGTGGTTGCATAAACTATACTTACCAACGGAATAATGATCATGACAATTGTTGTGATACTTACCAATCCCTTGGTAACATCCGGATCTGATAAAAATATTCCGGTGCAGATAGCTGCCAGAAGCGCTGTGTAAGCGAGTAAAATCCTGCTTCTTAAAATATCAAAAACTATATACTTCGCAATCTTAATCATACTCTATATTATTTTTGTTAACGCTTTTCCAAGACGTTGTTCGCCCGTTTCTGCCTTTAAACTCTCCAATGCTTTATAAAATTTAATAATTCCATCTGTCAGATACAGCACCTGGTCGGCTATCTCTTCCACTTCACTCATAATGTGCGAGGTAACAAGAATCAGCTTCCCTTTATCTTTTTCAACCAGGATCTTTTCCTTCAGTATTTCAGCAGCAAGCGGATCAAGGCCTGCAGTAGGTTCATCTAAAACAAGTACTGACGGATTAAACATGAATGCAAGTGCTGCGCTTACTTTCTGACGTGTACCTCCGGATAAGGTGCGCATTGCTTTTCCATACATATTTTCCAGGTTAAACGCTTTTAGCAAATCAGTATCAAGGCCGGCATGCATCGCCCGTATATCCATCATCATCTCAAACAATTGCCCAATCTTCATATTTTCGGGATAATTGCCGATTTGAGGCATATAGCCAATATCCTTTTTATAATCGAACGTGTTAATTACAGGTTTACTGTTAAAGAAAATCTCTCCCTCATCAGGTATAACCATACCCAAAATTGATTTAATAAGGGTAGTTTTTCCTGATGCATTTGGACCAAGAACACATACTGCCTGACTTCTTTTAAACGAGCAGGATATGCCCTTAAGCACTTCCAGTTTGCCAAATGTTTTCCGTAGGTTTCTGACTTCGATTATATTTTCCATGGTTTCATTTTCGGATTATCGTCTCTAACGCCCTGAGGAGTTACAGAAGGGATGGATTTTTCAACTTTATCCAGCAGATTTACTATAAAACTTCGCATCAGCATTACGCTTTGAGGTATCTGTTCAATTATCTGCGCAAAAAGGCTTACAGGATGGTATGGAATATCGCCTGTACCATCTTTATTAAGATCGTATCCTTCGTACTTTTCCCAATAATTATTATTAAAATAATTCAGGTTCAACGAGCCGTTAGTGGTTACATCAAATGAATTGACGAAGAAATTATTTCTGTTAAAGGTATTTTCTTCGCAATTAGCCAATACCCTTAGCGCAAGTCCGTTGTTTTTAAACTCATTATTTTCAACAGTAATATTTCCTGAACCTTCCATATACAAACCGGTTGTATTGCGGATAAAATGATTATTACGGATCTGGCTTCGTGAAATATCTTTGAGCAATAAGCCATAGATAGAGCTTCCCCAGTTTTCCAGGAACACGTTATTAACCATTTTAATACGCTTGGAATACATCACAGCTACTCCAGATCCGTTATTTTTAAATGTATTTTTCCGGTACAAATCGTCATCGGAAAACATAAAATGTAACCCGTAGCGGTAATTTTTTTCGCTGACATTTCTTTCAATTAAGCTCTTTTTAACAAACTCAAAATAAATTCCGTCGCGATGTCCCCAAACATGATTTCCTTTGATGATAATGTAATTACACTTCCACAGATGAATGCCATTGCCTGAAGAAAGTGCATCATTTGTGCCCTCTATACTGTTATTCAGAATGCTGATGTTTTTAGAATCGGACAAATAAATGCCGAAAAAATTGCTGCGAAGTTTATTATTTCTGATAACAACATTTGTGACTTTATTAAGCCGTACACCCGCATAATCCCGCATTGCGCCTGTTTTTGAATTTTGTATCAGGAAGCCATCCAGGGTTACGCTGTCTGCAAGTATGGTTATTACTTCTTCATTAAAACCGGCATCAAGCACCGGGAAATCTTCGCCCAAAAGAGTCAGCTTCTTATTAACGATGGTGTTAACTGATGTATATTTTCCTTTTTTAACACGGATTGTATCACCATCACTGGCAAGTCTAACTGCTTGCTTTAAAGACGAAACTTTGCCTTTACTATCTACAATTATTGTTCGTGCCTGAGCGGAAATAAACAGGAAAAATAAACAGCTAAATAAAACAGGCAATTTCATACGTATTAATAGTTATTTAATAATTCTTCCCAGCTTAAAACTATTCCGTCAGCACTTTTCCGGTTATCTTTTGCAGCTTGTAAAGAATTAAATGACGACAGATTCCCGCCCATAGGTGAGCGAACGGCTTTGTCCTTTAAAAAAGATGCCTTTGTTGCATCGACAAAAACCCCGGGAGAAGCGTAATCGACTGTCAAAAATGTATTTCCGGACTTTTTCAATTCAGCACCGTTTTCGTGTAAAAAGTTGGCCATACATTCTGCCGCATCAAACTTAAACACCTTGCCTTTAGCGGTAATTATTTCAGCCCCAAAATGATTATCCATAATCGTCATTTTGCAGTGATGACAGGCATCCTGGCCGAATAAAATAGGTTCAGGCCCCGATGAACAGGAAAAAAGTAAAACCTGAGAAAACAGCACGGAAACAATTGTTAAACGTTTCATTTTAATTTATTTGCCACTCGTTGTTCATAAAATAAAACTGAGACAGCCAATGTACCGGCAATGCCTGCTACAATACCCCCAATATCGGGCAGTGAACCTGCCAAAAAGTTAAGAAGCTGTTTATAACCAATTAAAGGTGGCTGGTAAGTCATACCGGCAACTTTAATGGCAGCTTTAGGATCAAGATTATGGCCATATTGATATTCCCATAAATAGAAGTCGATGAAACCGATAACCGCAAAAAGAACCAGCAAAATGATCCACGCTGCCAACCACTTTCGATTGTTTAGATAAGCGGTAATTAAGCCGAATACCAGTACAAATCCGAAAACATAAGGCATAATTTTAAATTCCCAGAAGTCCTCCACGGCAATATGCTTCATGCCTATATAGTGATTGAGGCCATTTATCTGGTCAATATTTCCGCTTAAACCTGTAAGCCAGATCTTCATTCCCAGACCTTCGGGATATTGAGGTGCTTCGAGTACAATTTGCCAGAGTGGTAAGAAATAAGCACTCATCATTAACAAGGCGCTCACCGCTATCAAAACTCTGGACCGGTTCTTCATCTTAAAACTTTTCATTTTATCGGAACTTTTCAGGTTTAAAACCTGGTCAATATGAGCTTGCCGACGGCCGCTCTCTATTATTCCGTTACTATTTTCGACAAGCTCAAACATGACATCAATTGATTTATGTTACTACTAAAACCTATTTTTTAGCTAATGGATTATCCCCCAGTTTATAAGAAATGGCAATGTTTGAATTTGCTGGAGAAACTCTGAAATAACCCGACATTTCCTGGTGAAGAGCTGAACAGAAATCGGTACAGTAATAAGGGAATACTGCTTCCCTGTCAGGTACCCATTTCAATGTTGCTGTTTCACCGGGCATAACTAAAAGCTCGGCATTGTTTGAACCTTTAATTGCAAAACCATGAGGAACATCCCAGTCTTGTTCGAGGTTGGTAACATGCACGTAAACTTCGTCTCCCATTTTAATTCCCTCAACATTATCCGGAGCAAGGTGCGAACGGATTGCAGTCATATACACATCCACACGATTTCCTTTTCTGACAACTTTCGCTTCTTTCTCTGATTTGGCTGCGAAGGGATGGTGATTTTCCTCCAGTTTGAAAAATTTTACCTGGTTCTTTGTCACCTTCTCTGCAGGAATAGTTTGCGCATAATGCGGTTCGCCGATGGTTGGAAAATCAAGCAAAAGCTTCATTTTATTGCCGGTAATATCAATTAATTGTGCAGATTGAGTAAGTTCAGGACCTGTTGACAGGTACCTGTCTTTTGTAATTTTATTCAGGGCAACTACATATTTTCCGTATGGAGATTTATTATCGCCGCCAGGAATTGATAAGTGGCCGATTGAATAATAGGTTGGAATACGGTCTATTACCTCGCGTGTATTTAATTTCCATTTTACAATTTCAGAAGACACAAACATGGAGGTATAGGCATATCCTTTGCCGTCAAATTCAGTGTGCAGAGGGCCTAATCCTGGTTTTTCAACCTCGCCTTCAAGTACTGAGTTGTATTTTAGCACCGGAATCCCTGTTTCTGTTCCCTGATCTTCAAACTGTTTATTGTCTATAGCCGATAGCATTTTTTTGAAGGAAAATACAGGAATTACCGCTGCAAGTTTTCCGCTGGCAACTATGTATTCACCGGTAGGGTCTACATCGGCTCCGTGAGGAGATTTAGGACAGGGAATGTAATAAACAAGGCCGGGATAATCTTTTACATCAAGCATTAACACGTCATTTTTAATAGTAGAAGTAGCAGAATGTGTTTTTTCATCCCATACGTTATGTGCGTATTTTGCGGGCACTTTTTTTCCTTTACCCTGAGCAACAAGCGCTTCCGCTTTTTTCCAGTTTACTGCCATAATAAAATCCTTATCCCGTTGACTGGCATTTACTTCAAGCAGTGTATTAGCTTCTTCTGTATTATAGGTGGTAAAAAATATCCAGTCTTTTGACGGTCCTTTTCCGGCTCTTGCCAGATCGTAATTAAAGCCCGGAATAATCAGCTGAAAAGCAAGGTTCATTGTTCCTTTATCCTTGTCTACCTTAATAAAGGAAGCAGCTCCCTTGAAGCTCTTTTTATAAGAATCGATAGGAACATCCTTATCAGCGTCAAGCGGAATGCTGAATCGGGTATTTCCTACAACATACTCGGTATTTTCTGTACAGAAAGGCGAAGCATGATTACCGCCGACATTGGGGAGTTCAATTATTTCTTCCGTTTTAAATGTAGCAAGGTTAAGCCGGGCAATTCTGGGTGTATTGTTACCGTTTATAAAAAGCCAGCGGCCGTCATCCTGACCATTAGTTTTAGACAACTGGGGATGGTGTGCGTCATCCCACGGAACAAAGCCATGTGAAGTATTCAGCATGGGTTTAGTTTCTTCAGAATAACCGTATCCATTTTCAGGATTTTGTGAAAAAACCGGAATCACTTTCAGTAAACGGCCGGAGGGAAGGCCGTACGCTGCTATCTGACCGCTAAAACCGCCGGATGCAAACATGTAAAGTTCATCATACTTTCCGGGTGCCACATATACTTTTTTAGCGGCATCGGCGTCGGTATTTTGCCCTACTTTTCCCGGTTTGCAGGCTGTGAAGCAAAGTGCTGCAACAGAGGTAAGCAGAAATGCTGTTTTTTTGTAATTAAGGTCCATTTTTTTATTTATTAGAAATTAAACTTCTATTGACTATCGTTCTCACGAAAGAATTCGAGGATTTGCCGGGTTTCATCGTCAGAAACATTCTGAAAGGTCATCTGCACCAGGTGTTTTTCAAATAGTGCTTTGGCAACGGCATCTTTCTGCGTCATTTCCTGCGGGTTGGTGATCATATTCATGATCCATTCGGGCTCTCTTCTTTTAGTTACATCTTTTAAACCCGGGCCTACCAATTTCTCATTTGTTGTTTTATGGCAGGATGAGCATTTTGCCTCGAATACAGTTTTACCCTTTTCTGCAAGCCCTTTATCAAGTGCCCCGATTTCAACTGAAGTAAATTTTCCTACTCCTTTGCTTTCACTTTTAGCTTCGGGGTCTGTAACTACTGCTGCCTCTGTGGTAGCTGCTGAAGATTCAGTGGTTGTGGCTTCTTCATTAGAAGTACTGCTTTGGTCGGCATTTCCACATGCATATAGCAGAGAAAAGCCTCCTATTAATAATACTGCCTTTATTTGTACTGGAATTTTCATATCTGTTTTTAGTTTATGCTGTAAAAGTATTTCTGTTGATTTAGTGATTAGGTGATAAGCGTTACCAGAAAAACTGATCGTTATCACTGAATAATAGAAGATAAAATTATCTTTTATTGGTGCAAATTTTTTTATTTCAGGAAGTATCTGTTTTGTTCAAATTCATGTACCATTTCATTTAAAGATTTTTTGCTGAACTCTATCAAAAGCTGTGTACGTATGGGTTTTATTTGCTCGTGCATGGGACACGGAGCGGCATCCGAACAATCTTTAAGTCCCATTGCGCATGCACAGAACAAATCGTTCCCATCTACTGCCCTGATGATATCGATCAAGTATAAAGAACGGTCGTCTTCAATATAAAAGCCGCCATTAGGGCCTTTTGATGAGGAGAGTACTTTTTTGCGTGATAAGGTTTGCAGAATTTTAGCCGTAAAATGCATGGGCGAACCTATTGCCGATGCTATATCTACTATCCCCGCTTTCTCATTCTTATGATTTTTATATGCGATGTAGACCGTTGCCCTTATTGCATATTCGCATGATTTTGAAAGTAACATACCGTCTTTTATACTGCAAACCTAATTTTTAACTATCACTTTTTAAACTCCGGTTAATTCTTTCTCAACCTGGATTGCTTTTGGAAATAAAATGTTATTCTCTAAATGCACATGCCTGTTCAGGTCATTTTCGTATTCTTCCAGCTTTTTATACAAAATAGTGTACGAACTGCAGGCATCTGCAGGTAAACGGTAATCATCAGTAAGTTCACGAATGGTTTCAAAATCTTCACCTGCCTGCTCATGCTCCATTTCCATTAACTGTATCGGGTTTGAAACCTTGCCAAAAGCTGCTTTTTGTAACATACCACCATTTTTTTGTGTATTGGCCAATTCTTTAATAAAAGGGAAGAGGATTTTTTCTTCTTTCGCCATATGCAGCGTCAAGTCCTGCCCTATTCTTGAAAATACTTCTGCAACACTGATTGCTTCCGGGTGGCGGTCGCCATGCACACGTGCCACTTTATGCGCAAGCTCATTTATAAAAGCTGTATTTTCTTTAACATATTGATGGTGCGTATTGATAATATAATCGCTTAAAAAACCAATATCCCATTTTTGAAAATCGTTTTCGCTGTTTTTATTTTCACCGTTAATTAATGAAAGTTCTTTTTCAACAGCATCGGCGTCTATTCCTTTCTTTTCACAAACTTCAGTGAGAGTTTTCTTTCCGCCGCAGCAAAAGTCAATACCGAACTTTTTAAACACCTGGGCTTTTCGATAATCTTTGGCAACAATTTCGCCAATGGTCTCTTCGCTGGCTTCTGCTCCGCGTTTTGCTATTTTTACTTTCCATATTTCCGGGCCGCTTTCCAGATATTCCCATGAAAAGGTTTGTCCTCTTTCTGCCAGTAATTGATAATACAAAGGTTTTGGGTCATGGTCGTTATGAATAACGAACGATTCTGCCGGAGCTAAAGAATCAAATTTTTGAAAGATAGTAGGATGTTTAAAACGAGGTTCAATAACTGTTACATCCAGAATACTGATAGTTTCCATATTGCTGTTACATTTTTTATTTAAGACAAAACTATCTTCTATTGAACTTAAAATTTGTGATTAAGATCATGAATAATTCAGATTCTGATCACATTATCTGCGCCGAAGGAAAGGAGATTTGCAATCATCATTAAAGAGCAAAAAATCTTTAATTACAACAAGGCCGCCGTTGGAAAGATCAGATGCAGATTTTTAGAAAACTTTCTGTACAGATACAAGTTAAAGCTGATAAAGGAAGGAATTGTAAAAATTAGCCAAAAACGGTTTCAACTGTGGATATAAGCATGTTTGAAGGAGGCTCATAATGATTGAGGGATGTAATGTAATGGAATCTAATTTAATTTGAATTACTCTCTGTGGGAAACCGCTTAAAATAATCTGTAACCATCTAAATTCACATACATGAAAAGAACCAAAAAGTTGTGGATCGCCTTTGCGTTAGTAGTAGGCTTATCCTTTGCAGTCCTGATCTATTACGGCGTTAAAATTTACCAGCAGGCACCTCCCATTCCTGAACGTGTTGAAGTTGAAAACGGAAAAGTCCTGTTTACAGGAACCGATATCAGCGACGGACAGAATGTATGGCAAAGTATCGGAGGACAGGAAGTTGGTTCGGTGTGGGGACACGGAGCATACGTTGCACCCGATTGGACAGCAGACTGGCTACATCGCGAAGCCCTATTTATCCTTAATTACTGGTCTGAAAAAGAAGATGGTGTAAGTTACGATAAGCTAAACCCCGAAAGACAGTCGGCGCTTCAAACCCGGTTGCAGAAAGAGTTGCGAAAAAACACTTATAATGCCGACACAAAAACATTAACGATATCACCTCTGCGTGCCCTGGCTTTTGATCATTTAAGAAACTATTACTCTTCTCTTTTTAGTGATGATCCTGCATTCAACAAATTGCGTGATGCATACGCTATTCCAAAAGAAACGATAAAAGATCCGGAACGGTTACGGCAAATAAATACATTCTTCTTTTGGGCAAGCTGGGCCTGTGTAACAGAGCGGCCGGGAGAAAATGTATCCTACACACATAACTGGCCTTCTGATAAATTAATAGGCAATGTAGCTACAGGCGACCTGATGCTGTGGACGGGTTTTAGCGTTATCATGCTTCTTTTCGGAATCGGAGTGCTTGTTTTTTACAATGCACAACATCAGGAAGATGAAATATCTGATGAAATTCCTCAGGATGATCCGCTCCTGTCCATCACTTCTACCCCGTCCATGAGGGCAACGCTTAAGTATTTCTGGATTGTAACGGCGTTGATCCTGTTGCAGGTTATACTGGGTGTAGTAACAGCACATTTTGGTGTAGAAGGAGGCGGATTTTATGGTATTCCGCTCGACCAGATTATGCCATACTCGCTAAGCCGAACCTGGCATGTTCAGCTTGCCATATTCTGGATTGCAACGTCCTGGCTTGCTACCGGCTTATACATTGCTCCGGCTGTTTCGGGGTACGAACCCAAATACCAGAAACTGGGAGTGAATTTCCTGTTTATTGCCTTGCTGATTATTGTAGCCGGATCTATGGTAGGACAATGGATGGCTATTATGCAAAAACTTGGCTTTGCCGAAAACTTCTGGATCGGCCATCAGGGATATGAATATGTTGACCTAGGAAGATTCTGGCAGATATTCCTGTTCATTGGTTTGTTTTTATGGTTAGGGCTTATGGTAAGGGCTTTATGGCCTGCGTTGATACAAAAAGGCAACAGTCGCAATTTACTTATCATGTTCATCATATCTTCTGTAGCCATTGCAATGTTCTATGGAGCCGGATTGATGTGGGGAAAACGCTCTAATCTTGCCGTTGCCGAATACTGGCGCTGGTGGGTAGTTCACCTTTGGGTGGAGGGATTTTTTGAAGTATTTGCTACTGTTGTTGCCGCTTTTCTTTTTGTACGCATGAAATTGCTGAACGAAAAATCGGCAACGCTCAATGTCCTTTTTTCTACTATCATTTTTCTTTCAGGAGGTATTATAGGCACATTTCACCATTTATATTTTTCCGGAACGCCGACTGGAGTTCTGGCGCTTGGCTCAACTTTTAGTGCCCTCGAAGTTGTACCGCTTGTAATAATTGGAACAGAAGCGTATCATAATTACCGGATTAGCCGCGTAAAACCTTGGGTGAGCGCTTACAAATGGCCTATTTATTGTCTCATTGCCGTTGCTTTCTGGAACTTCCTTGGAGCAGGAATATTTGGATTCATCATTAACCCTCCCATTGCTTTGTACTACATGCAGGGACTAAATACCACACCATTGCATGGTCACACCGCCTTGTTTGGTGTTTACGGAATACTTGGAATCGGCTTAATGCTGTTTGTATTGAAAGGCCTTTACCGTCAAAATGTATGGAAAGATAGTTTAATAAGCTTCTCATTCTGGTCGATAAATATCGGCTTATTCCTCATGGCAATATTAAGTCTGCTGCCAATCGGACTACTTCAAACCATTGCAAGTGTAAATGAAGGTATGTGGTATGCCCGTTCGGCAGAATTTATGCAGCAGCCTTTAATGAATACATTAAGATGGATGCGGGTTATCGGCGACACAATTTTCGCTTTTGGAACGATTGGCCTTGCACTGTTTGTTATTGGTTTAAAAACAGGATGGAGCTATGAAAAAGGCAATTTTGATGTAGAAAAAACCCGAAAGACCTATTGATCTTTCTGATAAATAACTATAACGCCGGGCTTACATCCCGGCGTTTTTATTTGCGTACATCAATTCAATAATCACTTCATTTTTACTTCCAGGATAAACAGCAAGTCTGCTACTTTACTATCTTTGAAGTACATGAGTCAAACAGAATCACGCAGAGAATTTATAAAAAAAGCTACTTTATTAACAGGTGCAGCCGGTATTTTTGGTGTACTGCCACCCTCGATACATAAGGCGCTGGCTATTGAAGCAGAACCCGGAACTACCTGGCTTGATGCCGAGCATATTGTTTTTCTAATGCAGGAAAACCGCTCCTTTGACCATTGTTATGGTACATTAAGAGGCGTAAGAGGTTTTAATGACCCGCGTGCTATAAAACTGCCCAATAAAAACAAGGTGTGGCTGCAAACCAATAAAGCAGGCGAAACATTTGCACCGTTCCGTTTAGACATTAAAAACTCCAGCGCAACCTGGATGGGATCTTTACCTCACTCATGGAGCGATCAGGTTGATGCCCGCAATCATGGAAGATTTGATACCTGGCTTGAGGCTAAAAAAGCGGGAAACCCGGACTATGCTCACATGCCCCTTACTTTAGGGTACTACGACCGAAAGGATATTCCTTTTTATTACGCATTGGCAGATGCTTTTACTGTTTGCGATCAGTATTTCTGTTCATCATTAACAGGAACAAGCCCTAACCGCTCGTATTTCTGGTCGGGTACCGTACGTGAAAATTCCCGGGATGAAAACTCCAAAGCACATGTATGGAATGGAGAGATTGACTATAAAGATATTAACTGGACCACATTTCCTGAACAGCTTGAAAAGGCAGGGATTTCCTGGAAAGTTTACCAGAATGAATTAAGCCTTCCCGTAGGTTTTGAAGATGAAGAAGAAGCATGGCTGGCAAACTTTACCGATAACAGCCTTGAGTTTTTTAAACAATATAATGTTCGCTTGCACCCGGCTTATCTTGATTATCTGGACAGATCGATTAAAGCATTACCATCTCAGATCAAAAAATTAGAAGAGCAGCTTAAGCTGGAACCGGAGAACAAAAAAGTATCGGATGAACTGGAGAAAAGGAAAAATGAATTTCAACAGGTATCCGAAGCCAGGAAAAAATTTACGCGGGAAAAATTTAACAGTTTATCCGACTTTGAAAAAAGCATTCACAAAAAAGCCTTTACAACCAATGCAACCGATGCGCACTACCATCAGCTAAGCACTATCACATATGAAGATCAGGAAAAAAAACGGATGGTAAAAGTTCCTAAAGGTGATGTTTTCCATCAGTTTAGAGCCGATGCAGACAAAAACGAGCTTCCAACTGTTTCCTGGCTGGTAGCTCCCGCAAATTTTTCCGATCATCCGGGCGCTCCCTGGTATGGAGCATGGTATGTTTCCGAAGCACTCGATATCCTTACTAAAAACCCTGAAGTATGGAAAAAAACAATCTTCATTCTTACGTACGATGAAAACGACGGCTACTTTGATCACGTTCCTCCGTTTGTTCCTCCACTATCGTCCAGGCCATATACCGGTGCCGTATCTTCCGGTATTGATACCAGTGCAGAATGGGTAAGTATGGAACAGGAAAAAGCAAGGGAAAATGAACCGGAAGATCACAGAGAGAGTCCGATAGGGCTTGGCTACCGGGTGCCTTTGGTAATTGCCTCACCGTGGTCCAGAGGCGGATGGGTTAATTCGGAAGTATTTGATCATACCTCCTGCCTGCAGTTTCTGGAAAAATTCATTACAGAAAAAACAGGAAAACAAGTACATGAGGCTAATATTACACCTTGGAGACGTACTGTATGCGGAAACCTCACTTCCGTTTTCAGGCCTTTCAATAACGAACCTATTCATTATCCGGACTTCCTCAAAAGAAATGAAGTAATAGAAGATATTTACGAAGCACGTTTTAAAGCACTACCAGGTAACTTCAAAGTCCTTACGGATGACGAAATAAAACAAATCAATCTGAACCCCGCATCTTCAGCATTATTCCCCTCACAGGAACCCGGCATTCGAAATGCCTGTGCAATACCATATGAGTTGTACGTGGATGCAAAACTGGATAATGAGAAGAAAAATCTGCAAATGAATCTAATGTCAGGAAATGAACTGTTTGGAAAGCAATCGGCAGGAGCTGCGTTTATTGTATATGCCCCTGTAAACTACACACTGCAAACAGAAGAAGGGCGGTTAACAAACACCATGCACAACTGGGCCTTTGCAGTTAAAGCGGGCGATACAGTTCCCTATCAATGGCCATTGGAAGCTTTTGAGGATGGCAAATATCATTTACAGGTTTATGGCGCAAATGGATTCTTCAGGGAGTTCTCGGGCAACAGCAACGACCCCGAACTATTGCTGCTTGCCCGATACGAACAGGAAACTGCCAGTAAAGACAAGATTACTTCCAACCTGATTTTACAGTTTAACAACCGCAGTAAAAATCAGGCTTACCAGGTTGAGATAACGGACAATGCCTATCACTCTGATGACATTACCGTCCTTATTCCCGCCGGAAAGATTACGAACAAGGTAATTAACCTGAAAAGAAGTTCTGGCTGGTACGATTTGAGTGTGAAGGTAAAGGGCTTTTCTGTATTTGAAAAACGCTATGCAGGCCATGTTGAAACAGGGCGGCCGGGAATAAGCGATCCTTTTATGGGGCGGGTTAAGATTTGAAGTATCAATCGGGATAAATACAGAAGCGGCAATAAAAACATTCCTGGAATTAAAACTTCCTGCCCAAACTTTCGTAAAAGTATCTTTCTTTGTAATCTTTTACATCTCAATTATACAGGAATGTACCCCTAATTCTCCATGAACCCTTATTGTAAAGCCCTCTTATTACTCATTCTTGTATTTTCAGCACTTTCATTATCTGCAGCAACCTTTATTGTAAGCAGCAATGCGGATGCAGGTCCGGGAACTTTAAGAGATGCCTTAACCAAAGCTGCAGCAAACGGATCATCCGAAAAAGATTTTATTAATTTCAATCTCCCCGGAACAACCGAGGCCAGCAGAACAATTACTTTGCTTACCGAATTACCCCTGGTTTCATCTAACCTGATAATTGATGGAACAAGCCAGCCGGGCTTTAAGTTGGGAATAACTGATGCAAAAATCGTTATTACAGCTGATCCTGGTTATGTCCTTTCAGAACAACGTGATTATTGGGCAGCTTTTAGATTAATTCAAGCTAAAGAGGTAGAAATATTGGGTCTCTATTTTACAGGCTTTAATTTCAATAACCTTCGAAACCCTGTTCCTTTCGATCCTACAGGAAAACTAACTTATCTGGCAGCAATACTTATAAATGAATGTGATCGAATAACTATCGGAAAAGAAAATCAGGGAAATGTTTTTGGCAATAATGGCAATAGCTGTCTTTCCCAACAAGAGGGTATTGTTACGCCAAGCACCAATGTAAAGATCAATTCGAATTACCTGGGTTATCTACTGAATGGGGAAGAAAGTAATGAAAACGAAGCTATTGTCTTAAATCTGTCTAATTCCATTATTGGCGGTGATAATCCATCTGAGAAGAATTTAATCTCTCGTTTTGTAGAACTGCGGGGAGATAATAATTTGATTCAAGGCAATTCTGTTGAAAACATCATTTATACTTCTGGAAATAACAATATTATTACTAATAATACTGCTTCATTTTTATTTGTAGAATATTCCAATAATTTTAAAATTACCGGCAATAAAAATAATGCATCTTATAATAACGGAAACTTTATTTGGATACGAAATTCCAAAAACGGTGTTATCGGCGGAAATTTACCGGATGAAATGAATCAAGTTCTCATTTCACAGGGGTCCACCGAAACCGGAATATTCAATGAGAACTCCGAAAATATCCAGATTCTTAAAAACAACATTACTTGTAGTATTCAGGCTTATAAAATAATTAACGGCACCTCTATTCCAGATATCCAGGTCCTGGTACATTCTGCTACCGAGTTTTCAGGTATTGCAAGTCCTAACGCGGTTATTACTATTTATGAAGATAATACCGGATGCGAGATCTGTAATCCCGTTCAGTTTTATCAGCAGATAATCGCAGATGCAACGGGAAAATGGAAGATCACCGGAAGTTTTGCCACTAAAAAGTTTGTGGCCAATGCTACCTTACTGGCAAACTCCTCCGAATTCACTCAGCCCCGTGTTGATCCTGATCCTTTAAATCATACCATCAGCCATCCTACCTGCGGCCTGAACAATGGCAGCATCAAACTGGATGAACTGAGAAACGTGCTCCTGGTGGAGTGGTACAATTCCAGTGATGTAAAACTAAGCGAAGGCGCAGAGCTTAAGAACGTGGGCCCGGGTACTTACTATGCCAAATGTTATAATGGAAGCTGCCGCATCCGTTCACCTGATTTTATTTTGCAGAATGTAAATCCTTCTATCTCGGCTCAATCTCTCAACGTAAAACAACCTTCGTGCTCTGCCAATAATGGCTTTATACATGGTCTCACCCTGGTTAATTTTCAGTCAGTGGCTACCTATAAATGGAAAAACCAGACCGGGACTACGGTTGGCACCGCGCTCGATATAAACAATTTAGGTCCGGGAAAGTATACTCTATCTGCAACCTCAAAAGGATGTACTAAAACGTATGGCTCTGTTATCCTGCAAAACATTCCCGCTCCGGTTATTGACCTTTCCACTGTTAAAATACAGGCTGCTACTTGCGGCAATGCGAATGGGTCTGTTTCCAACATCTCGGTTAGTGGAACCGGCACTTTAACTTTCCGCTGGAAAAATGAGCAGGGAACAGTTATCAGTGGTGCTACGACCAAAGACCTTTTAAATGTAAAAGCCGGAAAGTATAGTTTAGAAGTGAAAGATCAGAGTCCGTGTCCGGCTGTACTTTCTGCGCCTGTTGAAATTACTGATCTGGGAAGTATTACGATCAGCACAACCAATGTAAAAGTAAAACCTTCGGGTTGTAATGGCAATCAGGGAGCAATTACAGGAATAGCCGTTACAGGAGCAAGCAAATTTGAATGGATCAACGAAAACGGCCATGTCCAGCTTACTCCTACCGCCGATCTTACGAATGCAACTCCTGGTAAATATCATTTAAAAGCTTCTAATCCATATTGCCAGTTAGTAAGTCCGGAATTCGAGATCATACCTCCTCCTGCAATTTTAAGCCAGGCAGTAGTCATTGAACAACCTTCCTGCTACCTGAATAACGGCGCTGTAAAAAATTTAGCCATCGCAAATTTTCCTCCCAACCCTTCCTTTACCTGGAAAAATGAAAACGGCGCTATCGTCGGAACTGAGTTAGAGTTAAAAAATGTCGCACCGGGCACGTATACTTTATATGTAAGTTCGGATAATTGCACTAAAACATACGGACCCGTTATTTTTCAAAACCAGTCAGGCACAGCTGTTGACCTTTCCGCTGTTAAAGTAGTAAATAGCACCTGCGGACAAGCTAACGGTTCCATCAGCAATATCCTTGTTTCCGGAACCGGCAACTTAAGCTTCCGCTGGCGAAATGAGCAGGGAACCATTATCAGCGGAGCTACAAGCAAAGACCTTTTAAATGCAAAAGCCGGAAAATATACTTTAGAAGTAAAAGATCAGAGTTCGTGTCCGGCGATCCTTTCCGCACCAATAGAAATTAACGATCGAGGAAGTATTTTAATCGATGCCTCTGATGTAAAAGTTAAACCACTGGATTGTAATGGCAATCACGGAGCCATTACAGGAATGGCAGTTACGGGAGCAAGCAAATTTGAATGGATCAACGAAAACGGCCATGTCCAGCTTACTCCTACCGCCGATCTGATAAATGCAAGTCCGGGGAAATATCATTTAAAAGCCTCTAATCCATACTGTGAACTCCTAAGCCAAACTTTTGAAATATTCCCTCCACTGGCTTTTAACGAGAATAACCTGAAACTGCAAAACGATGAATGCGGCCACCAGACTGGTTCTGTTACCGGCCTGAAAGTTTCCGGAGGAAAAAGCCCCTTTACCTATACCTGGACAAATGAACAGGGAACAACTGTTAAAACATCTGCCAGCTCTGCGGACCTGGGCAATCTTGCTTCCGGAAATTATACGTTAACCGTTACCGATGCTGCAGGTAGTTGTCCCATATTTAAAACATTCGCTCTTTCCAATATCGAAGTTCCTTTAACGGCTCCTGCTGTAAATAACACTCAAATTTGCGCTCCAGGTGAAGCGGTGATTATTGTGAACAATCCCGTTGCCGGAAAATACCGGCTTTTTGATGCCCTTAACAATGGCAACTTCATAGAGGAAAATGACAAGGGGATCTTTATTGTAAAGGCAGAAACAAGTAAGGATTTTTATATAAGCTATGCTGAGGGAACCTGCGAAAGTGAGCGTACTACGGTTAAAGTGGAAGTTTCTTCAGACATCAAAATCCCCAATACCTTTACTCCAAATGCCGATGGCAGAAACGACACCTGGCTAATCACTCATCTTGAAAATTATCCCGACATTCATATCCGTATTTATGACCGGTACGGCGGCCTCGTATTTCAATCAATCGGATACCACACTCCTTTTGAGGGGAAGAGAAACGGCGAAGATCTTGCTGCAGGAACCTATTATTACATCATCGACTTTAAAAAAGGCTGTAAGTTACTTACGGGCAGCCTTACTATTTTGAGATAAGAACTGCCCGTTTTAATGTTTTTAATAGGAAACCAGCTGCAGGTCTGCCACAATTTTTGTCCCCATTCTCTTCATATTCAAATAACTGATTACAAAACCGGATGGAAACCAGAACACCGAGTTCGGATCGGCGGGATTGGCCTTTTCAATCTTATCTTTCTCTATGTGCTGCAATTTGAGCACCTTACCCGACTGCAGATCCAGCTGCCCGTATATTGCCTTGTTAGACAAACCGCCTTGTCCGTTGGTAATGAACTTTAACATGTTGCCTTCCCGGTGAAAGGAAATTCCCTGAGCCAAAGGAGCGGTATGAAAGCGTGGGATAATAGTTTGCGTTTTATGGTTAAGATCCGTGTCGTAACTGCTTAGAAGTAAGCTTCCCATTTCACGATATTCCTGATTCTGCGTGGCAACCAGGGAAGCAGGCGTCATGGTAACTACTACCCTATCTCCCAATTCTTCCAGTTCAAGCAATTTCAACTGGTCGGGAAGCTGTAAATCCGGCTTGTCCATTTTCTTATTTATCTCGGTGTAATTCTTCTCCAGATCTCTCAACGAAGATTTTGTGAAAACTTCTTTCTGTTCCTTCTGTGTTCCGTCGGTAAAATTTAAGCGGCATACAGAAAAAGCGGTTTCTTTATTCGCATCTTCGAAAAGCGTAGCAAGGTACACTACTGAGGGATTGCTGTTACTTACCAGGAACTTGCTGTTAAAATTTTTCTTTCGTGCATCAATAGTCTGCACCAGTGTTTTTGCGGCTTTAGGACTGCCGGGAACATACCTGGCAACCTGGATAGTATTTTGCGAGGGAATTGTTTTTATAAATACTTCTCCTTTGCTGTTACACAGAGCTCCGCCAAAACCTCCCGGCTCCAAATCCAGGTTTATACTATTTTTCTTTTCCAGCTTCTCATCCAGCTCAAACAGGCTGAAGCTTTCCGTTTCGCCAAACTGCTGCATCAGTTTGTCCATCAGGTTCAGGTTGGCCTTTCGTTTCATATGGCTTACCCGTATCGCCATTTTAAAAAAGGAACCATCAGCTGAGAAAAAGAATAAGGGCTGTTCGGTAATATCTTCGCTTCCGGAATAAATTGTTTTCTGAAGAATCACTTTCCCCGTTTCGGGATCAATGAGACTGGCCGTTAAGGTATTGGAATAGATTCCGGTCAGTTTTGCCACATCGCTCGCTGAAATGGCCAGTAAATTTCCATGCAATTTTCCTAAGGTTAAGGGATAACCGAAAATACTGCATTGCCAGCGGATGTTCATTTTTTCGTCTATGGCAATAACTCCCGCTCCGTTTTTTGTTCCTGCAATTGCCGCCATGGCTCCGTTTTGCAGTAACACCGGTTTGGGAGTTTGGGATTTATCACCTAACTCCGAAGATGATAAGCCGTTATATCCTCTCCAGTTAGTATTGCCCGAGCCTTCGGCAACCATCCAGTCGGCCTGCGGTATCTCCTTCTGAACAGTTTGCGCCTGAACAATAAGGGAATTGAATGCCAGAAATACCGGCAGCATTAGATTTTTTGTGTTTAGCATGCTTGTAATTTTTTGAACGTTTCTTATTAATTGAGATTTACCTGCTGTTTTGCTTGAGCACATTTAAAACAGGATGATAAGCGGCTATAATAATACGAAAAATGGAGCGGAGTTTCTTTCTAAAACAATAAACTCTATTAACACAATACCCGTATAAAGAACAAATTAAAAATAATAAAAATGAGAAAAATTAAATTAGCGTTCTTAATGTTTACTCTTTGCCTTTTTGTATTTAGCTCCTGTAAAAAAGACAAAGAAACTTCCAAAGCAGAAGCAGGCATGTCTGTCAAAATTGACGGCACATTAAAAGCTAGCAACGCCCCTGCTGCTGCCACTATTTATCAGAGTGAAAACACCATACAAATAATTGGTAGATTTAGTAGTTCTGAAGGCATTTCAATCATGCTAAACGAGGTAAAAACAGGCGAATTTGATGTTGCAACGGATGCTGCTCTGGTTGCATATATGGAAGGAACCGATCCAGACCAAGGCTTTTTAGGCGAAACAGGAACTGTTAAAATCACATCCTTAACAGATGAAATGGTAAAAGGCACTTTTGAATTTACTGCTAAGCGGGCACTTGGCGAGGACGTCAGAGTAATTACGGAAGGAACTTTTGAAGCAAAGGTTATCAAATTATAATGTAGTGTAGACGTAAATGAGATCCGGGCAAGACCCGGATCTTGTTATTTCGCAATTTTAGGGTGAATTATATTCCCTACTCAATCTTTTTGGTTTGATAAACTGATATATTATTTTAATTTATTTATAAATGTGCATAGCACACAAGAAAAAGGCTTATTCTTATGATAGAGTCTAAGACCCATTACACAATGTATCGTCCTGAAAAAAGTTTACAGATTTTAGATTAATCCTATTTTATTTACAGCAATTTACAAACTTTCTTTTTACTATAAAATGCCTTAAGTTAGCCCAGCAAAAAAACGCATAAACTTAACCCAGTTTGAGTCAGCACAAGCGGGACGCTTGCGCTAGATGGGTTTACTTACGATAAAGAAAATGACACTTATTACTGCTTACAAGGGAAACCGCTCACGCTTAATGGGTACAGAAATCATCATGGAATCACAAAGGTATACTTAAGCAAACGTGCCGACTGTAGAAACTGTCCGCTGAAAACAGCTTGTCTTGGTAAAGCGCAACAAAAGATGATAACTAATGCACTGGCCAAACCCTTATTCGATCACATGCACCAGCGAATCAATAGTGTAAACGGAAGGAGAATGATGACCATACGGAAGAGCACTGTGGAACCTGTCATCGGTACCTTGGTAGAATACACCGGGATGAAAAAGCTATATACCAAGGGAATTGCATTGGCCAACAAGTGTGTGATACTTGCTGGAATAGCTTACAACCTAAAAAAATTACTAAAACATCAGATAAACAAGCTAAAAACAGGTATAAATAGCGCAACCAAGGAGTTCCAGGCTTATTTTTTCATCTATCGAGTCGGTTGTTTACCTAGAATTATACTTCAGCTTCCCAAAACCTATTAATAGGAAAATCACACAGAATAAAATGGAAGTTGTGCAACAACCACGGACCGCTTGCGCTAGATGGGGCTAGATGGAAATTACAAACTTTCTTTTTACTATAAAAAGGCTTAAGTTAGCTGAAGCAAGCAACACACGAACTTAAGCTAGTTAAGGGATAGATGGGATCTTCAAACTTTCTTTTTACTATAAAAAGCCTTAAGTTAGCCAAGCAAAAACACGCACAAACTTAAGCCAGTTTGAGTCAGCACAAGCGGACGCTTGCGCTAGATGGGGGATAAAGACACTTTTTACAAAGCTGCTGTTGCTCTTAGAAAAGATCTTTGGGGCGGTAAGTTTAGTGTAGAGGATATTCAATTATAGAAAGCATTTATGATTCTATCTTTTCAAGATCAACGGAAGCGTCTGACCCATTATTTACCTAAGTTTAAGAATCTGCAGCCAATTCCCTATGTAAAGTCTGACTTGAAAGAAAAGAATACTACTTATTCAATTCCCTGTAATAAGGATTTTAGTGAGCTTTCGTTCGACTTCCTTTTTACCTACAATATATTTCCAAGCAATATTTTGGTTTACACTGCAGAATGGTCACTATCAAAGCGACAAATGCAAAAGGGTGACACTATTATTCAACAAATTTACTTCCCCCCACTTAAAGGCTTATCATCTAAAGTAATTACAGGAGTTAGGATTAATAATACTTTTAAAGAAAATAACATTGTGGGATTTTCATATGAAACATTAAAAGGGCACATAGAAAAAGGCATATCTACTTTCTCTATTTCTCAATTAACAAATGAATTAGCTTTTACTATTCATACTTATTCAAAAGCCAACAATGTTATTCTAGATTTTTTCTATGCTATATTTTCCTCTCCTTATCAGGACTTCTGCACTACGCAAGCTTTAAAGAATATGATAAAGGAATTTAAACAAGAAAATAATTTATGATGTCCGTTTCCTCTTAAACCTATAATGTATATTAAGAATTACTGTGAACACAAATATAAACGGCCAAAAAAAGCTTAAGGATATTAATACCATACCAATATTCTGAACCTCATTATAGACTCTTACATTCTCATTTAATAAGTATATAAGTAGCAAATAAAGAGAATAGCCGATCAATGCAGAATTTAATGTACCAAGAATACTTTGATACTTTAATGTCCAAACATGGAAAAGAACCATATCCTTAATAAGTATAATAATTGGTATTCCTACAGTTAATGCGTAAAAAGGCTTAAACCAATAGTATAGTAACAAATAAGCTATAGCTACTATACAGAAAGACATAAAAATGCTATATCTAGTATTATTATTCATTGCCATCATATTTAGAACTCCACTTTACTTCTTTATCATCTTCCCTTCTAGCGCAAGCGTCCGCTTGTGCTACTGTATATGCTTAATTTCTAACAGACCTTTGCCTCCTGAATAATCTCTGGCACTGCTATAAAGATAAGCTTCCGGTACATCTACAAAGCCAGCAACAACAGGATTGGCATGCAGATATTCCAGTTTCTGTTCCACCATATAATTATCCCACAATTCTATTGGATGGTTACCCTGCTGCCAAAACTGATAGCCCGTATTATTACTGTTTTTCTTCCCTGCTCGTTCCATCATCCAAATTAGCCATTCCTTTCTGCTTTCTGTTGGATGTTCTCTTATCGCATTTTTTAAACTACCTGATGTAAAACTCTTAAAGTCTCTTAGTATGTCTTCCATTTTATTTCCACTGGTTCCGATAATAAGATGAACATGGCTGGTCATGATGCACCATGCATAAATCTCCAGTCCTTTAGTAGTCTGACAATATCTCAGGCTATCAAGTAATATTTCTTTATATTCATTACGAATGAACACATCCAGCCAATTTACAACGGAAACGCTTACGAAGTATAGTTTCGTCTGATCTTTGATTTTATACTTACTGCTCACCCTTTAAATATAGTGATTTAGAACAATTAGAAGTCAGCACAAGCGGACGCTTGCGCTAGATGGAGATTACAGCTAATTGTTTAATAAACAGCTCCCTAAATTTTTATTCGCTATTCTTACCACTTGAGTAACATTTCCGTTAAATTAAAGTCCAATAGCTAAATGATAAAACCAATAAATAAATCAAAACCATTAACCATGAAAAAATTAATTTTAATAGCAGTCTTTACTGTTATAACAGTTACAAGTTCCTTTGCACAGACAGTTGATCAGATTGTCGGAAAAAATATTGCGGCACTTGGCGGTAAAGAAAAACTGAAAGCCTTAAAAAGCCTGAAGATGGAAGCAACGATTTCTGTACAGGGAATGGAATTCCCCGCAAACATTGTACAGGTTAACGAGGTTGGCAGGCGAACAGACTTTACCGTTCAGGGATCAACAGGAACAGAAGTAATTACTCAAAAAGAAGGCTGGAAGCTGATGCCTTTCATGGGACAGACAAATCCGCAGCAAATTCCGTTGAATGAAGTAAAAGAAAATGCGCTTTTTAATGACATACAGGGCCCTGTTGTTGATTACGCTCAAAAAGGCAATAAAATTGAACTTACAGGTAAAGACACTGTAGCAGGCAAACCGGCTTATAAATTGAAAATCACCTCTAAAGACGGAATTACCATTAACTATTATGTAGACGCAGAAACAGGAAACACAGTAAAAATAGGTGCAAAAAGAACCATTAACGGGCAGCAGCTTGATATCGTTTCGTTATTTTCCGATTACAAGAAAACGCCGGAAGGCTATTCTTTTCCATATACCGTTAAGCAGGAAATACCCGGCGCAGGGCCAATGGCAATTAAAGTAACAAAAATAGAAGTAAACCCGGAAGTGGACGAAAGCATTTTTGAGATGCCGCAAACAAAGTAAAATGACGTTTTAGTGGTACGGTTAAGTCTCCGTACCACTAATTTTTAAAAGCAATACCCCTTAAACTAATCGCTTTTTCGTTTAAGAACAAAACTACTACCACATTAATCTCCTCGTTGCCTTACCGGGATATTGAACCAAAAAGTAGAACCTTTTCCAACTTGGCTTCTGGCTCCGATGTTTCCTCCGTGCCGTTTAATAATCTCGGCTGATATAAATAAGCCCAGGCCAAGGCCGGAGGACCTGAACGAGTTTTCTTCGCCACGATAGAACCTCTCGAAAATTAAAGACAGCTTTTCATCGGGAATGCCAGGGCCGGAATCGGTAATTTCTAAAGAGAATAGCGTAGTATCAGCAGCATACCGGATGCTTATATCAGGTGCGTCGGGAGAATATTTTATAGCATTGGAAAGCAGATTACAAACTACCTGTTCCAGTCGGTTCTTATCACCATGTATCGTGGTAACAGGATCTCCTGATACAGAAACCTGGTGTGCAGCACTTGTATTCCGGGCAAAGGTGATACAGTCTTCAAGCAGATCGGAAACTTTAAATTCATTAAAATTATAAATCATTTTGCCCGAATCTATTTTAGAAATATCAAGCAGTTCGCTTACCAGGCCCGTTAATTTATCAACCTGGCGATTGGCTTTTGGAATGAAATTTTTAAATAAGGGATTGCTCTCCTTTTCAGCCAGCTTTTCCATCAATTGCAAATATCCCTTCATGCTGGTTATTGGCGTTTTTAGTTCATGGCTGGCAATACTCATAAACTCCTCTCGCTTTTCAAGAGATTCCTGCATTGCTTTTGCTGCTTCTACCTGAGCAGCCTCCAGTTGTTTCTGCATGGTGATATCCCGTATTTCCACTACCGTAGAAATTGGCTTACCATTTTCGTAAATAGGGCTTGCTGTACATAAAGCAGGAAAAGCTGTTCCGTCTTTCCGAAAAAATACATCTTCGTATGTACCTATAGGCTCATTAGCTACTAATGCATGTAGTACCGGGCAATCGTCTATAAGATATGGAGAACCATCTGCATGATGATGATGAATAAGGTAATGTAAGGGCTGCAAACTGATCTCTTCAAAACTATATCCAAACATTCGCTGGCCAACAGGATTCATGAATGTACAAACACCCGATGTGTTTATCATAAACAATGCGGCCGTTGTATTGTCTGTAATTGTTTTAATCAATTTATGCTGGTTTACCTTATCGGTAATATCATGTGCATGAACCAAACGAGATTTTAAACCCTTGAAATTGATTGGATAGGAAACAATTTCAACATATATAACCTCTCCGGTTTTTAAAACATGAGCTGATTCTATCTTATTTGTTTCCTGATCGGGAAGATTATGAAGCCAACGTCCCAATTGTTCCAGATCTTCAGGAGGCCGGATGTCCTTTAAGGTCATATTAAGAAATTCATCCTTAGAGAACTTGTACTTTTCTATTGCAGCATCGTTTACTTCCAGAAACCTGATTGTTCCAATTTCATAAATCCACATGGGCTGCGGACACCTGTAAAATAAAATATCAAAATCAGGTTCGGCGGAATTTTTATTAAGAGGCTTAGATTCCATTGGGCAAAGCAGGAAATATAAATCCTGTAAAGATTAACAATAAAACACTTCGTAACAAAGATACTACGACTTTTTTACCCTGTTGGTTTTAACTCGAAGAAAATAGGAAATTATAACTGCTTCAAATGCTGTATGTATCAGGAATAATGATCTTTCGCTTCACATCTGTTAATTTCCCTGCTGATCTCTTTTATCACTTCGTCTAGGTCAGCAGTACAAACCTCTATCAGCGAATGCATTTCTTTAATCTCTTCTATATGTTGCGAATCCTTACATAAACCTACGAGGCTGAGTATAGATGCAACCGGTTTTCTTAAAGCATGCGAATTCGTCCAGGCCATTTTACGCAGTGCCTGGTTCTGCGCTTTTATCATTTCTTCCCTTTCTTTCCGTTCGGTAATGATATTCTGAACGGAGATATACCGCTCTACCTCATTTTCCTGGTTATGTATTGCCGAAATAGTAAGCTCCACCCAATATTCTTCGCCATTTTTGGTATAGTTCACTATTTCAAAACTCCGGAACTCATTTTTCTGAAGAGACTCCATTATCTGTACCTGAGTGGCTGGATCTGTGTTAGTACCATGAAGAAAATGACTACTTTTTCCTTTAACTTCTTCCAGTGCATATCCTGTAAAGTTTATAAAAGCCTGGTTCACCCAAGTTATAACTCCGCATTTGTCTGTTATAACTACCATGTTATGTACACGGTCTACAACCTCTGCGAGCCGTTGTTTATCTTCCAGCGACTGTTGTATCAATCCAATGTTTTTCTCCAGCTCTTCCCGTAACTCTTTCTCAATGGTGTATAGACTTTTTAGTTTTTCTTCCTGATTTAGCCGTGCCGTTACGTCGAGAGCCATAACCATGGCGCAATCACGGTCGTTAAACTTAATTTTATGCGATTTAACAGACACTGTGAACAGCTTACCGTTTTTCTTTATGTGCTGCCAATAGCCGGAGGCATGAAACTCATCTGGTAAATTCTTTGCTGATTTCTGTACTTTTTCATGATCTTCCTGCGGCCGGATATCCTGTATGGTAAGTTGATGAAATTCCTGCCTTGAGTAACCATACTTACGAATGGCCGCATCGTTAACAGCCAGGAAGCGCAGCGTTTCTACATCGTAGATCCAGATAGGATTTGGATTAGCATAAAAAAGGCTCTTATATTGTTTTTCTGAATTTAGAAGCGATTTCTGATGCTTTTTTATGTTAAAATAAAGTAACAAACCTGTAATTAATACAAAAAAGACTCCTTTACTTGTTTGAAGTACAGACAGCTGAATAGCAGTAAAGGATGAGATCAAATTGACTAAACGATCGCTCAGTACAATCCATGCCACACTTATGGAAAGATACAGAAGTACGATCTTTAAAGGTTTATTACTCATTTCTGCCTGGCTACATAAAATTAATCCTGTTCTTTAAAAATGTCAATTAATTTACTAAACATTTAGTTCAGGTTTCATCCTTGTAAAATATTTCAGCTTTTTGTACAATATTTTTGTATCGAAAGGTTTAAGTACAAAATCATTCATACCCATTTTCAAAAACTTATCCTGATCTTCTTTTATTGCACTGCCTGTTAACGCAATAACAGGCAGCTCTTTAAATCTCTCTTCCGGCAGTTCCCTGATAATTTTTACTGCCTCGTCTCCATCCATTTCCGGCATATGAATATCCATTAGAACAATATCATAACGGTTTTCCCTGATCTTCTCTATGGCCTCCCGCCCGTTTTCTGCGAAATCTGCCTGCACATTCCACTTCTTCAATACTTTACCTGCAAGCAAACGGTTAATACTGTTATCGTCTACCACCAGTACGTACGCATCCAGATCTTCTTCCAGCTCTTCCACAGGGTTTAGTACACTTTCTGCTTCGCCCACCTTTTTAAAAGAGATAGTGAAAGAGAAGGTGGTCCCTTTGCCCAGTTCGCTCTCTACATTAATTTGTGAATGGTATAGCTCAATTAGTTTCTTGGTGATCGCCAAACCCAATCCCGTTCCTCCATATTTTCTGGATGTATCGGAATCAGCTTGGGTGTAAGCATCAAAAATGAGTTGAAGTTTGTTTGCAGCAATGCCAATTCCTGTATCGGATACCTTAAAAAGGATAGAAACTCTATCCCGCTCCTCCTTAACTAACTGCAGGCTCAGTAAAACCTCACCTTCATTGGTAAATTTAACAGCGTTACCCAGAAGGTTCATAAAGATCTGGTACAAACGGATGCTATCGCCGGTTATATAAGATGGAATTTTAGGATCTATATGATAACTTAGTCGTAAATCTTTTTCACCCGTTCTAAACTTAAGCGATTCGATTGTTTTAGATACCAGATCAGAAATATTTACCGGAACAGCTTCAAGCTGCAAATTACCGGTTTCAATTTTGGTAAAGTCAAGTACGTCGTTAATAAGCGTAAGCAGGTTTTGCGCAGAAAAATCCAGAATGTTCAAATGCTCTTTCTGCCTTTCCAGTGGATTTTCTTCTTTCAGAAGTCGCGTAACGCAAATTACCGCGTTTAACGGAGTACGCATTTCATGACTCATTACTGAAAGAAACCCTTCTTTCGCCTTACTTAGCTGTATGGCATCTTCGCGGGTTTTTATTAATTGTTCTTCGGCCCTTTTCCGCTCACTGATATCGAATACAACACTTATCTGGCTTTCTAACTCACCCTGAGAATTGAACAAGGGGTTCGTAGAAATAAAAAGCCAAACTGGATTTCTGCTTTTGTTGTATAATTTAATTTCTACTTCGTACGATTTTCGCTCTGCTATTGCCTGGTTAGCGTACGCAAGTACTTTTTTATCTGTTTCTTCCCCTATCAGGAGATTCCCAAATTGTTTACCCTTCAGCTCTTCCAGTTGGTAGCCCAATATTTTCTCGCAGGCTGTGTTCATCCAGCTTATTTCATTATTTGCATTGCGGGTAAGAATCCCGGCAGCAGACTTTTCTATTGCCATAGAAAGCGTTTGCAACTGCATTTCAGCCTCTTTCCTTGCTGTAATATCCCGCCCGTTAACAAGCCAGTAACCCTCTTTTATTACATCAGCCCACTCAAACCATCTTAATGTCCCGTCTTTTTTTAAAATCCTTGTTTCAATTGCAAAACGGTCTTCTCCTTTGGATATAGCCTCATAAATGGCCGGCATTAACCGTTCGCGTTCTCCTGCGACACTAAATTCCCATATGTTTTTACCTATTATTTCTTCGGATGTAAATCCTAAAAGTTCGTAAATAGAATCATTTACAAACTCAATATGCCCCTCACTGTCGGTAATACAGTGAATTTCGTTTGAATTGTTAAACAATCCATGAAATTTCTGCGCTTTGGTTAGCAGGTCCTGCAATTCTGCATTCTTCCGCTCCATTTCAAGATGGGAGACTACCTGACAGGCCAGTATCTGTAAAGCTTCTTTTTGCTGTTTATTTAAGCGGTTGGGCTGGTAATCTATTACGCACAGTGCCCCTACACGTTCACCATGCGGATTTATAAGTGGCACTCCGGCATAATACCGGATTGCTTTATCCCCTTTGGTTATAGGAAAAGATGATACCCTTTCATCTTTCCAGCTATCTTCAATTTCAAACAACAGGCCGTTTTGCAGTGTGTACTGACAAAACGATAAATTGAGCGGCGTTTCACTTACCCCCAAATCTGATTTGTATTTTATTGTTTTCCGTTCGTTATTAAGCAATGTTATTAACGCTTCGGGTGTATTGCAGATATAAGATGCCAATCGCGAAATAGCATCAAACTGATTTCCGGCAGTCCCACTAAGCACGGGGCAAATAAAAGTTTCTGAATTTGACGGTTCTGAATTAGTCATCATGTCTTTCGGATTCGGTCATTATACGTTAGTTTTACTGTCTGAGATTCAGAAAACAAGGAAAATAGTATAATTAACAATTCTTCTTTAAACTTTATAACTACAACGATTTATGTTTACTCCGGAAGAAAATAAACTTCCTGAAAGCGAAGGCAAATTGCAAAAATTTGATTTATTTGAAGATAACCGTTCGTTACTTACTGCCTATGCTTATGCTATTTTAGGCTCTGTTGACGATGCAAAAGACATTGTTCAGGATGCCTTTCTGAAGATCATGTTTATGGATAATGCTAAAATAAGAGATACACGATCGTACCTTATCCGCACTGTAATAAATCTGTCTATTAACAAAAAGAACAAGAATAAAAAGCTGCAGGCCGGCTATCCTGGCGAATGGCTCCCCGAACCGGTTGCTACCGAAACGGCAGATGCTTTAATTAAGGGGAAAGAAGTTTTAGAATATTCGCTTATGGTGCTACTTGAAAAACTGAATGCGAGGCAACGGGCCGTTTTTATTTTGAAAGAAGCTTTTGATTATGAACATACAGAAATTGCTGAAGTACTTGAAATTAAACCCGATTACTCAAGACAACTGTTAAAGCGTGCAAAAAAGAACATAGAAGGAGATGGCGCTGTTACTAAAGGAAACAGTTCAGCAGATTACCTTAACACCTACCTCGAAGTAATTCGACGGGGAGATACCGCCCGGCTGGAAGAGTTGCTTAAGGAAGAGATTATAGTTTATTCGGATGGAGGAGGAAAAGTTTCTGCCGGATTAAAACCGGTTTATGGGAAGAAACATGCTTCAGCTTATTTGCTGGGTATTTACCAAAAGTTTTACCGGAACCGTCACATCGTACAGGGTATCATCAACCATCAGCCTGCCCTGTTATATTATGAAGACAATGTACTCACTAACTGCCAAATTTTTTCATTAGAAAGCGAACATATAAAACAGATCTATTTTATAAGGAATCCGGAAAAGCTGAAAGTTATTTAATAAAAATCATAAAACTGTCACGCATTCAGGGCATTGTTTGTCTTTCTAAAAATTAAAAATAATTATGGAAAAAATCTCTTTTAACGAATTGCCAGCAGGTTTATATCAAACCATGAAACAAGTGGAGGACTATATCGGCGCTTCCGGGTTGGATCATCGCTTACTGGAACTGATGCGAATGCGTGTTTCTCAAATTAATAGCTGTGCTTATTGCCTTGATATGCATTACAAAGAAGGAATACAGGCTGGAGAAACTGCCTTACGCCTGATTTCCGTATCGGCCTGGAGAGAAACGCCGTATTATACGCCAAAAGAACAGGCTGTATTGGCTTTTGCCGAAAAATTAACACACATGCCGGAAGAAGAATTCAGCCATAACATTCATGAAGACCTTCTGCAACATTTCTCCAAACAGGAAATAGCTCTTCTCAGCCTTGCCGTAGCACAGATAAACTCCTGGAACAGATTGATGAGATCGTTTGGCGTTACTCCGGGCAATTACCGGGCGGGAACAAAGTAAATTTCAATACCATAACCATCAGCCTAACAAGTACCGGCAGGCTGATGGCTATCCTCTACATGAAAGTTTCTTTCTGATTCTGCAACACATCCAACTTCAGGTATAGCATTTACTTGATCAGGCTTTCATTCTTTCCAGTTAAGCCATTGCAACCTCTGGCAATTAAAAAAATAACTTCTCCTGTTCTTTATAAATAACAAACTTTTAAACCAATACTGGCTTTTTCACGTACTTATCATCACCCGACAGCACTAAAGACTAAAGATTTTTTACTATTTAGTGACAAGGGCCTATATTTACACGCTTTTAACCAATTGAAATTGACACCATTTATTAAAAATCAGTGCAAATTTCCTTTCAGGGAATTCTCTTTTGCTGCTTTCTTATTAGTTGTTTTCATTATTCTGCCCGGTAAAACATACTCACAAGATACATTAATTGCTGCCCAGAATTTAAAGAACCTGTCTATTGAGGAGTTAATGAATATTGAAGTTACTTCGGTATCCAAAGTACCTGAAAAGCTTACAGAAGTGGCTTCTGCTATCCAGGTAATCACCCAACAAGATATTCACCGCTCGGCAGCTACAAGCGTGCCGGAAGCACTGCGCCTGGCCTCCAACTTACAGGTCACTCAAGTCAATTCCCGTCATTGGATAATTAGTGCAAGAGGGTTTAATTCTACATATTCAAATAAACTTCTTGTTATGATTGATGGGAGAACTGTGTATTCCCCACTGTTTGCCGGTGTTTTCTGGGATGCGCAGCAGGTACTTCTGGAGGATGTTGACCGGATAGAAGTTATCAGCGGCCCCGGCGGAACACTTTGGGGAGCAAACGCAGTTAACGGTGTGATTAATATTATCACCAAAAACTCTAAACAAACACAAGGGCTTTATTTGTCTGCCGGGTTAGGTTCAGAGCTGAAAGATATCGTAGAAGCACGTTACGGCGGGAGAATCAATCCTGAATTGTCTTACCGCGTTTATGCGCAGCATGCAGACAGAAACCACACGTACCTTCCCGATGGAAATAACAATACGGATAAGTGGCGTTTTTCGCAGACGGGGTTTAATTTAGACTGGGATCCGTCTCTGCAAAATACCTTATCTATTCGGAGTAATTTTTATTCAGGCGCCGATCCTTCCAATTCAAAGCAGTCGTCTATTGACGGACAGAATGCAATGGGAACCTGGAAACATACTTTCTCTGAAAAATCTGATCTCATTATACAGGCTTATGCCGACCGCACTTGGCGAAAGGAAATAACAAGTAACATAAACGATGAACTCTATACCTATGATTTAGATTTTCAGCATCGCTTCCCTTTAGGAAAAGCACACGCTATTATCTGGGGAGCGGGATACCGGCATATGAATGACGACACGAAAAACTATACCGATTTTGTGGGTTTTATACCGGCAAGCCGGAAAATGAATTTATATAGCAGTTTCATTCAGGATGAAATAAGTTTATTACCCGGACGCCTGCAGCTAACCGTGGGAACAAAACTTCAGCACAATACATTTACCGGTTTCGAGGTACAACCGACTGCAAGGCTGTCATTCTTGCCGTTCAGGCATCATTTCTTATGGGCAGCAGTATCGCGGGCAGTACGTGCCCCAAGCCGTATTGATGTAGATTATCGCATACCTGTTTATGATGTCCCTCCAACTTCGCCCAGTGTAGCAGGTGGCCCTAATTTTCAATCAGAAAAAGTACTTGCTTACGAGGCTGGCTATCGTGTGCAGCCATCTTCAAAAATCTCTTTATCATTAGCTACTTTCTATAATCAGTATTATGATCTTTACAGCGTGGAAGCTTTGCCTGGAACACTTACTTATCAAATACAAAACGGAGCTGAAGGACATTCATACGGAACGGAGTTCTCAGGTAATTTTATACCTTTCAATAACTGGAGGCTAAGCGGTGGTTATACTTATTTTTATAAAAAGCTCAGAAACAAACCTACCAACGTAACTGACCCTGCCAACCTGATAAATTTAGGAAGAGATGCGGTACATCAGGCACAGCTTCACTCCATGCTGGATATTTCAAGGAATCTCCAGCTTGATTTAACTGTAAGATATATCAGCAGTTTGCCTGCCAGCTTATATGCCAAACGTGTTCCTGATTATTTTACACTAGACAGCCGTATTGCCTGGCAATTTAAGAAACAGCTGGAGATTTCCTTAAACGGACAAAATCTTTTGGATAAAAGGCATGCAGAGACAGATCAATTTGAGGTACAAAGAGGTGTTTACGGAAAAATAAGCTGGCGCTTATAATCAGGCAATAAAAGAGTTAAGCATGCGTATTTAAACTAAAATAAAAAGTAGAACCTTTTCCCTCCATGCTTTCAACCATAATTTTGCTATTATGATAAAGCAGGATTTCAGAAACAATATACAAGCCGATTCCAAAGCCCGAAACTGTTTTTACCCGTTCGTTATCTACCCTGTAAAAGCGGTTAAATAACTTTTCCTGATCTTGCTGGCTGATTCCGATACCTTCGTCCTTTACATAAATCTTAACTTTCTCATCACCCTGCTTTTCGCACCCGATAGTAATTGTACTGCCATGAGGAGAATATTTAATGGCATTACTGATCAGATTGATCAGAACCTGGCCGAGTTTATCCCGGTCTGCCCAAACTTTTAAATCTACACAGTCTTTTAGCTCTATTACGTGCTGCGAGTTAAGCAAATAAGCTTCATGATAAATTTCCTCAAGCAGCGGAGCCAGATCCACAGCTTCCATTGATAGTTGCAGCTTTCCTTCTTCAATTCTTGCCAGGCTCAAAAAGTCCTTTATCATCGAAGTCATCTTTTTTGCCTGACTTTCTGTTCGTGTAAGCGAGTTTATGGTAAACGCATCTCCTTCTTTCTTCGCTTTAGAAAGCAGTAACTGAACATAAGACCGGATAGTAGTAAGCGGAGTTTTTAATTCATGGCTGATGATGGCTATAAAGTCATTCTTCCTTATTTCTTCCTGTTTTTTATTGGTAATATCCAATACGGTGCCAATAAAGCGAACTGGTTTTTCATCCTGATCAAAAAAAACTTTTCCCTTTGCTCTAACCCATTTCAATTTTTTATTCTCTTTTACTATCCGGTATTCTACATCAAAAGTGCCGCCACTAAAACTTTTGTTCAATGCCGACTTAACAAGCTGGTTTACCCTTTCCCTATCCTCCTCATGGATGCTTTTAAAAAAAATCCCCTTATCGCTATTATAATCATCCTGTTGCAAGCCTACTAATTCGCTAAACCTTTTGTCACCATGTAAAGTTTCCTTTTTCAGATCCCAGTCATACGTAGCTAATTCTGCAGCTTCTACAGCTAATCGCAATTGCTCTTCATTTTCAACTATTTTGCGTTCACTTTCCTTCTGCAAAGTAATGTCGCGGGCTGTAAGAGACAATCCGGTCAGGTCATTTTCGCTGCTATTTACAGGTGAAATAGTAAGTGAGACATCAAGCACCTTTCCTGTTTTGGTTACAAACTGAGTCTCGAAAGAATCTATGTTGTTTCCGCTTTTTAACTGCGATATAATTTCAACTATTCTGTTCTGATGATCGGGATGGATTAGCAGAGAAGCGGGCCGGCCAATCAGCTCTTCACAAGAAAATTCAACTATCCGTTCGGTTGATGCGTTGCAGCTGGTAATAATTAAATCAAGCGAGCAACTTAATATGGCATCGGCAGATGAGGCGACAATAGCTGCAAGCTTGGTACTCTCTTCATTTGCCTTTTTTATTTCTGAATTTTGAATCTCTATTTGAGAAAGCATCTGGTTAAATGCGTCGGTAAGTGATCCTAATTCATCATTTCCGTTCTTATCAGCCCTAACTGAATAATCTTTTCCTTCTGAAATTATTTTAGCCGTTCTCTCAAGCGCTATAATAGGGTGAGAGATCGTTTTTTGAAGAACTTTTGACAAAATATAGGTAATAAGCAAAGCTACTGCAATAAGGAAAAAGGCAATAATAGTGTTGCTCTTCATCTGAACATAAATGTTTTCCAGGTCAGATTTAATGTATAATGTTCCCAGGTGAAGATTCTTCTGTACCACCGGCTGGTAACCTTCAAGAAATGCCTGCTTAAAATCCATTCCACTTTTTGGAGGCTTCTGAGGCAGTTCTTCTTTATTTAGTGTTGCCGGGTAAACGGCAAAAACCTCTCCCTGGTTATTGTATAAGCAAGCAACCACAATGTGTTTATCAGCTTTGAGTGCATCCAGAATTTCATTGGCATCTTCCTTACTGTCAAAAGCAAGAGCAGCCGAACTGTTGGATGCAATAACAAGCGCCAAACTTGATAATTTATTTTTCTCCGACTCCCGAAAACTATAGTATTGAAAGGTAGTAAAGGCAGTAGCCATCAGCAGCAAAACAACTGTAGAGATTAACGTTATTATGCTCATCAGCTTACCCTGTATTGGTCTGTCTTTAAATTTCATACTAATTTTCAGCCTCCGTAATTATATATTTTTGCGAGACTCAGTAATTTTGAGCTTAAATCTAATTTTGCGGCTTTCGCAGAACCTGCATTTATCTGTAACCTGATTTTACTATCTTCTTTGTAGAACGAGATGATGCCGCCCCATTTAACAAAGCCAGGCGCATCACTAATGGTTAATACACTATTTTGGTTCACCGCCGCAAGATATGCTTTTAACTTTTCAGGGTTCTGGATATTAACAAATAATATATGGCAATCCAATTCTTCTTTTATATCAGCAACCCGTTTTATTACAATCGGATGGTTCCCTTTTTTTTCTCCGTTTACCAGTTCGTCGATATAGGGTCCAAAAGGATCTGGCCCAATAATACCAATAACGAAGGGAGCATCATCGGATTTAAAGGCGCTAGCAGGCCATTCAACAAAACGTGTAAAATTAAAAATGAAGGCTGATTTTACCTGGTACTCTGTTGCTGGTTTGTTTTGAGAATATAAATAAGAAGAAAAGATAAACTGAAAAATAATTAAAAAAACACCTACCTTAAGAAGGGAGGCAGCAATCCTGTAGTATTTTAAAGCAATATCTCTCAAACCCAAAAACTCTCTTTGAAATCCCCTTTTTACAATAGATTAATACCAATGAAACTAACTCATCAATTTCACACAGTGTGCTTTTTTGGGAAAACCGACTAAAAATAAAAAATTCCATTTAATTAATACTGAATGAAATGACAATTATCCTGCTTAATAAAAATATTGCCTTATAGTTTAATTTTACAAAAAAAGAAAGCTTTCCCGGAGGAAAGCTTTCTGCTACAGTCAGCATTACACTTATTTTTTAATGAGATATATTGCCTCTATTTTGGGAACCACTCCTTATCGCCCGAAGGGAAAAGTATAAACGGATACACACGGTCAATTCCTTTATTTGCCGGACCGCGGCCCAACAAGCCCCCTACTTTAGAAGCAGTATGTTCACCTTCAACTCTGATGGATCTACCCAGTTGCTGAGCAAAACCAGGAACATTTTTGTCCAGGGTTTCGGCGGTTCTGCAAGCATGCAGCCAAATTCTTACATCATTGGCAAGTGCATTTTTTGTTGCTTTTACAAAGTCTGCAGCTGTAAGTGCTGTTAATTTGCTCATACTTACCGAAACCTGTTCTACATAAATTCCGTTCTGAACATCGGCATTTCCGGTTCCGCCCATTCCATGAGCACCACCATGCCCAACAATATGCACTTCGCTAATAGGTTTACCTGCACATGCGGCAGCAATTGAAATACCTTTGGCAATATCCTTTCCGGTAAAAAATTCAATGGGCAAATGTTTTGCTGAACAGGTACCGCTCACAGGATCAACAAATATTGACTTGCGGGCATTTGCCAACGATAAACCTACATCTCTTACAAAAAATGTGCGTTGTAAGCTTCTGAACTTTGTATCGGTAGTTACATCTTTTTTTGGAATCAGTCCCCAGATTTCAAGTCCTGTTTCAAAATGAATATGAGCCATAAAGTGTGTAGCAGTATGCAAATCTTCGCTTCCCAATGTAAAATGAGTATTTCGAGGTATTTTAAATAAATGATTTTTTCCATTTCCTTCATCAACCTGTAATTTTGTATCCCGTACAGAAAGGCCGGTTTTTATTTCAAGCAGGTTTTCTCCCAGACGTTCGGGATTTTGTACAAAAACAAGGATAACTTTTCCGGTATCTTTTAAACTTGTAGCCTTTGCTTCTTCAAGCCGGTTTGTTTTTATATATCCTTCCATGCAATGCTGCGATCCTGAAATTACTCTTACAAGCAGCCCTTTCTCTGAAGGCGTTTCAGAAATAATACGTAACTGACGGCCGGGATCAACAGAAACAGTTTTACCGGTATCAGCAAGAACAAGCGGAGTGGAATTTGCAAAAGAAGCATAAGCTACAGGAATAACTTCTTCTCTTGGTTTGTTTAAATTACTAAAAGAATAATGTTCCGGATGATTCATTAAGGCTCTCCGGGCACAATCTGCCTCCAGCTTTATACCTGCATTTCGGGTGTCGTATAGCGCTGCCAGAGCCGGAACACCTGCCTCACAAACAAATTTTCGGGCTTCTTCATCTAACTTTACCTGTTCTTCAAGCAACGTTCTTTCTGTACCCAGCATCGTATCTAACTGTACTTCCCGATTTATTTGTTCTATAAGTCCGGTAGCAGGCGGAAGCACCCTATCCTTCTGGCTTATACATTTCTCAAAGTCACCTGGATGCCTCCCGGGAGTTTTCCTTTGAAGAAGCGGCATTACAGCGTTTTGCTGTATGGTATGTGTCAGTTCATGGGCCAGGAGCGCCTTCCCATCCGCCGAGGCAGGAGCGTATTTTCCTTCATTAAAATAAATATCACTGCCTACCGTAAACGCCTGCGCATTTAGTTCCTGGGTTAGTTTGGCAGATTCTGAATCGGAATGAATATTAATGCCTGAAAAGTCGGCATTAAAGGCATGTTCCATAAAACTCTTAGAGGATTCATCCAATGCACCCCCCTTTCCTCTGCATGATTCTATCCGATTCTGTAGTTCATTACTTATAAAAGTACCGCATGTTTCCGTTCCTGTTTTTCGTTGAATACGATAGGTATTTGACGAATCCCAGGCCGGCCGAAATGTTCTGAACAGGTTGTCCAGATCAAACCGGAAGATTGTTGGACTAAAAATTTTGGATGAAGTTCCAAGTTCTGAATCTGTCCGCTCCCACCAGGTAGAATTGTCCCTTTTAAGTGAAGAATCAATCGCCATCGGAACCAATATATTTGAAAACCGGATGGCTTTTTCAGGAGTAGCACCAATAGCACGAAACATATTAAAAGAATAAGTCCAGTGTTTTTCGATTGCAAGCCTGTCTCTATCGGGCATATTCCCAGCAGCACGGTTCCAGAAGGGCTGGTTCATAGCAAACCAGTCGATAGAACCCGCAGGGTCTGAAAGCGTATAATCAAAGGCTGGAGAAGAAGAGCTAAAACCGGACAATGAAGGCATTGTCAATCGCAGCTCTTCCGGCTTTAACAGATGAGAAGATGAATTCGGAGTTAAATCTGGTGGAAGCTGAACATCGTCTTCCTTTTGTATCCATTCTTTACGCTGAACTCTGGATGAAACAAAAGAAGTTAAAGGTTTCCGGTTTAATTTTTCATCTTCTTCACAAGCAGCACATTTACGTTGCAAAAAAGAAGGTTGCGGCATCCGCATAATTGTTTCAGCTGCTCTGTCTGCTTCTTTTTCAAATTCATCGTCGGGTGCACCAACGGTTAATTTGCGCTGAATCTTCTTAACCGGAAAAGAAAAGCTTTGAGTTACAGATAAAGGGATTGAGTTATGCGCAGCAGGAAAAGTTGCTGAGTCTGCAGAGATTACATCTTTCACAAATCCACTTGAAAGTTTAAACCAATAATATGGCTGTACTTGCCACTGTTTAATAAATCAAACATGGGCGTATAATTAATTCCGGCATTAAACCCTTTACTTCTGAGGCCCAGAGTAACTGATAAAGGAATATTCAACTTAACAGCCTCTTTATCATTTTCTGGCGTAAACAGTAATCCTGTACTCATATCTAAATACAATGGGTGTTGAATTCTACTCAAATGCAGTCCCGTAGTTGGCCCCATAGTAAGCTGATTGGTTTTAACGTTCAAATAAGTATCAAAACCAAGTGTTGGATAAAAAAGGCCTAACACAGCATTATTACCAGCCCGACGATCAATATGTAATCCGATTATAAATTCCGCTTTTGATCTGTCGAGCGTAGCGTTTTTAAAGAAGGCACCCGTTGTAAGCCCAATCTGAGCTACCGGCTCACTTAATGAAGAATTTTCAACGCTTCCTTCAGGGAAATAAGTACAATTGCCCAATTCCAGGTTAAGAATATCAGCAAAATGCTGGTAATGCCAGGGTTTTACGTCATTGCCTCTGTTCATCAGAGAAGATTTATCGCCACTTCCCTGAACTCCCCAAAGGGCCGCCCACCAGTTATATTCATCAGAGAGATCAATGGTATGGCCAAACTCATGCGACATAACATCCATATTAGCGGCTCCGCCTACATACTTAGGGGTATCAGCATCCAATGCCATTTTTATTTTAGTGGTTACAGGATTAGTGACCGAGCGCTCTCTGTCTTTTTCCACAGCTATTGTATACCCGTGTTTTCCTTCCCGTTTCTGATTTAAAGTATTTAGCTTCACATCAACGGAGAAGCCTTTTGAACCACAGGCACAGCTTTTATTATCAGCAATAAGCTGGTATTTTTTTGACCATCCGTTCTCTACCTGCCTTTTTCCAGAAGCCATATAAGCTGCCTGTTTGGAAGCTTCTAACGAATCCCCAAACTCAAAATACCAATCCTGATGATAATTAAAGGTGCAGGTTTTATCATCAATTTCATAAAAGCCGGCATCGTCTTTCCCATTGTACTTTTTACGCTGAATAGTATCGCCAATAGCTGATAGCTTTCGATCTGCTTCTTTCTTTTGGATAAAATCTGCCGGAGATTCCTTCTGTTCCTTTTCATCTTCTTCACAAGCAGCACATTTACGTTGCAAAAAGGAAGATTGCGGCATCCTCATAATTGTTTCAGCTGCTCTGTCTGCTTCCTTCTCAAATTCATCGTCGGGTGCACCAACAGTTAATTTTCGTTGTACCGGTTTAGATGAAAGAGTCTTTTCTTCTTCCTCACAGTGAGAACATTTTCTTTGCGCTAAAGAGCTTCCAGACAGAGGCATCCTTTTCTCTTTCAAAACTGTTGCGTCCGGTGTGGTCGGCCCAGCCAAAGCTGTAGCAGGAACTGGTTGAGTAAGAGATAGCAAAGGTGTTTCCTTCATTTGTACATTTACTGCGTTTTACAGGTTTTGGGTGGTTCTGTCGATTCGTTTCCGGCAGTTCCGTTCACTGTTTTTCTCCTTGTTAAAAGCTGTTGCTGGTATGATCCATATTTCTTTTTCAACTCTGCAGAAAGACAATTATAATACCCCAAAGCTCCGTCTATTAAAGCTCGCCTCATAGAATCGTGCAAGCGTTTGGTTCCAATAAATTCATCTGCAAGCGCTTCGTGATAAAAAGCAAGAAATTCACGTTCATGCTGATTCTTGTGCCCGGCAAGCCCTGTCCGGTATTGCTCAATATGCTCCAATTCATGGGCAACCTGCAAAACCCTTCTGGCAAAATTCGCCTTGTTGGTACCGTTTAAAAAACTGTCGCCGACACAGATATCGCCTTGTGCCTTAGTTCCCGAACCTACACTTTGCGTATTCAATCCATCTTCTGAACTGAAGTAGCTTATCTTTCTAACCTTTGAAGCCTGGCCGGGCATGTAAGCACAGATAATATCATTTACTACCTGTATGGCTTTATCTTTTGAATCACCTTTTCCTGCGGCAGTTTTTATAATGGCTTCAGCCTTTGAATCTAACGTATTCTTTTGATCTTGTGCTTGGCGCCCTACATCTTTTGCACCTTCAGGGCATGGTTTAAATGTTTTGGAAGGATTATCCTTATCGTGACATGCCCGTTGGATAGTTTTTGGGCGGATAGCAGCTTTTTGTTGTAACGTATGGGTCAGTTCGTGTGCTAACAATTTTTTCCCCTCAGTAGTTTCGGGTGAGTAGTTTCCTGCATTAAAATAAATATCATTGCCAACAGTAAAAGCATGGGCATTCAATTCTTCTGATAGTTGCACAGCATCACTATTAGTATGGATGCGGACACCGGAGAAATCGGCATTGAAACGGCTTTCCATAAAACTGAGAGTACTTGTGGATAAGGCAGTTCCACCAATTTTAGCCGTTTCAATCCTGCTACTTAGTTCGTCACTGGCTGTTGTGGCTGCTCTTGGCCGGGTAGCCTGAGCTGACGATTTTCTTTGAAGATGATCTTCCTCTTCCTGGCATGCAGTACATTTTCTTTGAATTACGGAAGAGGGTTGAGCCGCCGGAACTTTACCTGCGTGCTCCCGCCCTGCTTTTTCAGATTCCATCACATCTTTTCCTTTTACGGTAATTGCTCAAACAGTTTTGCCTTCCTTCCTGAATTCCTTTTTTATCCCCTCCAGAATGTCCTGCTTCCTGATTGTATTTTCATTTCGCTGCAAAGCCATCAAAGATGCATATTGCACCACATTGATAATTGAACCTCCGGCTAATTCAAATTTCCCAGCGATGCATTCCAGGTCAACAGTGTCTTCCAGCACACATTGTTTACTAAACGATTGCTTCCATAAAGCCAGCCTCTCAGCATGTTTAGGAACAGGGAAGTGAATTACAGATTGCAGCCTTCGCCCAAAAGCTTCATCAACATTGCTACGCATATTGGACGAAAGTATAACCAGCCCGTTATAATCTTCCAACCGCTGAAGCAGGTAAGCGATCTCCTGGTTTGCATATTTATCGTGCGCATCGGCAATGGAAGTGCGCTTGCCAAATAAAGCGTCTGCCTCATCAAAAAACAAGATCCAGTTTTTATTTTCTGCTTTTGCAAAAACTTTTTCGAGATTTTTCTCTGTTTCGCCTATGTACTTCGAAATTACCATCGATAAATCTACCCGATATACATCTACATCAGCTAATTTTCCTAATAGTCCGGCTGTTAATGTTTTACCCGTTCCGGGAGGCCCGTAAAACAAGGCTTTATATCCGGGCTTCAGCCGGTTTTTCATCCCCCATTCATTTAGCAACTTTCCGCCGTGTTCGAGCCATATTTTTATCTCATTCAATTGGCTTTCAGTATGCGGATCAAGGATAAGATCTTCCCAATTTAATGAAGCACTTATTCTTTTTGCAGGAAAATCTATACTAAAGATTGGCTTTCTGAGCTTGCCTCCGGTAAAGAAATCAACATACTCATCATTTATCAATAATTGTCCTGAAAAGAAAGGTTCGTTTGCCGGTGGTGGCGACAGGTATAGAATTGTATGCTGTTTAAACACGTGGCCGGCATCAAATAATTGCTGTACTTTGAAGCGCATACTTAAATCGTTTCCGGCAAGTAAAAACAACGCTGTTTCTCCTGTAGGCAGAAACCCGCCATGCGATAGACCTTTTAGTCCGCCAAATTCTGTAAATCCTCTCTCAGTTTCAGTATTCCGTATAAAAAATGCGTCGAGTAACTGCGGATGAATATGCGGAAGCAAGGCCAGCATCAGGACAACCCGTTCGGCAAATGAAAGCCGGTAAAAACGGATAAATTCAGCATATACAGACTCATTCTTTTCTATATCAGGAGGAGGGATTTCAAAGATACTTCCGTAAGCTGTTTCCTCTCCGAAATGAAGTTTTATCCGGGTTTCCAGTAGTACATTGAACCATTCTATCTCGTTTAAAAGAGCGGTAGCATTCAAAGAATACAGGCTCTTACCGGCGTTTTTTACTGCAACTACCATTCTGTATAGATCAATGTTTCCAACCAGGGGAGTTTAACGGTATTAAAACTCCAGGGCAGGCGTTCGAGCAAAACGTCTACACCTGTACGTTCTACCTGCAAAAGCCAGTACCCTTCCCTCCACACTATTTTTCCGGGCCGTATTAAAAAAGTATTTTGCAGCGCTTCCACACTGGCTCCTTTTAACGCTTCCCAATAATCCGCCACGGTTTGAAGCAAGGTATTGCACTCCTGCATCTCATAGCCGGATAAAATAATATTTTCAGGGATTACTTCATCCAGTTGCAAACCACAAATAATCTTATTAAAAGCCATTTCCCATTCTATATATTCCAATGTGCCGTTTTGCAGGTAATACAACAAAACGGTCGCTTTTTTAGCTGCGCCCATAGTTTTAAACTGATTTTGGGAATCAATCAACCCGAGGGTCAGGAACAAAGGCTGCAGAAAGGGATGCAGTAATATTAAGCCAGCATTGGTAATATAAACGTCTTCCCGAGTCAATAATCCACCCTGTTCTTCTTTTTTTACTCTATTTTTTTCCTGTGAACTTTTCCTTTCCTTAATTCCGCCCCACTTATTTTTAAATTCCTGCAATTCCAGGATAAACTTTTGCATCAGGTTCTTTTCATTATCGATATCCGCGGCCAGCAAAAAATAAAACAGCTGCTTATAAAAGTCCTGAACAGGAATAGCGCAACTATTTATAAGCTCATCCCTGTTTTTCAACAGATTCTGCAAGTTTATTTTGGCTGTACTGTTAAAAAATTTAATAAAAGCCTCTACCAACGCTTCGGCCCTTGAACCTACATGAATGAAAAGCCGGTCGGTTATTCTGCCTGCCCGATCTGGGTCGTTTTTATAAACAGAGATGATTCTCAGGATAAACCTTTCTATATCCCGGGCTGCTAAATTTCCGATTAATTGCTGTGGCATTTTTAAGTCGGGAGATTGGTACCACCAGGGATAAAGGCCTGTTTCCAGAAAGCAACATAAAGCATTAAAGTCTCCCTCAATATCAGAACTCACTTTTATTGAAAAATCAGAAACTTCGGCTGAACCCATTTGCGGAGATTGAAACAATTGCTTTTTCAGCTCTGCAAGAAGTTTTGTTTCAAGAAGTGCAGTAAAATGCTTTTCAAAACCCTCTTCAGGTAAACGCCCCATATCTACCTGTAGCTTTTCAAAAACAAGGTAACTATCAGAAGAAAGACTGGATTGAAAGAGGCGTTCCAACATATCCTGAAAAGCAGTTTGTACAGACCCGGATAAGGTCTCTCTGATGTTAAACGCCTGCTGCTCGCCGGATACTTTAACGCTGAATAATTGCTTCCTGATCAGTATATTAACCATTTCAACGAATTACTCCAAAGCCTTTATTAATGGTATTGGCGACGTTTGTGATATCAGTCGCTTTTGATTTCAGGGCATCGTTCCGTATCAGGTTAGTACCTGAATGGATATCCGAAAGGACACTCTTAACAACAATAGCATTATTAGCATCATTTGTAATTTCAGGCTTGTTCAATTCATTTGTTAAAGCTTCTGCCGAATTTAGAAACTCAGCTTCCTTCGCCTGCCTGCCTGGATCCTCAGGGCTAAGGGCTTCCAGCTCACGTTGCTTCGCCTGAAGGTCCTTTACCTGTGCCGAGAGATCCTTCCCACCCACAACCAACCCGGTATTGGGGCGGGTATTTAAGCCGGCAGTAAATACTTTATCAAACAAAGTAGTATTGCTCTTTAACCTTTCGTCAAAGCTATTAAAACGAGGTTCGAGATCGGCTATCTTCGTATCCCTTACCGCCAGTTTCAAATCAAATTTTGCTTCAACATCGTTAAATTTACTATCTACTTTACTGTCTATATCTGTAACCCTTGCATAAGGTGCAATCCTTTTATCAAACTCTTTGATATAGTGCGGCTCAATCTCGAACAGCTTCGGCAGGTCAAATTTAGGTTTTTCGGGCAGGGGCAGGGGTTTAATAACAGGTGGGTTTGGTACAATATCCTTATCAATACTTGCATAGGGAAGCATAAAATCAGCAACCACTTTATCGTCATCCGAAGTATAAACCAGTACAAAAGTACCTCCCCGGAGAACACCGCCTGCATGCTCCAGTCCCGGGTTTTGCGACAGAAAATTAGTAAGCATTAAACCCTCTTTTTTGTGATCAATGTGTTGTTTAAGCAGGTCATCAAGCAGATCGGCTTTATGCAAAACATCGGTATTTATAATAAAATCATGCGGGGGCGCGGTATTGGAAAACGTAAACTTCTGGGTTAGCTTTTTTACATCAGACGCGGCCGTGATAACGTTTTGCACATCCGCTTTATAGGAAGCTACGTCAAATTCCGGATCGGAGATAGGCTTATCTGTCATTACTTTGTTTTTCGCATTTGCGAAACTGTTTATGGAAGCAACAATGGCGGGTTTTGCCTCGTCCGCATCACTTACATCCTGTGCCAGGTTAGCATGAAACAACTCTACCTGGTTCATGTGGTCGTGCAGGGTATTGCGTACAAAGTTCTCGTAAAGATGTACCTGCGGAAAAAACCAGGGCCTGGTGGGTATCGTTTCAGCTTTTAGTTCAACCTGAACCGATTGAATATTTATCGGCAGGTTGTTTTGGAGGATTAAATTAGTAAGGGTACGCTCCACTACTGCCCTTTGAAATCCGATATGGCCTTCTATCCTGAAAAAATCAAAAGGCAGGATATTGAAAAGCAGGGGCGTAAGCACGGCGGGGTCACTGGCGTACCGGCCGGATGAATACGAGTAAATCTGATTTTCTTTCTTTCGGATATTGGCTTCATAATTCCAGTACAGGTTGATAGGAAGATCTGCATTATAACGGTAATAAAACGGAAGACTCCGGCTGCCTAAGGGCTTATCTTCATTAAAGCCTGGTGTAATTTTTAATGCCTGATCAATACTTTGTAACTCTTCGGCAACAGGTACTTTAAAATTTTTGATCATTGCATGAATCCGCATAAAGCCAAACCGAGTTTGCCGGCTATCCTCGTCTTTCTTATTTAAAACGGGCGATTCATAGAAACGATGCCGGAACTCGGGATCAATATGAACCGGATGAAAACGCCTGATCAAGGAACTAATATCAAAACGGATAAGGCTTGTTAAGCGGGAATTAAAATTTCTTATGCCAGTGAACAAGGGAGCTACCGGAGGGCTTAAAGGCGGTACAGGATCTCGGATTGCCGCAGTTTTTACCAGCCCGAGCAACACATGCTTTGGGAAAATATCCACATCGGGGCAACAGATGGTATCTTCCGAAAAAAGTGTTTCCCTTAATTCATTATATGCGTAACTGAGGTCGCGGATAAAATTATACAAATACTGAGCATAAATTGAAGAAGCAATTTTAAAATGCTCATCCAGCAAGGCATTCCATTCGGAAGTTGGATCGCCTCCTTCAAATTCATCTTCAACAATCGGCTTGCAGGCCTGGTATGCTTTCTGCAACTTACTCTTTATATCATCTTTTATTATAAAAGCCTCGTTGAAAGCTGCATTAAGGCCCGCATAGGTAGTAATACCAGGCCGTAGGATAACCCGGGGAATACGAATATCTTCTAATCCAAAATAATCTTTATTGGTGGCAGGAAGGCTTTGCAACAGGATAGCCATGTTGCTTTTATGTACCAGCAAAACTTTCAGGTTTTTCACTGCTTCCCGTCCTTTATTATCACAATCGGTACCGGTACAAACATCAGGATCGTTTTGATAGTCTTCCACATAAAGTATTCCCGCATAATCTTTAAGCAATGTGCCGCTTATCTCTTCAAAAACAGAAATATCATTTCCGGGTGATACATTATCCGTTTCGTTGTTTCTAAGTTCATATAGGGGGATCAGTTCCTCATTCAATGCCCGGAAGTATGGGTATTTTGCATTTACATCCTCAAACAAACTGAATTGGTTAAACTCCTGATCGGCATCCAAATGAAGCAGGTCGCCGTCGGTAGTAATAGCTGCGCCCTTAGAAAGCACCATACGTTTATTTTCTATAAGCCCGATTTCGAGACCGCATATTATGCCTACACCGATAGCTTTTGTACGGGTAAGCCGGGTTTGTACGTCCAGGTAATTAAATAAATCGTTCAGCTGATCGGCAGTAAGTACCTGGTCGTTTTCGAAAATAGTAAAGCCGGTATTGTCTTTACTTATGCCGGTTAATACATTGCCCATGATTTTATGTTTTAAGCGTTCCTAAAACGTTTTGGTTCAATAAGAAAAACTTCCGTTCCTGGTTGCTTTTGCAATCTTCCAGACGGGCTGGCGGATACACATTCTTCAGAGTAGTTAGAATGGAAATAAAATCTTCCAGAATTTTTTTATCAGTATCAGCAATCGTACCTGCTTTTACTTCGAGCCATTTGCTATAAGCGGTTTTAAATTGTTGGAGTTGCTCGTTGTTTACCCAGCAAATCTTCGGAAAAAGGTGGGCAGGAGTTTCCATTCTGATAATACGCTCGCAATAACGCCTGAAATCCATATTTAAAAAGCGTGTCGAATACGCCGGAAGAACGATACTAAGCCTGAAAGAGTATGGATCAAGTGAATTGCAATCCCCGCAATTTTCATCAATGCAAACCGGCATAAAGCCCTTGTCTTCTTCCGGCTGTGGCGGTGATAAAGGCGGAGATTGTGGAATGGGTTGTTGGGGTAACAACAACGTGTGCTCTACCAGGAACATATCTTCTTTAAGGCCGAGCAAACGTTCAAGCCTCATCTGCAAGCCGCTGATGGCGCCGTTCATCGGCTGGCTGTAATCAGGGCCAGTAAAACGCCGGCTGCTGTATTCCGGATAGTGTTTTAAAAAAGCAGTTTTAACATCAACAATTTCCTGCTGATTAACAGGAAAAAGAGAATTTAAAACACTTACATAATCAAAAAAAGATTCGGCAAAACGTGATAGCAAGTGGTCGAGGAACAAGTTCCTTCTTTCAAAAAAGGCAGCAGAGCCTGGTTGTTCAGCTGCCAACTGAACCTTTTGCTTTACCTTATCGAGGGAATTTGTGATGGGATCAAAATCAACAAACAGGTTTTTTGATTCTTTAAACCCGGCTGCCAGTTGCGTAAAATACGTTTGCTTTTCATCATCCAAAGAAAAAAGGCTGCGAATATTAGCTAACTGTGCAAGATAATTGGCCAACTGCTGATCGAAAAAATACAGATAACCCTGAAGTTGTCTGGCCTGCATTTTTCTTTCTGCAGGTGCATCATCAGGGAGCCCCCAGTGACTTATTCCGTAGTTTTTAGGAAAATGATTTTGAATAGAATAATAATCCCTGATATTACGGTAGGCTCCGATTTCAAAATCAAGGTTTGCTGTAACAACATGCTCATTCCCGATGATATATTGCGCCATCAACTCATCAAAGCGAAGTTTTACCTTATCCATCGGAACCCGGATTGGCATACCGTTTTTGTAAACCAGCACATTCGAGCTTGAAACAGATATTTTCGGCTGGCAGCTGTTCTCTACAGCAACTATCCATTTACTCGTAGGCAATGTTGACTGGCTAACAGGGCTGAAAATAATATCGGTAATGGCAAGTATTCCGTTTACCTGTAAAACCTGCTGCATAATATCGCTCAGACGGAGTTCGCTTTTCAGGCCGGCATTTATCAGCTCTTCTTCTTTTATAAATCCATGATTCAGCAGCGGGCCTTCAAAAATTTTATCAGGCTGATATTTTTCATCCAGTAACTGTTGCAGCCCATAAAATTTTACCAAGGGATTCAGGTAAGACTGAATATTGAAAAAAACAGCAGCCAAGGTTTCTACTTCGTCAGCCCCCGGCGAAATTTCAAACTCCCCGCACAACCTAAACTCCTGGTTATTTATTTCATTTATGCCGCTAAAATCTTCACATAGGTTACGATTAGCCATTAAAATCTTTCTGGCTTCAGCTTTAAGCGCTTCCTTATTTTCGGGTAAAACGTCCTCATCAAATTCAATCAGCACATCATAAAACCCTTTTACTGCAACCTGCTCCCAGCGATGGCTTTGTGGCTGATGCTGAAGTTTTTTTTCAATTAAATCGGCAAAAATGTTTATGTCAGCTTTGGAAATCCAGGCGTTTTTTATTCCTTCAATATCAATTAATAATTTCCTGTAATCATTTACCGTTACCGGTTTATTAGGGAAGATTTTTTCTGCTGATAGAAAATGCTCATGTATATTTTTAACAGTATCCGTTTCAGTTGCCAGCAGGTCGGGGATAGAAAATGTGGAACGAAAACTCAGGTCGGTAATGGCGTAGCATAAAAATTCGAGGGTGGTAATTCCCGGATCGTGTACATTGTAATCTGTCCAGATGGCAGATGCTGTTTTTTCAATATGTCCAATGCCTATCTTTCTGAGCATTTCGTAATTAAAGGCAGGCTCAGGCACTTTTTTAGCTGATAATGTGATTACATCGGGCACTGACGATCAATAATTAATAATTTCATGACGATGATGAGAAACCAGGATAGCAGCAGGATTTGATGCTTCGGCAATGCCAGTGCTGTTCCCGAAATCCACATCGCCGTATTTCCAGTGGAATAGTTTCAGGTCGGCAATAAAATCTACAAATTCCATATCTTCCAGAAATTTCACAATCATCGACAGGCTTACCTTGCCTCCAAAATGGAGGCTGCTGGAAGCACTACTGCTAATCCAGGGCGATAAAAACTCCTGCAAACGCTGACTGATCACTTTTTCATAAAAATTAAACTCGAATCCGGCTTTTAGTTTAATGCGCACCGAGACTTTTACAGGTTCATAATAAGGGTTAGATACGTGATGCGTTACCCAAGCGGAGGAGTGTTTAACGAGGAAATTATAAATAGTATCCAGGGTATTTTTATCGGTTTTAGGCCGGAAAGGGTCAGCTGCATTTTTATTCGTCAGATCCGGAATCACGATTATAAGCGTATGCCCCGGTTCGTAAAAAGACGTTTCAGAAGCGTGATTAATGCACTTCACTTTATAAATCCGCGGAAAATACTGAAGGATGAGCCGCTCATAATCCCAATTTGCGATGCTTCGTTCCTTATGGCGCAGCCTTTCCGCAACGCGGATATAATACGCTGAATCCTGCTCCTGCATTTGTCCTCCGAAAGAGGCATAAGCCTGTTTTACCGATTTAATAGCGCCATTCTCAGGCTCCAGCTTGTTTATCGTACCGGCCGGAAGCGCTTTAGCCAGGTGGCCTGTATCGTTATCCCGACCTTCAAACTCGGCAATGGCGGCATTCGCCTGTACATCAGTAAGATTGCAAACACCGTCACTATCTTTACTGGCGGAAGCTTTTATCCAGAGCAGACCATCGGGCATCAACGTATTGCCTGTGGTTGCTTCCCTGGGAATAACAAATTTAATGACACCGCTGGTAAGCAGGGCGTTCGTTGTATCGAAGATAAAATCTTCGTTTGTAAGCATTTTCCAATAATTATCGCAGAGTACGCTCCAGCTTAGGTTCACCTTTGGTTTATCCGGATTGGCACTTCCTTCTGCCGCTTCAAAAAGCACACAGGCAGCATCTTCAGCCTTTAACCCCTCAAAACCAATAAAAAACTCGCCTTCACAGGTATACTCAGGTAAAAGCTTTACGGAAGTATTATTTAAAAATGGATGACAGCTCCGCGAGTAAGCGTGTTCCCTCATCTGCCCGAAAGCGCCATACTGGAAAAATTCAATATCCTCGTCCACAAAATCGTTCAGTGTTGTTCCCGAAAAAGGGGTTTTAACAGTAGTAGCGGTATAGTTCAAAGCGATTGAAAGCATTTCCGGAGCAAAAGGCTCTGCAGGAAGGTTCAACGTACCTCCATTTTTGCTGTACCGCAAAATTTCTGCTGTGTATTTTTCGCGGTATTCTTTAAAGAAAAAGGTATGGTGCAAACGAAGGCTTAGCCTTCCTTTCGGGGCTTCCCTGTAAGGCAGCAACATCGGCTGAAACAAAAAACTCAAATAAGGCTGAACGGCGAAAGAGCCAGCTTTTAATTGAAGGGGCGCAAATGCCGGGACAAGTTGTCCAAGGTTGCTGCTTACCGACTGGCTTAACGAAGTTCCGGTCCGCAGTTGGGGGCGTATGGCTATATCCGGAATTTTTAAGATTGGGACTTTTACAGGAAAATCAGGGTTTACAAAACGCCAGGTAGTAGCGGATTGTGCATTCGCCGCGTTAAAAAGGTTAATAGTTCCCGCTTTCTGTTCCCAGGAAGAGCCGTCTTTAAAAGCGGCTGAAGCGGTAAAATTGTTATTCTTATTTAAGCCGGGGTAATCAGAAAAGTAGCTTCCTAGATTTCCTGAGGGGATATTTTTCCATTCTACATCTATGGAAAACTCTTTTAAGCGCTTGGAAAAGGATTCATCATACCCGATGGAAAAACCGGCATTTACCGCCGGAGAAGCGCCAAAGGGCAGAAATGGTTTTTTTGAATCCAGGGCACCCTGATCGTTTTCAAGCTGCAGGTTTTTAATGCCTTGTACGCTCACTTCTATCGTGGCGTCTATCAACTCGGCTGCCGACAATGCCTGATAGCTAAAATCAGCTTTTTCATTATTCAAAAGTACCTGTAAGGCCGGGTGTACTGTTTCTAAACGATGCCCGTGGATTTCTATTTGGTAAGGCGCAATAGCAGGTTCATCATTTCTGAGGATGATAGAAAACGTAAGCGTAAAAGTAATATTATCGGGAGAAGAAACCTTTGCCGAGGCTGCTTTGGGGCCTATCCATCCTTTTTCGCCGGTAAGGCTAATAGTAAAAAGATTACTGGTGAGTGCTTCATTTTTAGTAATTTCCGGGAGATTACGGAGTGTTAGTTTTACCATTATCTCCCTTTCTCCTTCCTTCATATTAAGCACCGGGCTGGCGAGGCAAAAACCAATCTGGGCTAATGGCAAACCTGCATAGCCTAAAGGCTGCCATTTTAGATTGTTCTTATCCAGTTCGCCCCCCAGCCCGTCGGCAGAATTAGCAACCGGTGCGAAATGAATAAAGTTCTTATTTGCCGGATTTATATAGAGAGATTTCAATGCAGCTACTTTTGATTGGTTCACAACGATATCGTGCATAAGCCGGTAATGCAGGTCCTGTTTCTTCTCGTCTTTTCCGGCAAGCAGTACAGTGCCCGCAGGCAGCAGCGTATCTGCTGTATTCTTCTTTAATTCAAATATAACATGTGCTTTGTCCGGAACAGGAGATTTTACCTGCAGTTTCAGCACTTCCCCATAGTAAAAATCCAGATGGCGTTTAGTGATCCCGTTTAAAAGTTCCTGCGGGAGCCCATATAATTTTTGAAAGCTCTGCCACAGGGCAAGATGAGAAGGAACGGAAGCTTTGGATGCTAAATTCTCAATTTCTTTAAAACTGAGGCTAAAAAAGTCAGCCCAGGTGCCATTTTCGGCTAGCATATCGGCATCATAAAATTTAATTCCGGAAGCAAGCGAGCGGGCATAATTATAAAAATCTTCCTCTTTTCGGGGGTCGATTTTAATCAAAGCCGGATCAAGCCAGGGTGGCATCCTTTCCTGTTGCGCCTGGCCGTCGCGTTTCAAGATAACTTTATAATCAATAGCCTTGCTGCTCATGCCGATTTATTGTTGCCTTCATTCAGGTAGAACGGATACACCAGGTTAAACCTTGAATTAGTAGTAATCACCTCGTAATCAATTGAAATATCTAACCTTCCTTCAGTAAGAAAATCAGTTATCATCTTAATAGTAAGCAGCCTAATTCGCGGTTCAAAAAGAAGGATAGCATTTTTTACCGTTATTTTAATGGCTGTTTCGGTTGCAGCATTCATTGCCTCAAACACATAATCTTCCAGGTTACAACCGTATTCAGGCTGAAGGAAACGCTCGCCGATGGCGGTGGACAGTAAGATTTCCAGGCTCTTATTGATATCATCCTCGTCCTGTGTCATCAATAAAGCATTGCTGCTTTTAGAAAAAGCCGGAGGGAAACTCCATCCCCTTCCTAAAAAAGAAAGCGGTTCCTTATCCATCAACTTATCCTCCTATTAATACCGTGGGCTCTCCTACTATTCCCATCGCCCCGCATAAACACATATCTGTTATCCTTAATGCCGGCTTGCCGCAGACAAATACGGTAGCACTGCCCATCGGGAAGATACTGGCGGTAAGGTGACCGGAAGCGGGGGGGATAGGGCAAATATGGTTATCGGTGGCTACGGCGGCCGGCTTTCCGGCGATCAGTACATTTGGAACTCCTGGCCCAATAACGGTACCGCCATGATTGGTTTGATCGGTTATTCGAAGTGCGGGGGGCATAAACAGGGTTATTTAATTTATCTGGACTACAGAACCCTGGATCTGCAGAGCTCCATCGCTTTTAACTTTGGTGCTGCCACCGCCCTTCAGCTCGAGACTGGCATCAGCGCTTACAGAGAGTTGGGTTCCGCCAATTACCAATTGTGTGCCGGCTTTGAGTTCAAGCTTCTGTACCGCTTGTATGCTGATCCCTTTATCATCCATTTGTATTTTATTGCCGTTCTGATCTTCCAGTGAAATGCCTTTAGCATAGTCGCTAATGGTAAATTTGTTTCCACCAGGAGTTTCGAGGCTGATGCTTTTCCGCTCATCATCAAAAAGCAACGCCAGTTTCTCCCGAGAAGTATAGCCTTTCTGATGGTTAGCATTTGAGGGAGAAAGCGGGGAGGGCAATGCGGAACTATTCAGCATACCCAGTATAACCGGTTGCCGGGGATCGTCGTGCAGAAAACCGACAAGTACCTCATCATTTATTTCGGGGCGAAAAAACAAGCCCCGTTCTTTACCCGCATCAGTCAAAGCTATTCTTGCCCATATACCATCGTCCTCGGGGTTAATAAAGGGAAGTTTAATCCTTACCCGCATTTCGCCCCCCGGATCTTCATTATCCGTTACGATACCGGTTTGCAACCCCCTTATCCCCGGCAACAGCCCTCCTGCTTTCGGCGTATCCACCTCATTTTCTTCGGTAAACCATCCCGGAGAACTTCCAAACTGCACCTGTGTTTTCCAGCCTTGGGACGCGGTAAAGTCATGCCTTACGCCACTTACAAAGGCTTTGCCACTGAAATGCCCCCCTAAGCCGTTCAATTCAATCACATCGCCCGAGTCAATAGCCGAAATCCCCTGGAATTTAGCTCTGCCCCTAATTTTCGAAAGCCGTGATTTAAGCAGTTGTGCATCAGCCCAGGCTTTGCTTTCTTCCGAAGGTATAGCACCGGGATGCTGTAATATAAACTCATCAGGCCCGGCAACAGCAGCAAGGTCAGTTACAGCAAGGCTTCCATGTTCTTCTATACCAGCCGGGGCTGTTGCAATGGATTCTGAAACAGACTGGTTTGCCATATCCCATGTTTGGCTTTTTACAGAAAGGTATTGGGTACGGCTATCCATTTCCGCATCCAACTCGATAATGGTTGCGCCCAGCAGCAGGGACAGTGCAGGATTCCCTGTTACGGTAGCTTGTCTGATGCTTATTTTATCATCGTTGCATAATACCAGCTTTCCGCAGGCTTCGGCACGGCTTACAATGAAATCCCAGTCGGTACAATTGTACTGAACCAGTTCTTTATGCGTAAAGGGTGTTGGCTCTATCGCTATCTCATCCGATGAAAAGCCCCGGCTTTTTAAAATCTCTTCGATAACATCGGCATCTGTTGCCTCATGAAAACAGGCATTGTTTCGTCCTATCGTTGTTTTTACAGCTTTATGCCTGCATTCTACGATCAGTTCGGGCGAGCTGTTATTCCTTACTTTCAAAGCCTGTTTAATAATAATGCCCTTAAAAATACTGGCTTTCTGATCTGTATCGCCAGCTTCAATTTCAATTTCATTTCCCGGAGTGAAAAGATCGCCGTTACTTAAAGGAAACTCCCCGGATGCAATATCGCCGTCCATAATAACCAGCGTAGCGGAGGCGATCTTATTAACCATCTTCATGACATTTACCGATAGCTTTGGTACCGTTCGTGGAATTTCCGTGCCGTTAACTTTCACCGAAAACTCGGCTACAGTCTGCACAGCGGGAATCAACCTTTCTTCAGGCATTTTTGGAGGCTTTTATATTTTTCACAAGCGGCGGAAAAAAGAGCTGCTGCCCGGGACTTATGTCTCTGAAGTTAACCAGGTTGTTTACCCTTGCTACATCCAGGTAGTAAGTAAAATCGCCATATACCTGCTGCGCCATTGATGGCAGGGTATCGCCCTCTTTAACGATGCGAACATGAGTTAAATCGGCCGACTTATCCTGCTGTTGTGCCTGGATAATTTCCGGAAGAAGCTTTTCGGCAAAGGTGGCGGTAATTATTGCCCGTAACGGAGTCCCGTCCGACTTAAATAGCTTGTACTGGATGGAAGCGTTTTTAAACTCGCAATCCAGCTCCGACTGGTTGGGCCTCAGCCAGGTAAAATTGGCCCAGGTAATGCGTAAAAAATTGGTGCGGTGGATATCGCCGTTGTAGCCTACGGTTTCATAAAACTCTTTAATCTTTTCGGGCACGTTTAATTTGACGCCGGTAGCATTTGTGCCATCAAGGTAGAACTTCAGGGTAACTTCCAATGGTTCTGCCCCCAGGTACCCGCCCTCGCTCCCGTTTGCCCCGACAGCGTGTTTGCTTTCAGTGCGGACGGTATAGTTCAGCGTAAACTCATCGGGGTTAAGAAAGGCTGTAAAAACTTTACGGGCTGTACCGCTCCGCTTAGCTGTAGGCCACGCTTCTATTTTTAATTTCCGGGCGGCTTCCGAGCCCATTATACCGCTTAAAATATCCAGCATCAGCGTTCATTTTTCAGGTTAATAAGTTCCATCACCTTCTCTACACATTCTTTAATAAGTTCCTCGCGGAAGCTTTCGTCCGCAGGTGTTGTGGCATTAGGGCCCTTATCCGGTACCACCTCAACCGAAATTTCTATTTCATTGATTACTATTGGCATGTTGAAAGGTTAAATGGATAAACTGCCGGAAACCGCGGAGGCAACAACATTGGTTGCACCTGCTGCCAGCGACAGCCCAATGTCCATTGGCCTGTAATATTGATAAGCAAGCTCAAGCGTTTCGACCACCAGGGTATTTTGTTCGGCATTAAACTCAGAAATATCAACTTTTACCGGATACGCGTTGAATACATGCCAGACAGCAACAGGGATATGTTTATCATTTAACAGACTGATGAGGATATTTTTTGGGTCAAATTCAAAGTTCTCGATAGCAGCTTTACACCAGCTGCTGATGAATGAGCCGGTAAACAAGCCCCGCTTTAAAACCAGCTTGTTGAATTGGGGCAGTTCGGGCAGCTGATGCTTGAAACGGTTTTCGCCCCCCTCGGCTACTGATTCGGTAGAAATGTTTACACTCAAGCCACTAACGCTCTGAAACCGAAAGTCCTGCGGCGTTTGAGGAAACATCTCTATTACCACCAGGAAATGAAAACCGGGTGGCGGATAGATCAATCCGTCAAGTATGTTACTCATTGGTATACGGTTTATCAGCCGTTCTGTATCGTAAGGCCTTCGTGAGCGATATCAAGCTGTTCAATAGCTACTTCGCTTCCATCAGCTTTTAAATCTGTGCTTTGAATTTTTACCGGAAAAGCATTTTTCACTTTCCAGGTTACTACTGGCTCATGTTTTTCATTAAGTAATGTAATAATGAGGTCACGGCGTTCAACCTGGTTTAAGGAAATGGTGTTAAGCCAGCTATAAAATTCATTATCGCCCTGAAAGACGCCACGTTTTAAGGTAATGTTGCTAAACTCCCGCATGCCCGGCATCTTAATTTTACTGAACTCTAAAGAAGCGCCATCACGGTATTCAAGCAGTTTATTCTCAATATTTAGCCCGCTTACTTCCGAAAAACCAACATTAGCCCCACCCCATTGTACACTGAAATGGAATTTTGGTAAAGGATATTTATTTGCCATGATTTTTAAGTTTTTGTTATGGAGTCGATTATTTGCGGTTTAAGCTTCCTGCAATTTATGAGAGAATTTAAGGATAATAAATTCTGCCGGCCTTACTACCGCCATTCCTATTTCAATATTCATCCTTCCCTCCAGTATGTCTAAAGCAGTCATTGTTACGCCTAAACCCACACGCACAAAAAATGCCTGCTCCGGTTTTTCGCCTGCTAAAGCGCCAGCACGCCATTGTTTGGTCAAAAAATTTTCGATCATGGCACGCACCCGAACCCAGGTATTAGCATCATTAGGTTCAAAAACCACCCATTCAGTCCCCTTTTTTATAGATTCTTCAGCAAAGTTGAAAAAGCGGCGGACAGGAACATAACGCCATTCATTATCATTGCCAGCCAGGGTTCGGGCGCCCCAGACAATAAGCCCCTTGCCTGTAAAATACCGTATGGCGTTTACTGATTTTCCTGAAGTAGGATCGACATTCATCGACATCTGATCCGTGTTTGAAATTTTTACCGTCGCTGCATTTACATATGCGAGCGATACATTTGCCGGTGCTTTCCACACTCCCCTGGAATTATCCACTGCTGCATACACTCCCGCAACAGCGGAAGAAGGTGGCAGGACGATATTTACCTTGTTAAGCTCAAGCTTTATGAGGTTATACAGCTCAGTATTGCCTGCAACTTCAGGTGCGGAAGGCGGGGAAGAAGGCACTACCGGATCTGGTTTTTTTAAGTTTAACCCATCCCTTAAAGCGGGTTTCAGGTTTGCCGGAGGATTTTTTATGCTTGCCAGACTCAGAACACCTGTAGTTGCAGGATCGGAAGCTTCTGAAGCATCTGTTAACGTTACTCCATCTCTGGTGTAAACAACAGCTACGCCGGCATCTTCATAACGATAATTTAAAGAAGTTTCGAGATTTGGAAAATAAGCAGCACCATATTTAAGCTGATCGATATTGCTTCCAAGTCCAGAGGCATTCCTAAACGCATCTACCGAACTGTTTATTTCATTTGGCGTACCGGTTACATGTTTTACGTCTATTATTGTAAAACGGTCCTGTAAGGTAAAACATTGGTTCAGCGCCTCGTTCATTAATGTATGGTACTGCCCCGGGTCGAGCGCTGTTGCATCAGGACAAAGAAGCAAAGTTGGCTCGTCCGCTTTGGCTGTTTCGTTCAATCCGTTTCTTAAATCCCCGATAAGGATATCTGCATCAGAAGGTGCAGTGGTTGAATAAGTACCCACAGAAACAATGTAGCAGGGGCCACCCCCATTGGCAAAATACATCTGCAAAGCATAGTACATTTTAAACCGCGAACGTACAGCCGGATTGCTCTTTGCACTTATAACCCGGGTTGTTATTCCGCCGGCTGTTGTATCTGTAATGGTTACTCCCAAAGCCGTTTCCTTCTGAGCAAAACCAAACAACTGCTCGTACTCGAGCAACGAAGTAATCCGTAAGGGTTGTAGATGATAACTCTTCCCGTTAAAGGTATCGCTTTCGGTATACCCGATAAATGCAGGAATGGCGGTTTCCACTTCGGCTACCGAAGGTGGAAATGTGGGGATTTCCTTTATATATACCCCCGGAGTTTTGAATACATCTGCCATGGTTAAGGGTTGTTTATTTAATTTTAAATAGTAATTAATATATCCGAAAAGGTATCCGGGCCTTCTGTGCGAATGCTGTTTAATACCGGATTAGGAAGATTAGGAATGATGATATTATCAGCCTGATCGCTTAATTTTATTCCCCGAACGGGATCTTCATGCAGTGGTACAGGTACGCTGGAAGCCACTACAAACTGGCCGGCTGGCGCTCCGGGTTGTGCAGTAAAACTGATGGGTGAGCCATTGGTTTTAGCCACTTTTACACTTGTAACATCCGGATTAAATTTTTTAGTAATGATGTAACGCCACTTAGTAGCCCTGTTAGTAAAAACAATCTTATAAAACCTGGTCTCTATCGTATTCCCTGTCTTCTGGAATTGATATTCATCAGGCAAACTGTTTCTGTAAAAAATTTCAGCAATACCAAACAGCTCTGGCCTTATAACCGAATCAATAACATATACAAAAGCTTTTTCCACCCCTTCTATAAACAGTTTTGCCCTTCCGGAAGGTGTTTTAGCCAGATCAAAAGAAAAATTGAACAGGTTGTTCGTATTGGTTAAAGATTGATGAAAGCTTTCGTCTGTATCAATAAAGCGCAACTCGCCGTTCTGTTCAGCAGCTGTGCTTGCATGGACATAGGCAAAACAATTACTAACAAAAGGAAGCAGATCCATATCAGAAACAACTTTACCTGCTGTATCAGCAATCAGCAAAGGGTTACCTGAAGCGGATATGTTGTTTAACTGGTTACTAAAGTAATAGTGACTGTCCCTTGGTTTTAGCAAATTCAGTGCTGTAAAATTTTCAAAGGACCCTCTTTTAAGCTGTATAACGAATGTAAATCGTGTTCCTTCAGGAATCGGATTCTTTATAATATCTGTTAATCCAACCGTGCTTACGCGGGCAAATACTTTTCCTCCAAATTCTGTTTGAAGGTACTTTAGTCCCAGGCTATTGATCACACGGCGGCAATCCGGCGTAGGCACAAGCAGGAGGTCGGAAGATTTTCCAGACCGGTAAAAACTATGCTCAAATTCAATATCAAAAATCTGCTTATACTTAATCTGAATCATCGCAAGACAATTGAAATTTTTAAAACCGGATTAATTATCAGTTATCGTAATTTCTGTAACTGGCGGAGCTTCCAGTTTAGGTTCTGCATCTATAAAGCTCATCGTCCTGATCTTATAGATCACGTTTGGCATATATTTAGCCCCTAACGCTGCCCATAAGTTATTTTGCTGTTCAAAACTGGTTTTTTGAAGCGTGGCCGTAAGTCTGCCGATCTTTTGCCAGGGCTTATCCTCATCGACTTTTGCATTCATTTGCGGATATTGTTCCGGAGTAAAAATTGCAGCAGACTGAAAAAACGAGATTACATATGATAACAGTCGCAGGGCAGTGGGGTAATTAGCAGCAAGTACAGAAAAAAGCACATATGCGTTCATATTTACCGGAGGATTGACAGTCTGCACCTTCTCATTTATCCGCAAATAGTTATTTTGCGAATCCGCAATACGGTCTTCTTCCAGATTTATCAGGGTAATGATAACTTTAAAACTCTCGTTTCCCTGATCGAGTGGAAGGGCAAATGTCCCGTCTGGTTTCATTAACCCCGAAAGCACAACGCTGTCAACACTCCCAAAATTACCAGCGTCTTTCCGTTTCAGGTAAAGATTCAATTCATCTGCCAGGAATTCTAATGCGGTGCGTAACATTTCACCTTTTTATTCTTGTTTTTGAATTACAATTAGGCTATCCGAGATTTGCACAGACACGTATTTTTCAGTTCTTAAAAGCTCATTAACAAAAGCTTTTACTCCCGGATAGTAATCTGCATAATCATGGAAAGCAATGTATCCGCCCGCCATAACCCAGTTTGCAAAATGCCAGAAATCACGTGATACGTTCGGGTAATCGTGCAAGCCATCAATAAACAGCAGCGAAATCGGCTTTCCCCAGGATACGTTAAATGAAAAATCCTTGATTAGCTGAACTACTTCGCCAATACCGGCTTCTTCGATATTTCGTTTAAAGTTTTCTAAGGTTGGGGAAAGCGATTCAATTAACTGGCCAACCGCCCCTACTACCCCGTTGTGGGGATCAATTGCGTAAACTTTAGACCGTGGAAAATAAGCTTTTACCACACTGCCTAACAAAACGGTTGATTTGCCCTGATAACTACCCACTTCAACAATAGCATGAGGCGCAGGCAATTCTATCCCTGCTTTTAATGTAGTTGAAATAAGCAGATCTGCTTCCCCCTCACTTAGCCACCCTTCTATTTTTTTAATCTGGCCTAACAACGTAGTTGTTGATAACATATTCTTAAGTATATTTTCTTCTGAAGCCCTCTCAGTTTCTTTACTGTAATGATTGAATTGTTCGCGAATGTTCGTCCGGATTGAATTATCGTATTTACGTTCTACAGGATGAATCCAGAAAGCAGTTGGATCTGTTAAGGCCTGCTTTACGTCCTGTAACGAATACTTTTTTTGATATTGCACATACTGGTAGGTACAAGGATTTGAAAGTATTTCATATCCCAGGAGCTTCACTACTGTCGGTAAAATAATTTCTTCTGTTGCCCATATTTCCGATTGACTTACAATTTGCTGAAGCTGTTTATCCTGTTTAAAAATTTTCACCAAATCTAGTGCGGCATCAGCAGTGAATACGGTAGAAGGCCAGAACGTCCAATGCACAAATTTATCTTCCCCCCCGGGGAATTTTTGCAAAAAAGGCTTCCATAAATCATATTCCTTAAAGGCCTGCGTGGCTGTCCACACATCCTGGTTATCAGGGTTCACTCGCTCTGCACGATTTGAAAACATCCCCACATTTGTTTTTGAAGCCATAAAACGAGACACATAATCAGAATATCCCGAACGGATGGCAAGCTGATCGGAATCTACAATTGTGAGTGTATCGAATTCCAGATTTTCGGTAACAAACTCCATCGCACGAAGTGCAAATTCATGCAAATAGCCGTGTTTTACGGGCAAGGGATGGGGATACACAATAGCACCATAAGAACGGAAAGGAAAGCGTTTATTAATCAGATGGTCATTTCCGCTTCCGTTGTATAATAAAATAGAAGATTCAGGATCGTGGTAATGCAGGTTTCGAACCAGATCAATGATGCAATCCTCATTTTCATGTACCAGGCAGACATACGTATTTTTTATTTTTTTAGGCAGTTCCGCCGCAGGCTTGCATTTCAGAGGTGCGACTAAAGGTTCAGCTGCTGGCGCTCCTTTCATTTTATCATATACAAACCAGTCGCCATTAATAATTTTCTTTACTTTTTCTACTTCATAGGGATGCCACCATAGATCATCGGTTTGTTTAGGACTTGCATTATCCTGATGGATCATATGGACGGCAATGGTGCTATCCGGCAGCGCCTTCACTTTATCAGATGGTGTATTCCACACAAACAAAGCATCCATGCCTACGTCTATCTCAGCAAACTGATTTTTTTTCCAATGTTCTTTGTAATAGCAAAGTGAGCTTCCCAAAAGCCAGGGCCGTTGATTGGGTGGATAAATGTATTGAAGTGCTTTTTCGTCGTTCAGGTTATAATAAAGGAGTCGATTGATGCCACACACTTTCGCCTGGCTGTTTAGTAGCTGCTCTATTTGATAGGTTAAACGGCGACTGTCGTACCAGTCGTCATCGTCCCAATTGGCTATAATCTTGCCTCTTGCATACCGGCAACCCATATTAAGTTTAGCACCCAGTGTAATTTTTTCGCTAAGGCGAAAATACCTGATATTTTTCGCCGGAGGTATTAGCTCTTCTACTGAATCGGTACCATCATCCAGAATAATAAGTTCTTTTTCAAAATAATCCTGCCTCATAAAATAGCGGATAGCATGCGGCACAAACCGACGCCTGTTGCAGGTTGGCATAATACAAGAAACTAAATGCAGATCTGTATTCTTCATTAGATAAATAAGCGTATCAGGATGAACGGAGAAGTGGCTAAATCCTCCTTATATCTGAAATAGCAATTTCAAGTGAAAGTGACTGATGAAGGGCATTTAAACGGATTCCGAACCTGCTTTTGCCTCTTTTAGTATAGAATTTTCCTTTCAAACCTGTAAAGGGACCTTTTACAATTAATACATCTTCCCCCTGTATTAAATGCGGCTCAATTTCCGGGTTAGCATTTTCAGCTTTTTGTATATTACTTATCTCCTCATCTGAAATAAGGGCTGGCCGCCCATTGAATGAAACGAAACGAAGCAAACCGGTGATATGAAACAGGGAACAACGGTCTTTCTCTGAAATATTTATAAAAACATAATTGGGAAATAAGGGAATTTCCAGCTCTTTTCGCCGGTCACTCCACTCCCGGATTACCCGTTGCATAGGCAGGTACGCTTTTACCTGCTGTTTAAGCAACTGGCCATACACTTTCTTTTCCAAATTAGGATAGGTGTAAGCAGTATACCAATTATTTCTTAATGTGTCGGGCATGTTGTAAACGAGGTATTTATGATAGAAAAGGTTAAAAGACACAGCTTCGCTGAAAGCTTGACCCATTCTTTTTTGTAGAGAGAAGTTTTACTTTTCTAAATATCAATACTTCTGTGCTGAATTTAAAGGGTTAATGCACACATTTTACAGGGTATTTTTCTTTTAAAACAAGGTGATTTGAACAAGCAAATAGTTGCCCCAATCCCACTATACCAAACTTTTCATAATAAAATTTAGCTAAAAAAGAATAATTAACTTTGAGGAAACCATCTGTTATATGATTAAAGCACTCGGCAAGAATCCTTCAGGAACGAGGTTAAAACGAATAATAAAATCTCCAAACTATAAGCATGGTACTTTTCAAAACTTGCTGCCAACAGAAGTTACTTTAAAAAACGCTTCTTTTATCAGAATGATGAAAGATTTCATTAACAAACCAAAGCTTACCGTTCCGGGAAACAGCCTGCCATCCGTAAGGAGCAATTTAAAGGATCTGCATGCTGAACATCCCACGATCGTTTGGTTTGGCCATTCTTCTTACTTCATCCAGTTTAAAAACTTCAAAATTTTAGTCGACCCGGTTTTTAGTGGCAATGCATCCCCTTTTTCATTCTTCGGAAAAGCATTTAAGGGAGCTGACATCTATCACGCTGATGATTTTGATGAAATTGACTTACTTATTATTACTCACGACCATTATGATCATCTTGACTATAAAACTATTCAAGAACTACATGAAAAAGTAAAAAGCATTATTGCTCCGTTGGGAGTAGGTTCTCACCTGGAATACTGGAATGTACCCAATGAGAAAATAACTGAGCTGGATTGGTGGGAATCTCATCTTGTTAATGAACAAATCAGGATCACCGCTACGCCTTCAAGGCATTTTTCAGGACGAACGTTTATACGCAACAAAACACTTTGGGCGTCATTTGTTCTGGACATGTTACCATATAAAATTTTTATTGGCGGCGATAGCGGATATGACACCACTTTTAAAACTATCGGAGAAGAATTCGGCCCCTTTGATATTGCCATTTTAGAAGCGGGTCAATATGGTAAAGACTGGCCCTATATTCATATGTTTCCCCAACAAACAGTGCAGGCAAGTATAGATTTACAAGCCAGATATCTTCTTCCTGTACACTGGAGCAAGTTTTCCTTATCGCTGCACCTTTGGAACGAGCCTATAAAGAGAGTATTTGAAGAAGCAGAGAAACGAAGTATGCGCCTTACTACTCCAATGATAGGAGAATTCGTTGTATTGGATAAAATTTATCCTGCAGACACCTGGTGGAGATAGGAAAAGGAATTGTTATAAAATGCGAGCGCCTCCAAACGGGGAGAATGGAGGCACTCAAACTAACCAATTATAAACCTGCTGCAAATATAATGCGAATAGCATTTATCTTAAAAAATAAATCGGTGATTTAACATTATTTAACAATTAAATGATAATGTAAAAGAAAGCCCCTATCAGTTTGATAAGGGCTTCTGGTTATACTTGGACAGTTTGAGGCTCTAAATATAGTTTTTTTAAATGAATTATCTAATTTTTGTAAAAAAGTGTGAAATCAAAATATCTATTCCTTTCGCCCTCCTTAGTGATTAAATTAATACACACTTATCTTACTCTCCAAAGACTCATTTCCCTGAAAATCAACAGACGTCAGTGAGAATTTGCTTTTATCTTTCTTATCGACAGTTAGTTTAAAAGACGTAAGCGGAGTAAAAGCAACTCGCTTACCATCCCGATAAATATTGTAACCCAGAAGGTTCTTATCATCCTGGGAAGAATTCCATGTTAGGGTTAAAAAATTATTTTCTGCTGCTATTTTTAAACCCGAAGGAACAGACGGAGGGATGTTATCAGGATCTAAACGGTTAATACAATTAATCAAAGCCCTCAAATGATGATATGTTCCTTTCCATATATGCCCTTTCAAAGCTGTTTTTTGCTTTGGCTCTTTGTCTATTCCTCCCTGGTACCAGTCACCATGTTCATGATCAATCAAATAAGTTTGTACATACGTCCACAGCTTTTTAAATTTATCATCATATTTCATGGAATCGTTTGGGTAGTAATCGGCCATCAGTAAAAGTGTATTTAAGCCTTCAGCCTGAGCCCACCAATTCTTTGTATCGGCAAGTATTGCTATTGCGGGTTTATCTTTAAAGTAATATCCTTCATCGTAAAAGCCCCCTACGCTGCTATCCCAACCATTTCTTAAAGCATGATCCACCATTGTTTTCGCTACACGCATAGTTGTTGTATCGTGATGCAATCCTAAAACATGTGATGCTTCCAGCATTAAATAGGCTGTTTCCACATCGTGTCCAAAAGACACGTGGTCAAGATTTTTATGTTTAAGAATAACCGCTCGGGAAGAATCTTTAAAAGATACCGGAGTCCAGTCGGGCTGGAAGAACAATCGTAAATACCCTTTCTTATCAGTAATAGTATCTCTTACCAGGTACAGCATTTCCTGTAAACGCTGTTTCAGCAAACTATCGGGCCATACACTATACAATTCTGTAAAAGACTCAAGCAAATGAATGGAAGTGTTCTGATCTTTATACCCCAGCTCGGAACGGGAAGGAACCGAAGCAGCCCTCGTAATGGGAGCTCCGTCTCTTTTCATATGCTGGAAATACCCTTTGTATACGGGATCATGGCTATGTTTTTCGAGCCATTGAAATTCTTCCGCTGCCAAGTTTAAAGCACTGGTATCACCGGTTGCACGGTAATACGCAGCGAGTGCATATAAAGCAAAGGAGTTTCCATAAGCTTCTTTTTCAGCAAAACTGTTGTTTTTTACATTTCCCTGGCGGTCAGTATAAGTATAAAAACCGCCATACTTCCTGTCCCAAAATACATTTCTTAAAAATTCATATCCCTGTTTCGCAGCAGTTTTGTAGTGTGTAACATCAGGAAAGAGTTCTGCAGCTCTTGAATTGCTCCATACATGCCTTGCCTGTGTCACAATCATTTTATCCTGGTTTCCGCTGGGTTTAAAATCATAGGTAAAGTTGCTTAAAAAGCCCCCGTACTGTTGATCTACTGACATGGGATACCATTGTTTCAGAAGCTCATTCACCATTGAGCTTTTCATTTCATCTCCTATTTCCAGGCGCTCCTTCCGGGTATTTGAAATTTGAGCAAAGGCGGTTAACTGTAACCCTGTTAAAACAATACAAGCCAGCTTTATAAACTTCATAAATAGTATAAGTTGATGGAATATTTAAACTTTATCACTTCCAAAGGGAAAGTAGTTTTTGGCATTGTAATAGCAAATATCCTTTATTATTTTACCAATCCAGCTGATATCCCCCGGAAGTTCTCCGTTTTCAATATCTTCTCCAAAGAGATTACATAAAATCCTCCTGAAATATTCATGACGCGGATAAGAGAGGAAACTCCTGGAATCGGTTAACATTCCCACCATTTTACTAACCATGCTCATATTTGACAAGGCGTTTAATTGTTTAACCATACCATCTTTTTGATCCAGAAACCACCATGCCGAGCCGAATTGAATTTTCCCGGCTACAGAACCATCATTAAAATTACCGATCATGGCAGCCATTAATTCATTATCGGCAGGATTGAGGTTATAAATGATCGTCTTCGTTAACCGGTCTTCTGCATCCAGCCGGCTTAAAAATTTAGAGAGTGCTTGTGCCTGTTTAAAATCGCCAATAGAATCCCAGCCTGTATCCGGCCCTATTCTTTTCAGCATCCGCAAATTATTATTTCGCAAAGCTCCTAAATGATACTGCTGTACCCAGCCCTTTTCATGATCCCACAAGGCAAATTCAACTAATAAAGCAGACTTAAATTTCAGTTTTTCTTCCCGGGTAATCTGCCGTGAAGCACGGATCTTACCAAAAATATTTTCTATTTCATCAGATGTGTAATCTTCTGCATACAGTTGCTCCAAGCCATGATCGGATACGCAACAGCCATTTTCAGCAAAATAATCGTGTCGTTCTTTTAACGCATCCAGGTACTCCTGATATGTACTGATACTTGCATTGCATACCTCTTCCAGCTTATTGATATAAAGGTTTAAATCTTCAATGTTATCTGCATTCATCGCCTTATCGGGGCGAAATGCCGGCAGGACGGCAATTTCAAAGTTATCTTGTTTTATTTTCTGATGATGTTCAAGCGAATCCAAAGGATCGTCTGTTGTACAAAGTGTAACCACATTCATTTTCCGCAGAAGATTTCGAACAGAATACTGCGGGGTTTGCAGAAGGGCAGTACATTTTTCGTAAATGTCCTTCGCTATGTGTGGCGATAAAATATCGTGCACATTAAAATATCGCTGCAATTCCAGATGCGTCCAGTGATATAAGGGGTTTCTTAACGCATAAGGAACTGTTTCTGCCCATTTTTCAAACTTTTCATAATCGCTTCTATTACCGGTACAATAGGCTTCATCTACGCCGTTTGTCCGCATAGCACGCCATTTGTAATGATCACCATACAGCCAGGCCCGGGTCAAATTTTCAAATTGAATATCATTGGCTATCTGGTCGGGAGGAAGGTGATTATGATAATCTATTACAGGCATTTCTTTTGCAAATTCATGATACAGACGCTGCGCTGTTTTACTTTGCAGTAAGAAATCTTCATCTAAAAACTGTTTCATATTATAAAACTAAAGAAGGGCATTAATTTTTATCCGGGTATTTCAATCAAGCACCTATAAATGTAATTATAATACTTTTGGTTGATTTTTATAACCAAAGCGGCATCGTTCAAATTCCGGACAGAAAAATACTATATCTAATCCTTTATTAAGAACTTGTTTATGTAATTTTAAAGCTATAAGGCAGTTTTTTTTGCAGAGGAGATCTGAGTGAGGCTATAAGATAGAGAGTGACGAAGCAATTCCTTTGACTTTAAGAGATTACTTCGTCACTTCACTACGCTCTTCCTGTTCACTGTAAGGCCGAACTATGTCTATTTCACTACCGGAAATGCCACGATTCGCACCTTAGTACAGCCGTAAGGGACCAGCTTTATTTCTTCAGGAGTATTACTTACTTCGCCTTTAAACAGCCCGGTTCGGTCTGTTACCGGTTGCGGAGCTACGTCATTTACAATTTTCCAACCGGGGATCTTTTTTGCTGATGCAGTAATTTCAAGGGGCGCATTTTCTAAATTCCAGATAAAACTTTCGGTTGCAGGTTTTACTTTTTTTACCTGCATCGCAGCTGGATTTTTAATTATTGAATCCAGCAAACCATAGTTCCAGTCTTCTTTGGGATATACATTAAAATAATCGCCCTCCTTTTCATCATGCCCTTTTTCCCATTTCTCATTTAGTTTTAAAGCATAAACCAGAGGACCTCTTTCTACCGTTCTGGAATTTCGGCCCCAGTTTGAGGTGTTTACGTTCATAGGTAGCTGCAGCGTTAATTTATCCTTATTTTTCCAGGTACGGTTAACAGTTACCATTTTTCCGCCTTTTTCGGTCTGCAGTTGCTGCCCGTTAATTAGTATTATTGCCTCTTTACACCAGGAAGGTATGCGTAATTGCATTGGAAATGTCACTGCCTTTTTTGTATTGATTTCAAAATTTATGCGGTCATCAAAAGGATATTCTGTTTGCTCGTCAATTATTACTTCTGTATCGTTATCTCCTACTCTGGCAGTAATTTGATTCGGGCTGTATTCAAGTGCTGCCAGCCCTTTATCTGCGGTAGCGTACCATAAATGTGACGTAAATTTTGTCCAGCCCTGGTGCATATTGGCCAGGCAGCAAGTATATCCGCTCCTTGCACCAAATACGTTATTCATTTCACGGTCAAAAGGAAGCGAAAAATTAAATACTCCTCGTTTTACCTGCACCTGGTTAGCTATCTGAAAATACTGCTTGTTATTATAATCGTCGGTAGTTTGTGTTGGAAGTGCATTAAATGTCATCCGCTCCAGTGCGTCCATATAATGAACATCGCCTGTTATAGCAATAATTTCTTCAAGGGAGAACATCGATTCGACAATAGCACATAACTCCGTACCCTGTGTCGGGTTATTTCCATGCAAATCTTCATCTGCAGAGAAAACACCCATTGGCAAACCATGTAAGTTCATTATATCATTGAATCCGGTATTTAAAGCTTTTATATAGTTAGGATCGCCCGTACGCTGATAATTTAAAGCGGGATCTTTAAGCGCCATCCCAACATTCACACCATGCCGGCGCATCCAGAATTCATCGTTCTGCTGAGCGGCTGCATCAATAACCCAATTCCTGTTTCCAAGCCAGTTACTCCATTGAAAAGACTGTGCTTGCAAGATAGCGGCCAGTTCCAGAAGATTTTCATTTTTCGTGATCCCATATAGCCATTGCACTATCAGGACATTATCTGCTCCTCTCGATTCTGCCCATTCAGTCCATGTACTGAGCGGACAGCTTTTTAAAGTTTTCAGCTGATAATCAAAATACTTCGTCATGAAAGGAATAACCCTCGAATCTTTAGTGGCTGTATAATATTGCTTAATTACTTTCAGCATGACCATTTTTGGCCACCAATCGTCTCCATCCTTACAATTTTCCGGCTTTATCTCAATTCCTTTTTCCCTTTCAGCTTTGGTTACAGGACCAAAATATCCCGAAGGACGCTGATGTTGAATTGTCCAGTTGATGTATTTCAATACTTTTTGTTGCAGCGCCTTATCATCCAGCAAATAAGCAAGGGGAACAGCGCCATCCAGCCAGTAGGGAGTTTCCTCCCATCCGTCGCCCTTTCCCCCAAGCCAGCCATTATCATTTTTCAGTTTCCAGTAGGTCTCATCCAAATGCCCTGTGCTTCCATCCCGCATAATCTGTAATTGGTGCCGGAGCCATCCTTTGGGCTTAACTGCACCTAAAGGAAGTTCAGCATAAACAGGATGAACAAAAGAACCGGGAGGATCTTCAGGACTCACATTTTTTTTACCAGCAGGATCTGCCTTAAAAGATAGAATAAGAGCCGGAATAAAGAACAAGGCAAGTGATTTCATGGTTTATTTTTGAAGTTCTTTTTCCAGAAGCTTAATAAAATATCCGCCTACCACACTTCTCGCCTGAAAACCTACCATCTTGCCATCCGTTGTTTCGTGCCAGTCGCTGATAGGAACCCGTGAAGGAGTTTCTACCGCATATTTATAAACCGGATTTATGAGTGCTTCAAAATCCTGACGATTATCTGCTAAAGTTGATGTCCAAAGTATCCAGTCGGATTTTGTATAGGTTTTCCTGCTATCCAGCGGTAAACCGTACTCATTTTGTTTGGTTAAATAATACTTGATTTCCTTTTCATACACTTCCTTAGGGAAAATATTAAGATCTAAAATCTTGTCCCAAACCATATTATATTTCTGACTCCATGTTCCCTTATTATCAAAAGTAAGTGTATAGTGATCACCGTCATCGGCCATTTGCATCCATTTTTTAGCCATTTCACGGGCTGTATTATGATATTTCTCTGCTACTGCTTTTTCTCCCAACTGATCGGCAAGCATGGCATAACAGGCAATGCCAACAATGGCTTTTACCGAGAGATTAGCGTTGCGGGCAAGATGGCCAGCAAAATCATCGGTACATAATTGATTGGCCGGATCGAAGCCTTCTTTACTAAGGTACTCTACCCATGTGGTTAATGTTTTCCAGTGTTTCTTAGCATAATCTGCATTCCCTTCCACTTTAGCAATGGCACCAGTAAGAATCAGCATATTGCCCGACTCTTCTACAGGCATATCCTCGCCGTATGTTTGCCCGTTTGCAAGAGGATAAGTTCCCAAATCATGTGCTGCAAAAGGTTTTGCCCACTTTCCGCTTTCGCTGTAATAGAAAATCCCATTCATCATTCCTTTTAACAAGTCTGGGTTATAAGCAAGGTACATTGGGGCTGATGGATAAGTTATATCCACAGTATTTATCGATCCATTACTGAAGTTCTCTTTTGAAAGAAACAGGATCTCGCCCTGCGGACTTTTCAATAATTTATGTGCAGCAATACTTTGGCGATAGGCGATTTCACATAGGTCTGCATATTTTTCGCCTCCGGCTGCCACTGCCTGCTGGTACAACTCCTTATCAAAAGCAACACATTTCTGGAAGACAGTTTTATAATTTGCGGCAGCTGCAGCAAGTTCTTTTTCAATTGTCTGAGATGCGTCCTGTTTCCACCAGGCTTTTAAATTCTGATGAAAATACTGTACTGAATACAAATCGTCGTAACCGATCATAATGAAATGTTCTTTTGGCGTATTTCCTACTTTACTAAAAGGAATGATCGTATTCAGCGACAATTGCTTTCCCGTCACTGTATTATCAGAGAGGCCTTGCTTTCCGGAAAAAGCTACTGTTGCATCTGAAAGTTTGGTAATACTTTGCTGCACATTTTCAGACTTTGGTGCAGCCACATACATATATCCCCAGTCAATACGAAGATCATCCCCTTTTTTCTGTAATACCGGCTGTGCTACAGTTCCGGCTTTAAGAATGCTCAGGTTACCAGCATCATATTTTTTTGCAGACACTTCCTGTGTAGGAGTGTTTACCGCAATATCAGTAGATGCAGATAAAAAAACCTGAACATCATGATCTTTACCGTCATTTGATTTTACTTTATATGTAATATACGACACCGGACGTGACATCACATCCAAATCTTTTATTAATAAGGGCGAGGTAAATGTTAAGTTAAGGTCAACTTTACCACAGGCAAAATCATAAATAGTTTGAGTAGCATTAAACTCAAGGCTTTTCTGTTGTGCCAGTAAAACCGGAGTTTGTTTTACAACCGGAAGCTCTGATAAACCAAAATCCAGCATAGCGCCTCCTCTGTTATTGGTGACATGCACGGCCAGAATATTTTCACCTTTCTTGAGATTTTTCTTTACTGCTTCGCTTATTTCGGGGTAGATAAACTTATTTGTCCAGCCTTCTTTACTGTAAACGAGTTCCCCGTTCAGGTACGCTTCCACATCATCATCGTGCTGAAGCTTTAGAAACAGCTTATTAAAATCGGTATTTTTCAGATTAAACTTCCTTCTAACCCAAATGTCTTTACTTAGCCACTCGGTTTTTGACTGCGTTTTATTATCGCCAAACGGAGCAACCCCTGTTTTCCATCCCGAATCATTAAATTGAGCCTTCATCCAGTCGCCTGCCGGTTGTGTTTCGGTATATTTGTTTGAATACTCCAATTCGTCGGAAGCAGGTAGTACCGTTTTAAACGCCTGATTTGGTTTGCCAAGAAAACGATAAATAGTGCCGTCAACTTTGATTAAACCGATTAAAGACTGATCGGCCCCTGTCCAATGTTTAGTTGTTGAAGAAGTCAGCGTGTCTGAAACAGACCAGATACTGAAATAAGTATCATGCGTTATAAGCGGATAAGCAGGCGCTTTACGTTGCTGCGCAAACAATATACTTACCTGGAAGACAAAAAGCAGAGAAAATACGATTCTTTTCATTTTATAAATTATGCGTGTTCAAATTATTTTTCAATTAATGCCGGCAGCCAGAAATCAAACGGCCGATCTCGTTCGCATACCAATGTACCATCTTTCAATTTCAATTCTGCCACCTGGATTGATGAGCGCCTTTCTTCGTAGGGATAATTGCCTGTTTCATTTAATGTAGCTGCAAAATGTGTTTTCCTGCCGGGATGTGTGAAGTAAAAAACATACGCTTTATCGCCGACGACTACCACATCACCATGAGCACCGCTGGGTTTGTCATCAGGCCGTTTACTTGGCTTATCCAGTATCATTCCTTGTTTTTCCCAGTTTGTAAGGTCGGTGGATTTATAGACCCGCATTCCTGCCCATTCATCAGTAAGCATCCAGTAGGAACCGGCAAAAACGAAAGCTTTAGGACCTTCATGAGGTTTACCCCCAATTACGGGTTCTTTACCGCCTTTCCAGTTCTTAAGATCAGCGCTTTCGGCCATCATGGTATTGCTTTGAGGACCTTTGTACCACATCCGCCATTTTCCGGCAGGTGTTTGCAAAAGAGTAGCATCTATAACATTTTCATAAGGCAAAACCGGAAAACCCTGTAATTTCCAGTGCCACATATCTTTGCTCGTATAGTGAACCATTCTGGCTTTTCCACTCCAGTGGTTACGTACACCGGGGATATAGGCAACGAACATGTGGTATTTTCCCTTGTAAAAAACAACATCCGGCGCCCAGAATGTATTCTGCCCGTTCTCAAATTCCAGATTTAAAGTCCCCCTGTAAACCCACGACTTTCCGTTATCATCTGTAGAAGCTATACCAATGGCATTTCCGTAACAATAGGCAACATCAGCAGTTTCAGAATTTGCTCTTCTTTGGGTATAAAGCATCCACCAGTTTTTTTCCTTACGATTCCAAACCACCACTGGGTCAGCTGCCCCGTCAGTAATAGGATCTCTGAACATGGGTGCAGGTGCCTCATTTAAAACAGCTGATACTTCCTGTGCCTTCAGATTAATCTGTACATTCAGAAGCAATACCAGGAAAGCATATTTGATGAACTTCATCTTTCAAATAATTGCAGGTTTACGTCAGCTTTTTTAGTTAAAAACAAGTGAGTATTGTATTTAACTTCGTTATTCAAAGAAAAGTATTAGGAAAGATATTCTATCTGTTATCTGTATCAATATTTCTACAGATTGTCTCAAAAAAGGAACTGATAAAAAGCAATAGTCTATTGGATAGGCACATTTTGCCTACTTAATCCTGCGCTCCGCTCAGAACAATTCTGCTGTTCACAGTGAACAAAGTCCAAGAGCTATAATTTCACTTCCCTTTTCTGACCCCTGTAATTTGTAATAACTACTTTCTGAAGATCCTTATCTAACGGAAACTTCCGTGTTGACTGCGATAAATACGTACTGCCATAATAAAATTCCAGGTGATGCTTCTTATTGTCCTTATAAGTAAGGTCAGCACACATATCTCCCGGATTTAAGGAAATCCATTTCCTGCTTTTTAAACTTCCTAAAGCATTATTTCCAAAAACCTTCAGGCTATCCTGATTTTGGGAAGCAATAAATAAGTCGCCGCCTTTGGCAGACTGCATCATAGCTAATCCTTTGGCATCTCCACTTACAAAGAACCCGCTTTTAGCTATTGTTAGTGGCATGAAGGACCCTTTACCATTGCCTTTTAAATACAAGCCGTTGAAGGCATCGTGGCGGCCACCCAAAGGTTCCATTCCGTAATCATTTCCAACAAGTAATAAATCGAGGTTGCCATCCAAATCAATATCATTGCTCAGCATTCCGAAAACAGGTGCAACCTGTGCTTGCAGCGGAAGGGGCTGTATAGAAAATTTTCCTCCGCCCTTATTTTCAATATAGCTTGTGGTAAGATTGGTAGCCTTCAGTTCAATTGCATTTTCACGGTCGTTTTTACTCCATAAATCATCCATAGTAGCCAGCCCGTAGGATTTATAAGTAGGAAAACGTTTTCGGGTAGACACCAGCTGGCTCACCATATCCTGCCTTGTATGCATCGGAAAGGGTTTATACGAACCGTCCTCTGCTTTTCCGTAGCAGAAGATCATGGCATCCAGCTTGCCGTTATCATCCAGGTCTTTAGCTAAAAGCGTCATAGGCTCTTTAAAGCTTGCCTTAAATCCCGAATTTAATCCTAAATTTCCTGCTATGTAATCGATATCTCCGTCGTTATCAAAATCACCGGATACCAAACTGTTCCACCAGCCCGTGTATTGTGAGATACCAGAATCTGACACGGGATTAAAAGAATTACCAGTATTTCTTAAAAATGTAACAGGCATCCATTCTCCTGAAAGCACCAGGTCTACTTTGCCATCCATATCGAAATCTGACCAGAGGGCGTCTGTAATCATTCCGATATTCTGCAACTGCGAACAGTATCTTTCTGTTGCATCAATAAAAAGCCCTTTCTTATTTTCTAAAATGAAACTTTTAGGGGCGAGAGGGTAAGCTCCTGATACCGAGCGGCCGCCTACAAATAAATCCAGATCGCCATCCTGGTCAAAATCTGCTGCCCGTACGCAGGAACCATTGGCAGTTTCCGGCGGAAGAGCGGTATGATCCCACTTGAACTTCCCTTTTCCGTCATTCAGATACAGTCGGTCCTGATTTCCGGGATGGGTTGGAGAAAACTCAAAACTTCCTGCAGCAACATACAAATCCAGGTCACCGTCGTTTTCGGCATCAAAAAGAAGAGCACCCATTTCTTCTGTTTCAGCATTATCTTCCTGCACAATACGGTTGGCATCCTGTTTAAAACGTCCGCTAGCATCCTGCATAAAAAATACACCTTTTCTACCTGCCGAAGCAGAAACATAGAAATCATCGTATCCGTTTTTATCAATATCGCCAACGGCAATTCCCGGTCCATACTGGCTTAGTTTATGAGGTAAGGTTGCCTGAATATTGTAATCTACCGCATCAATTTCATCTGGTTTAAAGCGAATGCCGGAAGCCCCTGCCATATCTTCAAAAAGAGGTTCAGCAGCAGTTCCTAAGGGCTCAACTGTTTCTCTCGCATTTTTATAAGATAGTTTCAATAATTGATTCACTTTGACACCAGGAAGCAGCTGGCTCTTACCATCTGGCCAGTACACTCGTAAAGAATCTATTACTTTGGTTTTACCGAAGCCAAAATGAGCTTTTGAGTCAACCGTAGAAAGATATCCGCGGCAGGGCTGGTGTTCATAATATTGCTGTTTGTTTCCCTCATAATACAGATGCACTCGTGCACCAATTCCCCGCAGATTCTTTCCTGCTCCTTCAAAAACAAGCGATAAGGTATTTTCATTGCTCCTGTTTTGCGTATCATTCAGGGTATTTTCATAAATAAAGGCAGGATCGTTTATATTATTAATTACCACATCCAGGTCGCCATCATTATCCAAATCAGCATAGGCACCACCGTTTGAAAACGCGGCTTTATCAAATCCCCAATCGGCAGTTTTATCACTAAAAAGCAAGCCATTGGTATTTTTAAAAGCATAGTTGGAAATTTTAACTATCGGGAGAGAATCTGTCATGGCAAGATTGGTATTAACAGCTCCTTTATCTGTACCCTGACCGTTGTTGAAAACGATGTAATCCAGGTCTGTAACATCACGGGGTAAACCGTTTGTAATAATAAGATCGCGAAAGCCGTCGTTATCAAAATCAGCAATAAGCGGTGTCCAGCTCCAATCGGTTTGATAAATGCCCGACATAAAGGCAATATCACTAAACACCGGATGGCCCTGTGGTGTTAAACCGCTATTAAGCTGCAGGGTATTGCGCACATACTGATGGTTGTAACCAAACTTGCGGCTATTGAAATAATTGTAATATTCGTTGCCGCCCAGCATGGTTTTCTTACGCAAATTCTTTTCGGGAAGCATTTCGAGCGAGATCAGGTCGGCAAAGCCATCGTTATTGATATCTTCCATGTTAGTTCCCATCGCGTTCCAGGCAGTATGTTTAAAATAATCCCCCAGCCGATCGGAGAAAGTTCCATCGTGATTATTGATATATAATAAATCGTTTGAGATAAAGTCGTTACTTACATAAACATCCGGCCAGCCGTCAAGGTTCACATCCGAAATACAAACCGCATGTCCCCAACCTTCTATTAAAATACCCGCTTGCTTTGATACATTGGTAAATGTAGAATTACCATTATTCCGGTACAACCTGTCTGTATTTAACGCCGAACCATCGGTAACTTTCGCCCGGTATTTTATCGGGGTCTTATTATCATACAACTGATTAGTAACCAGGTATAGATCAAGGTCACCGTCTTTGTCGTAATCGAAAAACACACCCTGTGTGCTAAAGCCAGCATCATCCAAACCATAGGCGTGTGCCGACTCTTTGAAAACAGGAATTCCATCTTTATTTAAACCCTCGTTAATGTATAATAAATTGGTACGCAGAGCCGCATCGTTACGAAATGATGCCGAAACATACAGGTCCAGCCATCCATCCGCATTAATGTCCACTACAGAAACCCCCGTGCACCAATGTCCGTTTCCGCCTACTTCTGCAACATCTGTTATATCTTCAAACTGCATTTTTCCTTTATTCAGGTATAGCTTGTTTGAAACCATATTCCCGGCAAAATAAATATCCGTTAAACCATCGTTATTAAAGTCACCCATACCAACTCCCCCTCCATTGTATAAATTAGCCTGTTTCAAAATATTTATAGAGTCACTTTCGGTAAGATTGTTTGCAAAATCAATATTGGTTTGCGACGAAGGAAGTAACTTAAAAAGCGCTGGTTTATCTTTTGAACAAGAAATACAAAAAACAGCGATTATAAAAACAACTGTTAGTCGAATGAATTTTTCCAAAGCATGCGAGGTTTAGTAAGTAGGTTAGTTAATTTATGGGAAAACTAATATAGTAATTTTTTACTGCAGGCAGCTTTGAGCATGCCTGCATTAGCATCATTTACTTATATAATTTATTAAGGCAATTAAATCCTCCACATCATTAAAATTTGTATGATTTGTAACTGCAAAAGTTTTAATTTCTTCCGCTTTATCCTTAAAAAGCCGTTGCACTGACTTCAGGTTGTTTATTTTAATAAACCGGTTGTCTTTTTTTAAAAAAAATTGTTTCTGCGATTTTACTTTATACTCGTCGGGTAATTTTAGATTATAAATTGTTTTCCCAATACCTGAGCCCGAGTAGCTGGATAAGGAAGTAGCCGAAGATGACTGGGTGCTTGAGCCATAGCCAACTGATGCTCCCGGACCTGTTACAGTACTTTTATGCTGAATAAAAAGCGGCGTATTAGTTTTGGTATCGGCAACTTCGTAGAAAATAGAATCAACCGGAGTGAATTTGCGACCGTCAATATAAACCGTGTCAATGGTATTGATTTGTGCAAGGGCGAGTTTTGTTCCGTTGTGGTCAAAAATCATTTCCTGTGTGAGCGTATTATAATTTAGCAGTGCTTTTTGCGTTTCGCCGGATTTTTTCAACACGGTTCCCTGTTTAAATTCGGGGAATACATAGTGAGAAATAGAAATTCCTTTTAAATTCTCCTGTGAAAAAACAGGGAGAACAGTAACGATTGCAAGAAGAAAACTCACTATAAATCTCATAATCACACTATTTTTTGATACATCAGTTGAGCTTCGCCCGATAGTCATCGGACGAAGCATCCATACTCTTTGGCTCCGCTCAAAGTAAATTCTATTTATCCTTCAGATCAACAAGGGATGGATTATACAGCTTTTTGCTAACCTCTTTTAATTGTGCAGCAGGAACTTTAATTACTTTACGGTCGTAGGTCATCAGCCCGTTTACTTCTACCTCCACGTCTGTAGTCTGCGTATAAACTGCAGCCGAAAGGCCTCTTTTTATCAATCCTTCCAGTTCATCTGTAAAAGAAGAATATTTTTTAAATAATTCTTCCGGATTTTTAAAGCTCTGATAGCCCCAGTTGTCTTTCTGCTTCCAGGTATGGCCTTCCAGAGGTAAGCCAAGCCCGCCAAATTCGCCCAGTACCAGGATATTTTTCGCACCGAAAACATCTGCTCTCGGCATTGCCGGAGAAGGGTAATTGTGCAGGTCCATAATATCACCCACGAGGTGAAAATTACCACCGCTGGCGCTGTTTACCAGGCGTGAAGGATCATTTTTCATCGTCCAGTTTGTAATTTCTTCGGTTTTAAACTGGCCCCAGGCTTCGTTGAATGGCACCCAAACAACAATGCTTGGAAAGTTGTACAAATCCTTCATGATCTCTGCCCATTCAGTACGGAATATCTTTTCAGACTCTTCTGTACGCACCTTATCAGCTCCATAATTATCTATCCCGGGGCGGTTCTCCCAGCGTCCTCCGCCCAGATCTCCGGTAGGCATATCCTGCCAGACAAGCATACCCAGCTTATCGCAGTCGTAATACCAACGGGCCGGCTCCACCTTTGTATGCTTGCGAATCATATTAAAACCCATTTCCTTTGTCTTCTCGATATCAAACCTCAAAGCCTCATCTGTCGGTGCAGTATATAAACCGTCAGGCCACCAGCCCTGATCCAGCGGGCCGTATTGAAAAACAAATTTGTTATTTAACAGCATTCGCCTGGTGCCTTTGCTGTCAACACCGGTCGAGATCTTCCGCATGGCGAAATAGCTTTTTACTTCGTCCACCACTTTTCCGTTCCGAACAACTGCTATTTTTAAATCATATAAAAACGGGTTCTCGGGCGACCACAACTTTGGGTTGCTTACTTTTAAAACTGCCTCTGCATTGGCATTTATTTCCTGCTCAGCTACTTTATTCTGGCCATCCCATGCAGATAGCCTTAATTTATCGCTTCCCTGAGCGTTTTTAACTTTAGCCGAGAAGCTCAGCTTTTGGTTGTCAATATCCGGAGTTTGTTTTGTAGATTCTATATAGGTTTTGGGTACTGCTTCAAGCCATACTGTTTGCCAGATACCGGTAACAGGCGTGTACCATATTCCTTCCGGATTCTTCACCTGCTTTCCACGAGGCTGAGGGCCATCGTCTGTTGGATCCCATACACGAATAGCTATTTCCTGCTTATTTCCTTTTTTAAGATAAGGGCTTATATCAAACGAAAAAGGATCGTATCCGCCCTGATGTGAACCGACCTTCTTACCGTTTATATATACATCTGTCTCCCAGTCAACCGCTCCAAAATGCAAAAGCGTATTTTTTCCTTTCATTTGTGCAGGCAGTGTAAAAGAGGTTTGATACCACAATACACTGTCTTTGCCTACCGTTTTTCCTACGCCGGACAAGGCTGATTCTACAGCAAACGGAACCAGGATTTTTCCATCATAGGATTTTGGTTTACTTGTATTTTTGGGCTGGATAGCATATTCCCAAAGGCCATTCAGATTTTTCCAGTTAGCCCTTACCAGCTGAGGACGAGGATACTCTGGCAACACATTAGAAGGATTAACTTTTTCTGCCCAGGGAGTTGTTATTTTTTCTCCCGCAATTTTCCATCCGTTGCTTTGAGCAGCAACATTGCCACCTATTACGGAGGATACAAATAAAATCAGGAATAGCTTCTTAATACTCATAATACTTAATAACACATATAAATTAATGAACTGATAATTATCGTAAAGTTAGAATAATTAAAGGTCGCCCATAAAAATGGGCAACCTTTTACTAACCTAACAATCTATGCTTAAAGCTGAACTTTTGATACTGGCGAAAAAATCATATCCTCCACACCCGCAATTTTTACACCGATACGGGCAAAAACATAATTCTGAACAGGACTTATCGCAGGAACAGTGACACTAAGAGAAACACTATTAAGGTCGGCAATGGCAGATCCCTCTAATTCGGCATTTGCAACATTATAATCGCCGCCAGATACAAACTGAGTACGGTTTATATACAGGATAACTTTTTCAATGTCTCTTGCATTGGCATCTGTTATAATTTTTTCCAGTTGGCAGGATCCCGTTACATTAGTTGCGCTACCGGTAAATTGTGCATTTCTAACCATGTAATAAGGAGTAACCTCAATATCCAGATTCTGACTGCCGTTTAAATTAATAGCAATTGAATCGGGAGCGCCGTTTGCAGTTTTCTTCCACATAAACGGACCCTGTCCGTTAGGAATTACAAATTTGTAATTGCCGTCAAACAGAAGTGCAGAATAAGAGCCATCCTGATCAAAAGTTTGCGAAATAGGCCCAATCTTACCAAAGCCCGGCTGAAATAATTGAAACTGAACCTGGTTTGCTTCTACCCCTATAGAATCGCCATTGTAAACCAAACGGCCGCTTAAAGTAGAAGATGGTGCATCATAATTATCTTTTTTGCAGGATATAGCTGCTATTATAAGCACCGTTAGTATGTAAAAATGAAATTTAATTTTCATGATTCTTTGATTGAAAAAACACTTATTGATTTGGTTGCCTAACTATTTTAGGATTCGCTGCCAATATATCCTCTCCTATATTTGAATAATAGTTTCCTAACAGGAAGCGGTTAGCCCCGGTAACTTTAGATGGCTTTACTTCTCTGAAAACCCATTTACCGTTATTCGGATTGCCAGGATTGTAATATTTATAAGGCCATAAGCCAAAGGGCTGTGTATTTCTCTTGGTTGCAGAGCCAATATTGCTAACCAGGTCTGAAACAGTCATCGGGTTTCCGTCCCAAACGATATGTGCCAGCCTCCAGCGTTTCATATCAAATAAAAGATGCCCTTCAAAGGCAAGTTCAACCCGCCGTTCATGTACAATTCTGTCAAAATTCAGCTGAGCAGCGGTTAATCCGGTTGTTAATCCGGCTCGGGCTCTAACCTGATTGATATAACCAAGAGCTACGGGCATTTGTCCAAGTTCAAAGGCAGCTTCAGCAGCATTCAGTAAAACTTCTCCGTAACGATAACGGATAAATGCAACATCACTTCCCCTACCTCTTCTGCCCGAACCTACTGTAGGATCTAAATATTTACGAATGTAAAAACCTGTTTGAGTTCTAAACTCCAGGCCGTTAATGGGCCCATCTTCACCCACTACCTGCACATCAACATCTGTACCTGGCAACTTCTTCAATTTACCTGATTCCTCGCTGGTAAGAATATTGCCATCAGCTAATAAATATCCCGCCCAGATATCAACATGTTTGCCTTTAAACTGAGCATCAGGCACTAAAACTGTTCCTTTTAACCGTGCATCCCTTCCTTCAAAGATGTCCTGCTGATTTGAATAATAAACAGGGTTGCCCGAGGCATCAGTTGTTTGAAGAGGAGCATAGGTATTATCTAACTTTTCATATGACTGTACTAAATTTAAAGAAGGATTTATCCGTCCTGCATCTCCGCCTTCATCAGAAATTGAGTAAGGCTGATCATTGGTAGTGAATCCATGGGTTCTTCCGCCAACTTTAAAATCTTCAATAAAGATTGCTTCCTGGTTAACACTGCTTTTATCAAGAAATAATGCAGCAAAATTATCTGAAAGATCAGGTAAAACTTTATACAACTGATAGGCCCCCGCAGATCCGTTAATAATTTCCTGGGCGGCAGTTAATGCCTTGGTATAATATCCGTTTGCCATATTTGAAGGAATACCCACTTCTCCACCCGGAAGTGAAACCTGGGGCGTTCTCACGCCGTACTTAGCAATAGAGCCGGCATATAGAGCTGCCCTTGATTCCATTGCCAGTGCAGCAGCTTTGCTTGCCCTCGACTTGGTGTTCACATCAGCAGGTAATAAATCCTTAATAGCTTCCGCTTCGCTGATTACAAAATCGTATATTTCTGATTCTTTGGCACGAGGTTTTTGTAAATCTGTTACATTACCTGAATAATCGTATTCTAGCGGTTCTGTAATCAGAGGAACTCCCCCCATTCTTTTCACCATTTCGAAATAATAATTTGCCCTAAGAAATCTGGCTTCGGCTATAAACCTGGATTTATCTGCTTCAGTAAGCTGCGTTGATGCGGTAGCTCGTTGTATAAAGAGATTCAGATCACGTATATAACCATAATTCCAGGTTCCCCACTCACCGTAGCCCCAGCCTGTACGCGTGTTAATAAAATCACTTCCATTTTCGGAAGCAAAGCTCTCGCTGAAATCAACAAACGAGCGCCAGCCATTGTCCAGGCTTGAAAAATCCTCCTGCCTGTTATAAAGATCCCCTAAAATAGACAGTACAAGAGCAGGATCAGAAAATGCCAGTTCTTCGGGAAGAACCTGCGTTGGTGGCACATCCAAAAACTCACTGTCTTTTTTGCATGCTGTTATGCTTAACAAACACGCATATATTACAACTGATAATATCTTTTTCATGAATTGAATACTTGAAGATTAATTAAAAAGTAACATTTAGGCCTAAGTTAACTACCTTGTTTTGCGGGAATTGCAAACCATTGTCGTCAGAAACTTCCGGATCTACCTGATACTCTTTCAGATTGTCGAATGAAAACAGGTTATAGGCATTAATGTACACTCTCGCCCTTTGCATTTTAACCTTTTTGATCCATTTTTCGGGCAGGCTGTACCCTAATTGAATGGTTCTGGCTCTTAAATACCTTACATTGTGCAGCCAGAAGGTCGAGCTTGAATTATAATCACTGTGGTTAGTTCCGGGGTTGTACCTGTTTGCGGGATATTTTCCTGGCAGCCATTCACTGTTAACATCGAAAATATCTGCACGATGCCACCTGTCAGTAAATATATCATTCAGGTTTCCGTTATTCTGAAAAGCCCAGCGTGTTTCCCAGTTCTGGAACCAGGTATATCCGGCGCCACCTGAAAAATCAATATTAAAATCGAAATTCTTATAGTTTGCTCCTAAACTGAAACCGAAATTAATATTTGGCTGCGTACCTAAACCATAACCAATAGGCCGCTGATCATAACCATCAATTTTACCATCACCGTTCTGATCTTTATAAATCAAATCGCCGGGAATTAACGTTCGGTTTCCCTGGCCGTCGATGTTGACGTTGTAATTATTAATCTGCTCAAACGATTGAAATTGTCCTGCAACTTCGTATCCCCAGTCTATATGGGCAAACCTGTTTTCGGTAGAGTTGCGGTACTGATCCCAAGAGTTAAAGAAAAGCGGGTTGTATGAATGAAGATTTTTAGACCTGCTGTAGCTTACATTTCCTCCAATGTTAACATTCGCCTGACCTATTTTGGTGTTGTAATTTAATGAAAGTTCCTCACCATACTGGGCATCGCTGTTGATGTTTTCCTGTGGAAGGCTATAACCAAGCTCCACAGGTACGAGGACATCATTTTTATTACCCGGCAATCCTGTACGTTTTCGGTAAAAATAGTCTATGGTTCCGGACAGTTTGCTGTTGAACATAGAGAAATCAACCCCAACATCAGTTATTTTACTTTTCATCCAGGAAATTCTGGTAATTGGGATGCCTTTATCCCGCGAAACCGTTACGGCATTTCCATCCAGAATTGCAGTGCCCTGGTTATAATTATATCCCGGCAGATAAGAATAGGCCCCGATAATCGGCTGATTTTGATCGTATGGATTCCTGTCATCTCCTAAAACACCATATGATGCCCTGAATTTTAAATCATTTAAAACACTTTTTTCTCCCAGAAGATTTTTCATAAAAGGTTCTTCGGTAATTCTCCAGCCGACAGATGCACCAGGAAAATATCCCACCCTTTGATCTGGTGCAAACAGGTAAGATGCATCTCTTCTTCCTGAGAGTTCTAGATAATATTTATCAGCAAAGTTGTAATTAATACGTCCGATATAGCCGATTCTGGCTTCTTCTGTATTGCTATCGTCATATCGATCTGCAGTTGGAAAATAGATTAAAGGCAGATTATTGGAAATCGGAGAAGCGTGAATCCAGTTTCTGAGATGTTGTAATTTTATTCTTTCTGCAACTAATGTGGCACCAATGGTGTGCTTGCCAAAAGTATTGTTATAATTTATCTGCCCCTGGAAAGTCTGGTTGTATTCTTTACGCTGCTCACGCTCCCTCCATGGGTTGGTACTTCCTCCGGTTACATCGTATGTATCAGTAGCCGGCCTGTATGTATATGCTTTATAAGTGTACTCGTGGTTATTCAGCAGGTTATCTGCAACGTAATACGAATACGTGCCTTTTATATCCAGACCTTTGATTCCCGGAATTGCATATTCTGCGGTAAAATTGGTTTGCAGCACACGCCATTCGTTTTTCAACTTACCCGAAATTTTTTCATTTAAGAAAGCATAATTAGACTCAAGATGCGGCCCCAAATCATTCAGGTAGTTTGGATTATCATTTGCATAAGGCCTTTCTATAGGTGTATTTCTTAACACTGCTAAACGCGATAAAAAATAATCATCGAGTCCTGGTACACCCGGATTTTGCCTTGTTTCTATACGGCCATTAATTTGCACTCCCACTTTAAGTCCGTTAGCCACCTGTGCATTAATATTCGACTGAATATTGCTCCGGTTAAATTTATATTCATGTCCTAAAACTGAATTTTGAAAAAAATTAGTGGCAGAAACATAATAATTGATCTTATCAGAACCTCCTGTAAAATTTACGTTTACAGAATTTTGAGGAGCATGATTATCCTGTAAAATATAATCCCGCCAGTTAAAGCTGCGGTAAGCAGGATCTGTACCAGCCTGATATTTATCCAGTTCTGCTTGGGTAATATTAGTACGCTCTTCAGGCTTAACCTTAAAAATATTACTATTTACTTCCGCATCGGCTCTGTAGCTCATGTAGTCGTATGAGTTGGTAAGCACATTCGGGAATCGGAACCAATCCTGGTAGCCCGCATAAGCATCTATATTGATCTTGCTGCCACTGCCCACTGCTCCTTTTTTGGTTGTTACAACCACTACCCCGTTAGCAGCACGAACCCCATAAATTGCGGCAGAAGCATCTTTCAAAATGGTGATGCTTTCTATATCATTTGGAGCAAGGTTATTAAACTGTCCTTCATCCTGCTGGATTCCATCAATTACATACAAGGGGCGCCCCATATTCCTTATCTGGATATTGGCACTTGAACCGGGCCTTCCATCCGGCATTCTGAATGTTACTCCGGGCAATTTACCCGCTAAACTACTGCTTACGGTAGAACCCGCGTGTACCCTGTCTATGTCTTTGCTGGTAACGGTTGCAACAGAACCTGTTATACTTCCCTTACGCTGAGTGCCGTAACCGGTAACAACTACTTCATTCAAGGCCTCAGAACTTGAGCCTAACTGCACATTAACAACAGGTCTGTTATTAATGGGTATTTCTTGAACCTGGTAACCGATATAGGTAAATACAAGAGTTTCCTTTCCCTCAACTCCTTTAATCACATACTTGCCGTTTACATCGGTTGCTGCACCCATCGCTGTATTTTTTACCTTCACACTTACACCGATAAGAGGTACTCCTTTTTCATCCGTCACCGTACCTGTAACTTGGGTTTGCGCAAACGCAATCGTTTGCGTAAACAGGGATAAAAAAAAGAACGGCAAAATAACAGCGTAAATAATTTTTCTAAAGAACAGCCCCTTTCTTAAAGGAAACTGTTTGGCGTGGGAAAAACCACCATGGAGAAGTAAACTTCTTTTCATAAAAAGGTTTTAGAGTTAGTTAGTTTAAAATGAATTCTCCCGGTAAAAGAAGGGGAATTATTTTAGTTAAAAGTAGGAGGTAGTAGGGGATTTCGATTATTCAGTTTGTATCAAACTTTCCTCATTTCGTCTCATATTAGTTACAATATGTTAAGTACTTAAAGAAAAGTTGCAATGTAACGGAGAAATGAATGTCGCATCTGTTTTTAACACTCAGGGAAACATTGATTATTCAGTATGACATCAAATACAACCTGCAACACACGAAATGAAATATTGCAGGTTGTACGAGATCTGATATAACTTCTATTTTAAAATACTCAACTCCTTTCCTACCGATGTAAATGCGTCGATAGCTTTATCAAGATGTGCATGGGTATGGGCTGCTGAAATCTGAACCCTGATTCTTGCCTGTCCCTTAGGAACAACGGGATAATAAAATCCGATGACATAAATTCCCTTGTCCAAAAGCCGGGAAGCAAATTCCTGGGCAAGTTTGGCATCATACAGCATAATTGGAACGATGGGATGCTGGCCGGGTTTAATATCGAACCCGGCCGCTGTCATTTTATCTCTGAAATAACTGGTATTCCATTCTAACTGATCACGAAGTTGAGTTGTTTCCGATAGCATATCCAGTACAGCAAGGGTTGCGCCCACAATAGACGGGGCCAAAGAATTAGAAAACAGGTAGGGTCTTGAGCGCTGGCGCAGCATTTCTATAATTTCTTTCCTGCCGGAAGTAAATCCTCCCATTGCTCCACCCAAAGCTTTCCCGAAAGTTCCGGTAATAATATCAATCCGACCCATTACATGACGAAATTCATGTGTGCCCCGCCCTGTTTTACCCATAAAGCCTGTTGAGTGACTATCATCTACCATAACCAGGGCCTTAAACTGATCAGCCAGATTGCAGATCTTATCCAGCTGAGCGATAGTCCCATCCATAGAAAATGAACCATCAGTAACGATAATACGATGTTTTGCAGCAGCAGCTTCTTTTAATTTTGCTTCCAGATCCTGCATATCGTTGTGGTTATAGCGAAACCTCTGCGCTTTACACAGCCGTACGCCGTCAATAATAGAGGCATGGTTAAGGGCATCCGAAATAATTGCTGAATCTTCTCCAAACAGGGGTTCAAAAACACCGCCATTCGCATCAAAAGCCGCAGCATATAAGATAGTATCCTCTGTACCTAAAAAATCTGCCAGCTTTGCCTCCAGTTCTTTATGTATATCTTGTGTGCCGCATATAAAACGTACCGACGACATTCCGTATCCATGTGTATCAATAGTACGCTTGGCAGCTTCTATTACTTGAGGATGCGAGGACAAACCCAGGTAGTTATTTGCGCAAAAATTAAGTACTTCCTTCCCTTCTGATGTGCTGATCTCCGCTCCCTGAGGTGTAGTAATGATCCGTTCTTTCTTAAAAAGTCCGGCTTCCCTGATTTCTTCTATCTGTTGTTCCAGATCTGGTTTTAATGTTTCATACATAATTTCTAAATTTCAATATTTTATCTCCTCCCTAACATTCACTTAAGCTGATCGGAATATGAACTGCCAAACCTCCCTCAGAAGTTTCCTTATACCTCGAGCTCATGTCGCGGGCGGTATCCCACATTGTTTTAATTACATTATCTAAAGATACTTTAGCCTGGTCGGGGTTGCTTCTTAAAGCCAGCTGCGATGCAGTAATTGCTTTAACTGCACCCATTGTGTTTCTTTCAATGCAGGGAATCTGTACCAGACCGGCAACCGGATCGCAGGTAAGTCCGAGATGGTGTTCCATTGCTATTTCGGCAGCCATTAAACATTGCCGGTACGAGCCTCCCATAACTTCGGTTAATCCTGCAGCCGCCATCGCAGATGAAACTCCGATCTCAGCCTGGCAGCCTCCCATAGCTGCCGAGAGAGTTGCACCCTTTTTAAATATGCTTCCTGTTTCTGCAGCAGTCATCAGGTATTGCTGAATTTTATTTTCATCGTTCCCATTACAAAAAAGAATAAAATAAAGCATAACTGCGGGCAATACTCCGGCTGCTCCGTTCGTGGGTGCCGTAACGATCCTTCCAAAAGAGGCATTTTCTTCATTAACAGCCAATGCAAAACAAGTTACCCAATCCAGCGTATATTGAAAATTATTTCCACCACTTTGTATCGCTCGCAGCCAGCTTTCATAATCACTGTATGATTTTCCTTTCAGCAAATCCCGATTTAGAGTCGCGGCCCTCCTTTTTACCTTTAATATTCCCGGCAATACGCCATCTGTATGACATCCTTTATAAATACTTTCAACCATTACCCGGTAAATATTCATCAGTTCCTTTTTCAGTGCTGATTCCTCCCGCCATACTTTTTCGTTTTCAAAAACGATCTCAGAGATAGACTTTCCGCTAACACTGCACCACTTTGAGATATCAGCGGCAGAATCAATAGGATATGGAAGAGTAACAGGCTGCTGTAAATCCGGCGTTTCATCTCCTTCCTGCTGAACAAATCCCCCGCCAACTGAATAATATGTTTCTTCCCTCAAGCCAATCTCACCTAAATCAGCAACTATTGTTAAGGCATTTGGGTGATACGGAAGGGATTGCGTACCTAGAAAGCGGATATCTTTATGAGGTAAAAATGCAACGGAATATTTACCTGCCAGCCGTATTTCCCGCGACTGATTTATTTCAGCAATGATTTTGTCTATACCGTCTGTATTAATAGTAACCGGATTATAACCACTTAAACCTAGCATTACTGCTATATCCGTCCCGTGTCCTTTACCTGTTTTTGCAAGGGAGCCAAATAATAAGATGCTGATGGATTTGACCTTTGAAAGGAGTTCCTGCCCAAACAATTTATCAATAAAAAGGCTGCATGCCCTCCATGGGCCTAACGTATGCGAACTTGAAGGCCCTACTCCTATTTTGAAAATATCGAAAACTGATATTCGTTCTTCCCTCATAAGTTTCACTACATTACAGCTGTAAAAATCAAGTTACAGATACTGTCAAAAATATAAAACGAAAAAAATACTATAGCAGTTCTTCAATTCTTTAAGAAATTTTACGGAAGAAGAAAGACTGTACAATAAATCTTTCTAAATTCAACCTTTCAAAGGCACGCTCTTAGAAAATTTTACGATGGAAAATTTAGATGAAGTAGATAAACAACTTTTGCGACGCCTGCAAACCGATGCAAAGGCAACAACCAAGGAGCTTGCAGCTGAACTTGGCTTAACCATATCGCCTGTTTACGAGCGTATTAAACGACTGGAAAATCTGGGCTATATTAAGCAATACGTGGCGGTTCTTAATAAAACCCTCTTAGCCCGTAAAATGACTACCTTCTGCCAGGTTTCTATGCGTTACCATAATGAAGCTTTTATTGAGAAGTTTGAGCAGGAAATACAAAAACTGGAAGAAGTTCAGGAATGTTACCACATGGCAGGAGAAGTAGATTTTTTACTTAAGATTAATGTTGGCAGCCTGGACGAATACCATGATTTTGTTAAGTATAAATTATCTAAGATAGATAATATAGGTGTTTTAAACAGTACTTTCGTGCTTAAAGAGATCAAGCATAACCTGTCTTACCCTGTTTAATGTTATTTCTGCCTCATTTGAGGGAAGGAATAGCAGACAGATGCTTCACCATATCACGTGTCATTTTTTCCAGGTTGAATTCAGGTTCCCAACCCCAATCTTGACGGGCAGAAGAATCGTCAATTGTTTTTGGCCAGGAAGCAGCAATATCCTGACGAAAGTCCGGAGCATATTCACAACTGAAATCCGGATAATAACTCTTAAGAGATTCATATAGCTCTGCAGGTGTAAAACTAAGGCCAGCAAGATTATAGGACGAACGTACTTTTATTTTTTCTGCCGGTGCTTCCATCAGCTCTAAAGTTGCCCGCAAAACATCGTCAATATAAATCATTGGAAGTCGGGTATCCGGACTTAAAAAACAAGTATATTTCTCGTTAGAAGTAGCTTTGTGATACATATCTACGGCATAATCGGTAGTGCCACCGCCGGGCATAGACTGGTAGCTGATAACTCCGGGATATCGGAGTGAACGGACGTCCACATTAAAACGGCTATAATAATAATGCATCCAATTTTCGGTTGCAACCTTACTAATGCCATACACTGTGGAAGGATCGAGGTATGTAATCTGGGGAGTATTTTCTGCCGGTGCGTTTTCGCCAAAAACTGCGATGGAACTTGGAATAAATAATTTCTTCAGTTTGAATTGCTTTCCTGCCTCCAGTATATTTAACAGAGTTTGAATATTCAGGTTCCAGGCCCAAATGGGATCAGCTTCCGCTTTAGCTGATAAAACTGCTGCCAGATGATAGATTTGAGTTACTTTATATTTACTGACAATCTTAGAAAGAGACTGGAAATCAGTTGCATCTAACTGCTCAAATTGTCCATTCCCTTCAAAGGAACTCCTTAAATCCGAAGCCACCACATTTTCTGCTCCATAAACCTCCTGAAGTTTAGGATATAAAGCAGTTCCAATTTGTCCGTTAGCCCCAATAACTAAAATCGCTTCCTTTTCCATTATAATACTTTTATATTAAATACAATTCAAAACTATTTTCGTTACAAATTTAAGCAATACAAGTATTTTTATTTAAACTCGGTTTTATAAAAGGAAATGTTACTTAAATTAACTCCATTTTACGAAAAAATTACTATTAAAGGTTAGAAAATAGACGAGGCGTCGAAAATTTTACGGGCACTCCGAACAGCTTGTGACTTCTAAAATCTACAAGCACTGATGTTAAATCAGGAACAACAAGCTATTTCATTAATATAGCTGCCAAAGCGATCCCGTGTAAACGCAGAAGCTCAGGCAGTATTTGAATTTTACACGCAAAAAGCAAAGGCGGTTATAAGAGTGTATACACGCCATATTATTTTACTTCTGTAGCATCCTCCTTCAGCATAATCCACTTATTGATACTATTATGAGGACCCTCAATTACAATCTTGTAAAAAGAAGAAGGATATTCTTTAACGTCAATTAAAGCACTTTGCTGAATTACAGGCACTTCTTTCATTAAATAATATTCATCCCTCCCTCCTTCTTTAAACTTGTTTGAAGGCGCCATCCATATTTTGACTTTACCAATAGAATCCAGCGCTTTCCAGCTTACATCTATCGTGCCGTTTATATAAATAAGTTCCGGTTCAGAAACAGAAACAAGTCCTATTATGGGGATACCATCCAACTCTTTTTGGCTTTGAGAAGGAATTGAGACGTTCATAAAACGAGCAATTGAAGGCATAATATCAACAATACCGGGTTTATTACAGGCCGCAAATTTGTTCAAATGCGGGTAATTAGTGGCTATCCAGGTAGATCGTTGCCGTAGCGATTGTCCTCCATGCCCCCGTCCGTTTTTTTCATCTCTGCCGTGATCAGTGGTAATGAAAATCAGCCAGTCTTCGTTGTTTTTCTTCTGGCGGTCGGTAATAGCATCCCAGATGCGGCCCACCTGCTTATCCATTTTTTCAATAGCGCTATAAAACTGCGGACTATCTCCATACATATGTCCCATATCGTCCGTATATTCCAGGTAAACCCACGAAAGATCCGGCCCATTATCCTTTATCGTTTTTGACGCCATGTCTACTACTTTTTCATCTATCCGATGCATGAAATCCCATTCTTTATCATGGGGAAAGTTTATCGTATCCAACTCATATCCATCGTATTTATAATCCATTTGTATATTGCCTGTTTGCGAAAGCCCTTCGCCAATTAATTTAGTCCTGTTATCTGTCCAGCTTGAAAACACAGCTGTTTTCTTCTCCGGATATTGATTCTTTAAAAAGCGAAATATAGTCCAGTAATTATAGTTCGGTGCCTTAATATCATTATCCCAGACATTATGTTTGTTAACCCATGTTCCGGTTAATAAACTATTATATCCAACCGCGGAAATGGTAGGAGTTTGAGAATATTCTCCTTTTCCGCCTCCTACATAAGCCCTTAAATAACTCCCTTGCTTAACGATTTTATCAATATTGGGAGTATTGGCTTTTTCAAGGGCATCGGCAGATATACCGTCTGCAATAATAAACAGGGCTTTTTTTATCTTACTTTGCCCCTGTGCCGATAAATTGGCAATGCAAATAAGGACTATCAGGCACTTTTTTATCAATAGTTTCATAATTTGATTTATTTCAATTAAACATATCCCATTAACGTTATTGTTTTGACATAACTTCCCGCTAACTTCTTCTGTTAAGGCAGATCTGGCAGAACCAAGCAGCTCCTGGTAATATCACGAAAAATAAAATTAACCGCTGACTTGTTATCAGCAACAATCGCTTTCGAATACTGATATTCTTCCACCCTTTTGTGATTTATTTAGTTTCTAAAACTACCAGGGAGATTAAATATATGTCATTCAAGTTTCTAAACATCAGAGCGAATAAAATAACCTGAAAACGGCATTTATTCCGGTTCACTAAAAATTGAATATGAGCATTTTAATTCTCTGAATTGAATGAATTAAAAACTCAAAACAAAGAAACATAATTTGTAACCCTTTTTGAAGCCAGCCTCTCTAATTAGTATTAACTCTGATAAATAAATCCTTAAAAAAAAGAAAAATGAAAACTATTAAAAGATGCATCCCAGTCGTACTAATTGCAATGGTATGTGTAACACTTGCATTACCTGTATTTTCGCAAAGCCCTAAACTATCTGATCCTGAAATTGCTTCTGTTGCTGTTACAGCGAATCAGATTGACATTGACTATGCAGCAATTGCGAAAGAAAAATCAAAAGATGCGGAAGTCCTGCGATTTGCAGAAACAATGGCCAATGATCATAAAGCCGTAATTGCAAAGGCGCTAGCCCTGGTAACTAAATTAAAGGTAACTCCTAAAGACAATGACGTAAGTAAAAAGCTATTGTCTGAGGCAGAAAAAACAAAGAAAATGTTGCATTCGAAATCAGGAGAGGCTTTTAATAAAGCTTACATTGATAACGAAGTTGCTTACCATAAGGCTGTGATTGACGCTGTAGAAGGACTATTAATTCCTTCTACCGAGAATGCAGAATTAAAAGAATTATTACAAAGGGTAGTGCCTGCATTAAAAACGCACCTTTCACATGCTCAAATGGTGCAAAAAACTGTAAGTAAATGAGAGAGGTACTAATAAGGAGTATTTTCCTTTTCCTTTCAGGTGTGACACTAATATTCAATTCGTGCAACTCCTCATCAAGCAAGCCTGCAGTACATACTGTAGAAATTAAGGATATGAAATTTACACCGGCCAACCTGACTGTGAATAAGGGAGATACTGTAGTTTGGATAAACAGGGATATGATGGCACACGATATAACAGAAGCAGATACGAAAGCATGGACTTCAGGTCCAATTGCCGAAGGGGAATCCTGGAAAATGGCGGTAACAGAAAATTCAAATTATTACTGCAGTATCCATTCTGTGATGAAAGGTAAGCTTATATTGAAATAGGCAAATAAAAACACTTCCATAAAACGCCTACAAACTCTCTTTCTAAATCTTTATCATTACAATAATTTAATAAAAAGGCCTCTTAAACCATACGATTTAAGAGGCTTCAACTGAGTTTAGTACTCGTAAAGTCGGGGTGGCAGGATTCGAACCTACGACCTCCACATCCCAAATGTGGCGCGATACCGGGCTACGCTACACCCCGATCGGTATCTTTTTTGAAATTATTAAATCAGAATCGCTCTGACTAGTCGGGGTGGCAGGATTCGAACCTACGACCTCCACATCCCAAATGTGGCGCGATACCGGGCTACGCTACACCCCGATCGGTATCTTTTTTTGCAACTGCTGTAAACCTAACATTCACAAAAGCTGGCGGAGAGGGCGGGATTCGAACCCGCGGTACCGTTGCCAGTACGACAGTTTAGCAAACTGTTCCTTTCGGCCTCTCAGGCACCTCTCCTTCCCTTTTTTAAGGACTGCAAATATAGAAATTAAACAAGCTCTTCAAAAAATATTTTAGATTTTAAACTTTATAATCAATCCTAACGTGATAAATACCCATCAGCATACTTTTAAAAATTGATTTTATGGTTTCCAGGTCTTTCAATGTAATGTTACTGTCCTTTAACTGCCCCTGTTCTAATTTATAGCTAACTATTCTGTCAACCAGATTATTAATACTTTGAGCATCAGGCTCCTTAAGGCTTCGGGAGGCTGCTTCGACGGAGTCGGCCAGCATTAAAACACCCGTTTCTTTTGATGAAGGGATAGGACCGGGATAACGGAAAACATTTTCGTCAACAATCTTTTCGGGGAAATTTTTCAGAAAGGACTGGTAAAAATAATCAAGCCTGGTTGTGCCATGATGTGTACGTATAAAATCAATAATCATATCCGGCAGGTGATTTTTCTTTGCAATTTCCGCACCCTTGGTTACATGTGATATTATAATTTTTGCACTTTCTTCATAAGAAAGAAAATCGTGCGGGTTGACTCCCTTATTCTGATTCTCAATAAAATACTGAGGCTTCTCCATTTTACCGATGTCATGGTACAAAGCTCCTGCCCTTACCATTAAAGCATTTCCACCTATTTTAAATATAGCCGCTTCTGCCAGATTAGCTACCTGTAAGGAGTGCTGAAAAGTTCCCGGAGCATTATAGGAAAGTTCCCGCAACAGCCTGGAGTTGGTATTTGTTATTTCCATTAACGTTACTTCGGAGGTTATGCCGAATAACCTTTCAAAAGCATAAATAAGAGGATAAGCTAATAGCGAAAGCAGCACACTAAAGATAAAAGGCACAAAATTGATCCATTCTACTTTATCCAGAGCTCCATTTCGGATTAATGATATTCCTAAAAAAGCTATTAAATAATTGGTAAGAATCATGAGCGCAGATGTTAAAAATTGCTCTCTTCTAATCAGATTTTTAATACTGTAAATCGCCACCATACCAGAGGTAACCTGAAGAAATGCAAACTCAAAACTATTTGGCACAAAAAAACCTGCCACCATTACCACCAGCAAGTGAATATTTAAAGCAAGCCGGGTATCAAATAAAATCCGGATGATAATTGGAACAATACAATAAGGAATGTAATACAGGCTGGGAATTTTAAGGCGTATAGCCCAGGAAAGCACAATCAGCATTCCTGTAATTATCAATAAGATAAGGCTGATCTTCCTGTCATCCTGAAAAATATCCTTTCTAAATAAATACAGAAATACCATTAAAAGTATCACGACCAGTGCTACTAAAAGCAGCTGCCCTAAAAAAACCTGCTTTCTTTCGCCTAAAATGTTCGCATCTTTCTCGTAAGCTTTCCGTAATGATTCAAGTTTCTGATAGACTTCCGGAGTTACTATTGTACCGTTTGCTACTATTAATTCCCCTTTTTGTACCATCCCGCGGGTGGTAGAAAGATTATTCAAAGCACTTTGCTCGAGTTTGTCTGTTAAACGTTCGTCGTAAATATAGTTCTGCTTAATATGATCTTCCAGCACATCATTCAGCCACTCTTTATTTTTAATGTCTTTGTTTGAGTCGACTTGCTTCTTTGCAAAATCAAGAGCCTCGTCGTAGGTAAAAACATCCAGCGTATTTAATGTTCGGGCAACATTATCTGTTAAAAGTGTAAAATTGTATTGAGATGAATTTCGTTGAAATTTCTTACTGTAAGCTATTACACCTCGTTCAAAAACTTCCTTCAGAATGTTCAGTCCGGTTTGTTTATATATTTCCTTACGTTCTTCGGGCTCTTGTGCATTTTTCCACCTGATATCAAAGCCGGCTGCAAACGATTCGTATTCTGCGGCAGGAACTTTTGTATCATTTTTATAAACGGGAAGAACCGACTTTAAAACCTCCTCCCTATCCTTCTGTATCTCTGAATATGTTTTTTGAATACCAAAACTGTACGGAGATATCAGGTCTTTATTCATCCATATCTGCCCTTTTTCATATTCATACCTGAAACGTGCCTGCCTGGGTAGAAATAAGGTTACAGCTACAACGCAAGCGAGCATCATAATGTACTTCACCCGCCATCCGTATCTCCTGTATAAAATCTTGTATGAATTTCTTCTTATTTTAACCACTGTTTACGCTTATCTTATTTTAAATAATGACGATCTGTTGAAATACCTTCCCTAAATTTCAGCTACTTTAAAAGGTTTTACTTCTATTCTTTCCCAAACTTTATATTTTATATACGGCTCATTTTCTTTCCAGTTGTTTAACTCGTGTTCGTTTTCAAATTGCAAAAGCATTACAGAGCCTATCATTTTTTCTTCTTCATCCAATATTGCTCCGCCTTTTACAAAATTATTTTTTGCTTTCATCTTTCTAACTTCTTCAAAATGCTGAGGTCGTACTTCAAGCCGCCGTTCTATTGCATCCGGAAAGTCATATGCAATAACCAGATATTGTTTCATTTATAACTTTTTAATCCCTAGCACTTCCTCCCCTCGAAAAGTATTTATAATACCACGGATCTTTCAAATCGCTGATTATAATACCCCTGCTGGTTGAAGCATGAACAAACTTATTATTCATCAGATAAACTCCTACATGGCTATATTTCTGTCCGTTAAAATCAAAAAAGACCAGATCTCCTTCCTGTAGCTTTCCTTCATATTTTCGCTTTAAGTTCTCAGCCATCTGACGGGAAGTACGGGGAAGATTTTTTCCGTAAATCTCTTTTTGCAGCATACAGGTAAATCCAGAACAGTCAACACCTTTTTTATTCATTTCTCCTGATGCATATGGTACTCCCATCCATTCATCAATAAATTTATATAGTTTCTGGTTTTTAATTTCTCTTTCTGAAACTTCCAAAATAGAAGAATAACGCTCTTTAAGGCTGCCTTTTAATTTCACATTTCTGAACTTTGAGGCATCTGTTATAATTTTTTTAGACCGGCAAGAAGAAAATAAAATTAATATAAGCGGCAAAATTAGCAGGAATTTACAGATACCGTAAGTACGTGTTCTATTTTTTATCATGGGCGCTTCACTTGAAAAAAAGCAAGTTTGTTTATTAAAGCAAAATAACCACAAGAATGTAATAAAGCAATTTTTCTTAATTTCTTCCTTTACAGCTTAAATAGGCTTCTCTAATTTTTAGTATTTTTGCCGGATGCAGGAAGCATCTCAACTAACCGAATTCGGAAAGATCTTTATTTTCCTTATCATGGGAATCCTCCTGGTTTTAGTAACGTTTTTTGTGGGACGCCTTATTGCTCCCAGAAAGCCTAATCCGGAAAAATTAACCACGTACGAATGCGGAGAAGATCCAAGCGGAAATTCATGGTTGCAATTCAATTCGCGGTTTTATGTAATTGCCCTGGTCTTTTTGTTGTTTGATGTGGAAATGGTTTTCATTTTTCCCTGGTCAACAGTTTTCGGGCAAAGTGTGTTACTTGCCGCTGATAGCCGGTGGGGCTGGTTTACATTAGCTGAAATGTTTATTTTTGTAGGTATACTGCTTCTTGGACTGGTTTATGTTTGGAGAAAAGGGGATTTGGAATGGATAAGACCTCAGCAAAAAAAACCTGCTGCTGCCGATTCGTTAATTCCTCTAAGTATTTACGAACGAATAAATACTGAAACTTACGTTGTTAAACCTTTTTCCGTAGAAAAAGAAGATGCTGACAGTATAAATAAAAAAGAAACAGTTCAACCCGCTGCTGTTGTCCGGCCGGCATTTAAACCATTAATGAGAAAAACTACGTAGAGAAATGAGCCTGGAGAAATCGTCGCCAAACGGCAATATAATGGTAACCAAGCTGGATGATCTTTTAAACTGGTCCCGGCTATCATCTTTGTGGCCTATGAGCTTTGGAATTGCCTGCTGTGCCATTGAAATGATGGGCTCGTATGCATCTACTTATGATTTCGACCGCTTCGGCGTATTTCCAAGACCTTCACCCAGACAGTCGGACGTGATAATTATTGCCGGCACCGTTACCTTTAAAATGGCCGAACGGATTAAAAGGTTGTACGAACAAATGCCCGACCCTAAATACGTAATTTCTATGGGGTCGTGTTCCAATTGCGGCGGCCCTTACTGGGAACACGGCTATCACGTAGTAAAAGGAGTAGACAGGATTATTCCGGTAGATATTTATGTACAAGGATGCCCGCCCAGGCCTGAAGCATTGATTGGAGGAATACTCGAGCTGCAAAAAAAGATTGAAGGAGAAAGCCTTATCAATTCGTAGCATCTGTTATAGCATTTATAAAAGATTTGGATTAAACTTGCATCGATGAAAGCATTTTACGGCGACCTGCGTTTAGGTATTCTTGGAGGAGGGCAATTAGGGCGAATGCTGATCCAGGAAGGAATAAATTACAACATTAATGCACGTGTTCTGGATCCAGATCCTAATGCCCCGTGTAAAAATCTGTGCGATGATTTTACCGTCGGTTCACTTACTGATTTTGCCACTGTTTACAATTTTGGAAAAACAGTTGACCTGCTTACAATAGAAATAGAGAAAGTAAATGTTGAAGCCCTGCAAAAGCTGGAAGATGAAGGCCTGACAATATATCCGCAGCCACGCGTAATCCGAATTATACAGGACAAAGGCTTACAGAAAGAATTTTTCAAACAAAATAACATCCCTACTGCGCCATTTCAGCTTATATCCAATAAACAAACACTAAAAAATGCGGCTATTCCTTTTCCATACATTCAGAAGTTAAGAAAGGATGGTTATGATGGAAAAGGGGTGTACAAAATCGTTTCTGAAGATGATTTAGAAAACGCATTTGAAGCGCCAAGCCTGGTGGAAGAGTGGATAGACTTTGAAAAAGAAATAGCAGTAATCGTTGCACGAAATGAGAATGAGGAAGTTAAAGCTTTTCCTTGTGTTGAAATGGAGTTTAATCCGCAGGCAAACCTGGTCGAATTTCTTATTTCTCCGTCAACACTTCCGTTGGAACTCCTACAAAACGCCGAACAGCTGGCTATAAAAATAGCCCAGGAGTTACGCATAGTAGGCGTGCTTGCTGTTGAAATGTTTCTTACGAAAGACGGAAGAATCTTAGTTAACGAGTTAGCACCACGCCCTCACAACAGCGGACATCATAGTATTGAAGGCAACTATACATCGCAGTTTGAGCAGCATTTAAGAGCAATATTTAACCTGCCTCTGGGCGATACGCGTTGTATCAGCAATGCGGTTATGGTTAACTTATTAGGTGAAAAAGGACATGAAGGATTGGCGGTTTATAAAGGTCTGGATGAAGCTTTAAAAATGGACGGAGTGTACGTGCATCTTTACGGCAAAAAATTTACCAAACCATTCCGGAAAATGGGACATGTAACCATTTTAGATGATATCAGGGAAAAGGCCATTGAAAAAGCAAGAATAATTCAACAAACCCTTACAGCAGAAGCATAATATGATGAACCAGTCAGAAATACAGGTAGGAATTATAATGGGTAGCAAATCAGACCTGCCGGTTATGCAGGACGCTGCGGATATTTTAAATGAACTCGGAATCGGTTACGAGCTTACAGTTGTATCAGCCCACCGAACTCCTGAAAGAATGTTCAACTACGCAAAAACTGCTGCCGAAAAGGGATTAAAAGTAATTATTGCCGGAGCAGGCGGAGCGGCACATTTACCCGGGATGGTGGCTTCAATTACACACTTACCGGTTATTGGCGTACCGGTTAAATCTTCAAATTCTATTGATGGCTGGGATTCTATTCTTTCTATTTTACAAATGCCTAACGGGATTCCGGTTGCTACAGTGGCCTTAAATGCAGCAAAAAATGCAGGTTTGTTAGCGGCTCAGATATTAGGAACAGCAAATGACGCAATAGCTGAAAAACTGATTAGTTACAAAGAAAGCCTTAAAAAGAAAATTGAGGAAAGTGCAGAAGAGTTGGAAAGAGTTAAAAACTAAGAGCAGAGAACTTAGAGCCAAAAGCTGAAAGGCTAATTCCAGAGGGGATTCTCCGGAAAATTGGCGATGTGAGCGTATTTGGGTCCTAAGCCTAATACAACGTCTTTCCAAAGATTTTCGTCATCATTTACAAATACATAAGAGGTATTAAAGGTATTGGTAACAAGCCAGGAATTCTGTTCAAGTTCATCCTGCAATTGACTATCTCCCCAACCTGAATATCCAACAAAAAACTTTATTTCATCTTCAGTAACCATTCTATTTTCAATAAGCAGCTTGAGCGTTTCAAAATTACCACCCCAGTAAATACCATTACTGATCTCAGTACCACTATTCATCCTGTCGTAACAGCGATGTATAAAGTGCAAGGTATCGTTAGCTACAGGCCCTCCGATATAGACCGTAAATTCTGCTTCGCCAAAATCTGAAACAACATCTTTCAATATATAGTCACTACGATGATTCAGAACGTAGCCAATCGTACCCTGCTCATTGTGCTCAGTAAGCAAAACAACCGATCTTTTAAAATTCGGATCGAGCATGAACGGCTCTGACAACAGGAGACTTCCTATTTGTGGATTTGAGTTACTTAACATATTGCTTTAACAAGCGGTTTATTTATTATGTTTTAACTTACAATTTACCTTATATACTATTAGTATTTATGATTTCGTCTTTTTAAAGACATGATTTAGCAGTTATAAATGATAAAAAGGCTGTTTATTAGTAAGTTTGCATCAAATTAATATATGCTTACAGATAAAGAAAAAATAGAAAGCCTGCGACAGGAATACAGGTCAGCAAAACTTTCAAAAAAAGAGGCTGATCCTAACCCCATCAGGCAGTTTTCGAAGTGGTTTAACCATGCGATGGATTCAGGAATATACGAGCCCAACGCTATGGTTCTTGCAACTGCAACACCTGATGGAAAACCATCGGCAAGAGTATTGCTGTTAAAGGGTTTTGATGAAAAGGGCTTTATTTTCTACACGAATTATTTGAGCAGAAAAGGACGGGAAATTGCAAAGAATCCGGTAGCATCCACTGTATTCTTCTGGAAAGAACTTGAAAGACAGGTGCGTATTGAAGGAACGATCGAAAAATTAAGCAAAGAAGAATCTGTAAGGTACTTTCATTCTCGCCCAATTGGAAGCCAGATCGGGGCAATTGCTTCTCCCCAAAGCCAGGAGATCAAAAGTAAAGAAATCCTCGAAAAGCGATTACAGGAGCTTGAATCAGAATATAAAGACAAAGAAATTCCGAAGCCAGCCCATTGGGGAGGTTATATTTTGAAACCACAGGTTATTGAATTCTGGCAGGGGGGTACCAATCGGCTGCATGATCGGATTGTTTATCGCAGCACTGGTAAGAATAGCTGGAAAATTGTTCGTTTAGCTCCATAACCATGACTTTTGAAGAGATACAAGCACTTTTACTAAATAAATTTGGCGCCGAAATTATTATCGGAGAAGAAAAAGCAGGATTACAGCCAGCTCTGATTATTGAAGCCTCCTCCATTGACAAAGTCTGTATGGAGTTGAGAGATAACAGCACTACTTATTTCGATTTTCTTGCCTGTATTACGGCTGTTGATATGGGCGTACAGGAAAATAAATTCGCTGTAGTGTATAACCTTACTTCAATTCCTTATAAATTGTCTTTAACGCTCAAGGTATATGTAGAAAACAACCGCGATCCTGAAAATTTACCCCTGCTGCCAAGTGTTTCTGCTGTGTGGCGTACTGCAGAGTGGCACGAACGGGAAGCCTATGACCTTGTAGGTATCTTTTTTGAAAATCATCCCGACTTGAGAAGGATTCTTCTGCCCGATGACTGGGTAGGTTATCCCTTACGAAAAGATTATACCAATCCGGAATATTATAAAGGGATAAAAGTTGAATATTAATAATTGTACACGCCAATAATGACAAACAACGCAGTAACACGCTATCAGGAGAGAATGCAGGAACTCGGATCAGAAGAAATGATCCTGAATATGGGGCCTCAACACCCTTCAACACACGGAGTACTGCGGCTGGAACTGATAACAGACGGCGAAATCGTAAAAGAAGTTTTTCCGCATGTAGGTTATCTGCACCGTTGTTTTGAAAAACATGCCGAGCACCTTACCTATCAGCAAACCATCCCTTTTGTTGACCGCCTGGATTATCTTGCATCAATGAACAGCAGCCACGCCTGGGTTATGGGCGTAGAGCGAATGCTTGGAATAGATAAAGACATTCCTAAGAGAGTCGAATATATCCGTGTATTGGTATGCGAGTTAAACCGTATTGGCTCTCATTTAATAGCTCTTGGCACTTACGGAATTGATATAGGAGCCTTTACCCCCTTTTTGTGGTGTTTCCGGGACCGCGAACATATAATGAACATGCTGGAATGGGCTTCAGGAGCACGGATGCTTTATAATTATATTTGGGTTGGGGGAATTTTTTATGACCTTCCGGTTGGCTTTGAAGAAAGATGCAAAGAGTTTATTGATTACTTTAAACCCAAAATGGGCGAACTGAACGAACTGCTTACTGATAATCAGATCTTCATTTCAAGAACTGCCAAAGTTGGAATTTTGCCGCTTGATGTTGCTATTAGCTACGGATGTTCAGGACCCATGTTGCGAGGATCCGGATTAAAATGGGATTTAAGACGTGTTGATGAGTATTCTGTATATCCCGAATTAGAATTTGACATCCCGGTAGGAAAAGGGGAAATGGGTGCTGTTGGAGATTGCTGGGACAGGTTTAAAGTCCGCGTGGATGAAATAGACCAATCTGTTAAGATTATTGAACAATGTCTTGATCGTTTGCAAAAGGAATTAAAGCGCACACCTGATTTTGATCCAAGAGCAAAATTACCTAAAAAGATTATTCCCAAAGCGCAGGATTTTTATATGCGAGCTGAAAACCCAAAAGGAGAATTAGGCTTCTATTTTATTTGTGACGGAAAAACAGAAATTCCCAAAAGGGTAAAATGCCGGGCGCCCAGTTTTAACAACCTGCAGGTAATTTCAGAAATATCAAGAGGAGTATTAATAGCTGATCTTATCGCCATCATTGGCTCGATTGATATTGTTTTGGGCGAACTGGACAGATAAAAAAAGAAAAAGCCTTGAAATCAAGGCTCCTCCATCAAGTTAACCAATTGTATATCTTAATATACCTTTACCATAAAGATATAATTCTGGAGCTTTTTAATCTGATCGGTGCGTTTTAATCCGTTCAGGCCATTATTTCTTTTATTAAGAACCAGTTTTTGATCTAATGAATCTTCAGGAATTTCCTCTATTGCTTTTAAAAGATAATCAGATTTGGTAGCAAAAGCCACCCCGTCAGACTGCATTTGCTTGCCCGTAATAACCCCGATAATATTTCCTTTTGAATCTAATAACGGACCACCGCTATTACCCGGATTAACAGGAATTGATACCTGGTAGGCTAACGTATCGTTAGCATATCCGGTGCTTGAACTTAAATAACCTTCGCCGTATACCGGATTATCTTTAGGAAAGCCCATGGTATAAACACGCTCTCCCAAATCAGTGATATTCTTTTTAAAAGTATAGGGTAACGTGTTCAACGATTTAAAATCGGGATCAATAATTTGCAGTACCGCAATATCATATGCTGGATTCTGATGAATCAGCTTTACTTTATAAGACCGGCCTTTCGTATCCTGCACATACACTGAATCTGCTCCTTTTATAACATGAAAATTAGTTACTACATATCCGTTTTCAGAAAGCGCAAATCCTGTAGCTCCAAACTCACCCGGGTCAGACGGAGGTAAATTATTATCCTCCTTGATATTATTTATTAAGGCATGCTGCGATTTTTTGATCTTGTTAATCTCTCTTCTGAGCGCACTGTAATTAGAATTATTTGCGTTATTCTTAGAGAAAAAACCCGTGGTAAGCATGGTAGCCAACACTGCAATAATAGCTACGGAAGCTGCAACTGCAGCATTCATTCTGTATTTGTTCCAAAGCGTTTTTATAACCGATGGCTGAGGAAGAATTTCTTTCTTTAAAGCGTCAATATCTAAAGAACTGTGAATTTCATTCATACGGGAAGAAAGCTGGCGCATTTCACCTGCTTCTTCCAATTGCTTAAGAAAATTCATGTGAGATATCACCATGTGATCCAGTTCAAAATCCGACCGGCGTTGCTGTTCAAACTCCGCCCGTTCCCTTTCTGACATTTCACCTCTTAAATAAGCTTCAATCCGTTCTAACAATTCCATTTTCACTTGACAAATAGTTAAATTGACTGGAAGAATAATTTCTTCAAGCGCTGCAGGCATTTATATTTCTGGTTTTTCGCATTATCTGCATTCGTATAACCAAACTTCTCACAAATCTCCTGCATTGAATTGTGATGAATATAAAAATCTTCTATAATGGTTTTACAAGGTTCGCCCAGTTGGGTTAAGGCCTGCTCCATCTGTTTATACTGCCGGTCTCTCTCTGTATGCTGCTCCAGGTCATCTTCAACTGCGATTACATCTTCAAAATCTTCAATCTTTGCTGTATTACGGCCTTTCAAACTTAGTTTCTTAAGCCATAAACGTTTGCTTACCGAATAAATGAAAGTTTTAAGCTTGCTGTTAAGTTCAAAATTTCCACTTTTAATCTTATTATAAAGAACAATTACAGTTTCCTGAAAAATATCCTTGGCATCGTCATCATCCCCGTTATTGGTAAGCACTAATTGCAAAACCATCGGAAAATATGCTTTGTACACCTTTTCAAGAATATCTTTTGAGCTGTTGAGGACTCCTAAAATTATCTCGTTATCTGTTGGAACTGACCTTTTTATCTCCCTGCTCACTATTTAATACAGTAATATTTAAATTGTAACCCAATGATAGGTAAAATATTTTTTCCAATCATTTTTGTTGATAACAGGGTTACTTTTGAAGCCACAAAGGTATTAAAACACACACATCTACTAAATCCTATTGCTATGAAAAACAAATTAAAATACGGTTTTCTTACACTTATCTTTTCACTTGCGTTATCGGCATGTAGTTCCAATAAATCAGGTAATGATGGAGGATCAGACACACAGCCTGCTGCACTTGATTCTACAAGTACCGATACTTTAGGTGCTACCGGAAATGATAGTATTCAATAACTAATTTAAGCTTGCTTAACCCAGACCGCTACCTTATAGGAGCGGTTTTTTATTTTTTTTAAAATACTGGGGTTACCTTTTTACTACACTGGTATTAATGAATAAACTTATTAATTACTTTATTACAAAAACATGAAAAAGACATTCAAATTCGCATTCGTAGCTTTAGCTATTTCTTTATCAGTTGCTGCATGTAACTCTAACAAATCAGAAAGCGCTTCTGATTCAACTTCAGTAAGTGCAGATTCTTCTGTTATGACAACTGATTCAGCTGCTACTACTGTTGATTCTGCTGCTGCTACTACTGATTCAGCTGCTACTGATACTGCTGCTGCTCAATAATTTTATTAAGCATCATAAAAAGCTGCTTCGGTATTCCGGAGCAGCTTTTTTATTTAGGGTTACTTTTCTTAATCCGCCAGTATTAAAGATTATTGAACCAATTAATCCTTCATCATGAAAAAATTATTTAAAATCTTTTTTTTAGCATTTGCAGTTTCTTTGGCTGCTTCTGCCTGCAGCTCCAATATGTCACATGAATCCACTTCTGATTCTATCGATTCTGTAAGAGATTCCGTATCGGATGCAATTGACTCAACATTCAATTCTCCTGCCGACTCAGCAGCGGATACCTTATAAAAAAATCAAGGCCTGCTGAAACCAGCAGGCCTTGTGACAAACAATCAACCAAAAACTTTCTTAAAATTTCTTAATCGCCACTGAACGTTCTTTTGAACCAGCCTTTTACCTTTTTAGAGTTTGAATCTGAAATAAGATACATACATGGAACTAAAACCAGTGTCAGGAAAGTTGCGAAACTTAAGCCGAATATCATAGTCCATGAAAGCGGCCCCCAAAAAGCAACATTATCCCCTCCGAAATAAATATGAGGATTGAACTCTGTAAGCAATAGGGTAAAGTCGATATTTAAACCAACTGCCAGTGGTATTAAACCCAGCATGGTTGCTGTTGCTGTAAGCAATACCGGCGTCATCCGTGTTCTTCCTGCCTCTATTACCGCTTCTTTTACAGACATACCCTGTTCAATCATCAGGTCAGTAAACTCTACCAATAATATCCCGTTGCGGACTACAATTCCCGCAAGCGCAATTATACCCACTCCTGACATTACGATAGACATTTCCATTCTGAAAATAGTTACTCCAAGTAATACACCGATTACACTGAATAAAATTTCACTCAAAATTATAATCGGCTTGCTAACTGAATTAAACTGAGTTACCAGGATAATCAGGATCAAACCAAAGGCAATCATTAAAGCCTTACCTAAAAACGCAGCGGTTTCCAGCTGTTCTTCCTGCTCGCCGGCCATTTTAATCTCTACTCCTGCCGGTGCTTTAAATTGGCTTACTTCAGACTGAATATTAGCAACTACTTCGTTGGCATTGTATTCTGCCAATACGTTTGATGAAACAGTAATCACACGTTTTTGCTGTTTACGCTTGATACCTCCATACGTATTTACATAATCTATATCGGCAAAAGAAGAAAGGGGAACCTGGCGGATAACGCCACCCATACCCATATCGCGATAGGTAAACTTCATATTCCGTAAGGCCTGAAGATTATTTCGCTGGTCTTCCTGCGCCCTCAGATTAATTTCATAATCTTCATTCACATCGCGGAATTTCGAAACCTCTTTACCAAAGATCGCTGTACGCAGGCTTGCACCAATTTGTCCGCTTGAAAGCCCTTCACGGTTTGCCCTTTCGCGGTTAATATCAAATATAATTTCAGGTTTATTATTCTGGAAGTCGGATTTTAACTCCTCAACTCCCGCAATTTGCTTTTCTTCCAGGAATTTTTGCAATCTTTCGGAAGTTTTAACCAACGAGTCCAGGTCATCTCCCGATATTTCAATAGAAATTGGTTTTGCTGTAGGAGGCCCTGATTGTTCCTGTGTTACTGTTATTTCAGCCCCCGGAACTCCTTTTACAGCATTTCTAACTTTACTTAAATACTCAGTTGTATTTACCCCATTACGTTTGCCGTATTCAACAAAAGCAACGGTTACCTTTCCCCGGTTGGCATAATTTCCCTGATCCTCATCCTGCGGATCGGTAACGCCGACTGTCACATTCGAAATAATAGACGATACGATAGGATTATTTCTTCCTACTACACCGGTAACTTTATTTTCTATTTTCTTTACCACCTCATTGGTGTAAGCCTGGTCTGTTCCTACAGGTAACTGAACATATACATAAATAAAGTTCGGATCTGAAGACGGGAAGAATACAATCTTAGGAGGTACAACCGCAATTAAAACGATAGAAAAGAAGAACAATCCAACTGTTCCCCATAGCATAGTCCGCGGGCGATCTAATGCCCATCTTAACAGATTCGTATATCTATCCTGAAATCTCGGCCAGATGTTATTCTGAAAACGTTTAACTGCACCGGTAAGGAAGAAATGGTTCAGGAGGTACAATAAGGCAAGAAAGACAATAAAATTACCAAAGCCAAAGTTTATCAGGTAGGCAAGTACTGCCAAACCTCCTAATATCAGCAAAGTACGCTTTACTGTTTTATCAAACCGTGGTTTATGATCTTCATCCTCATTATGCGGTTTCATGAAGTCAACCGCAAACACCGGGTTAATTATATATGCTACCAACAGAGAAGCCAGCAGGGTAATAATTAAAGTTGCAGGCAGGAAAAACATAAATTCCCCGATGATTCCAGGCCAGAACAACAAAGGTACAAAAGGAGCAAGTGTAGTTAATGTTCCAGATAATACCGGAAGGAAAACTTCGCCGGCAGCCATCTTTGCTGCCTGTTTAATTGGCACACGGCCATTATCGAAAATACGGTGCGTATTTTCAATTACTACAATGGCATCATCCACTACGATTCCCAGACCCAGTAAAAAGGAGAACAGCACCATCATGTTCATGGTGAAACTGAAGTCAAATATTCCTCCAAGAGCAGGCATGGCCAGAAAGGCAACAAACATGGATAATGGAACCGAAAGAGCCACAAACAAGGCGTTGGTAACTCCCATAAAGAACATTAAAATAACGGTTACCAGGATAAATCCGATAATGATTGTATTGATCAAATCATGCAGAGTAACACGGGTTTGATCAGACTGGTCGCCTGTAATTGTGATATTCAGATTTTCAGGAAGCACAGTTCCTTTCATATCCTTAATCAGCGCATTGATCTTATCCGAAGCTTCTATCAGGTTTTCCCCGCTTCTTTTTTTAACCTGAAGGGTAATTACATTTTTTCCGTATAAACGTGCATAACTTTCCTGCTCTTTAAATGAATCCCTTACATCTGCTATATCCTTCAGATAAACGGAACCGCCGGTTGGCGTTTTAACAATAATGTTTGCTATCTCTTCTGCACTTTTAAAATCCTGCTTTACGTTTATGCTTCTTCTTACGCCATCCATTTTTACCGAACCAGCCGGAATTGTCATGTTTTCGTATCCTACAGCACTTTCTACATCGTTAAAGGAAATCTGGGCGGCAGCCATCTTATTCAGATCCACATTAATCTGAATTTCCGGTTCTAAAGCTCCAACTATATCAACCCCTGATATCTCTTTTAAACCTTCTATACGATCCTGCAGGTCATCTGCATATTCTTTCAGGCTTTTCAGGTCATAATCTCCAGAGATGTTTACATACATTATCGGCATATCCGATAAGTTGATATCAAACACCTGCGGATCTGTAGGAAGATCAGTAGGCAAGTCCTGCTTTGCCTTATCAACTGCATCGTTAATACGTTGCTTTGCATCTACAATATCTACGTTTGTATTAAACTCGGCAGTTATCATAGAATACCCTTGAATGGAGTTGGATGTAATCTTTTTTAAACCTTCTGTTCCACGCATCTGCTTTTCCAGTTGCTTGGTTACAAGGGTTTCCATATTTGCCGGAGAAGTACCCGGATAAATAGTATACACCATTATTTTGGGGATAACTATTTCCGGAAAGTTCTCTTTAGGCAAGCCATTATAGGTAAAGAAGCCAAGAACAGTAATAATAAAAGCCAATACATAGATTGCGGTTTTATTATCTATTGCCCAGCTTGATGGTTTAAATTCTTTATTTACGTCTTTCATCTGTCATTTAGAATTGATGAGTGAATATATACGGCAATTAAAACTTCAGCGTATCGCCTTCATTCAGGCTGGAAAAGCCTACAGTTACTACCTTATCCCCCGCTTTAAGTCCTGATAAAACTTCTGCCCGGCCATCGTAGATTTTGCCGGTTTCTATCACGGCACGTTTAGCCTTGCCGTTTTCTGCTATATAAACATATTCGCCACTTTCTGATTTTTGGATCGCATTTACAGGTACGGTCAGTGCCTTGTTATTTCTATAATCCACAATTTTTAATACCGCCAGCATGTTTGGCCGGTAAATAGATTTGGAAGGTAGCTTAACTTCCACATTAAAGCTTCTTGAAACAGGATCAATAACTTTAGAAACAAATGTTAAACGTGTATTTAAAGAATCCTGGGCATCTGGCAACAGCACCTGTACCTCATCCCCCTGGTTTACTTTTGAAGCGTATGTTTCTGCAACCAAAGCCTTTGCCTTTAAATCGCTTGCGTTTACCACACGTATTCCTGACGCTCCGGGCATTACCGCCTGGCCTATTTTAAGATCCATTTGATCAACGGTACCAGAAATAGGTGATTTGATCTTATACATGGAAAGCTGAGAACGCAATACGCCCATTTGCTTTTCAAGTCCTTCCTTCTGGGTCTTCACATTCAGATACTGAACTTCCGTGCCTATTTTTTGTTCCCAAAGCGCTTTCTGGCGATTAAACAGATTTGTAGCAAGGTCTAATTGTGTTTGCAGCTGAGCCATATTCTGGCGAAGAACTTTATCATCTATCTGCGCCAACACCTGGCCTTTACTTACATGCTGACCTGCTTTAACATAAATAGCTGTTACCACACCCTGCATTTCGGGATTTACCTGCACGTTTTCTTCCGCATCTACCTTACCCTGCACCTCTACATAATTTTTAAAAACAACCGGTACCACTTCAGTAACATTCACTTCACTTACTTTCTCAGCAGGTTTTTCGCCTACCTCACTTTCAAGCTTTGCTATTTTACTTTCAATTTCCGAGCGTTGTTTTTTCAGTTCGGCAAGTTCAGTTTTTTTATCTACCGCTTTTTTTCCGCAGGAAGCTATTATTAGAATTGTCGCTAAATAAATTAATCTTTTCATGATTATTAATTGTGATAATATTATTGAATACGTCCGTATGCTCTGTCTAAATCCACCTTGCTTATAAGAGCATCGTATAAAGCCTGGATATAATTATTTTGTGCCTCTTCAAGAGCGGTTTGTGCCTGCGTAACTTCCAGGCTTGAGCCTACACCCTGCTCGTATTTAATCCTCGAAACCCGCAACACCTCCTCGGCAAGAGACATATTACTTTTTTGATTATTCAAAGACTGGATTCCGTTGGTATACATAACACGGGCCTGTTCCTGCTGAAGCTGTAAGCCATTCTTTACGGTATTTAGCATGTTCTCAGACTTTTGAACAGCAATTTTTGCCTGTCTCACCTGGTTGAGTCGCTGGAAGCCGCTAAAAATTGGAACATTGAGCTGAAGGCCTACTACTACTGTAGGAAATTTTTCATCGAGAAGATTAGAAAACTGGTCACTCTGAAAATTATAAGAACCACTGCCAAAAGCGGCTAAAGAAGGAAGTGCCTCTGATTTAATCCGTTGTAAATCCAACTGATTTAACTTCTTCTGCGTTTCCAACAGACCATATTCGATGCGTTTCCGGTATGCAGTAGTATCTGGTTCAACCGATAAATCCGTTTCCAGTTTAATATCTTCAATTTTATCGGTCAACTTCAGGTTATCTGCAACTGGCATTCCCATCTGAAATTTAAGAAGCTGATAACCAAGAGCAAGCAAGCGAACCGTATTTTCTCTTGTTGTTGATAGGTTATTATACAAAACCTGGATTCGTGACAGATCAATTTTTTCAACAAATCCCTGCTCATTTAATGCTGTTGTTTCGTTCAATTGCTTTTTAAGCTGATTCAGATTTGCATCTATAAGTTTCAGCTGCTCTCCATTAACTAAAACCTGATAATATGCTTTTGTAACTGCAATTTCTGTTTCAATTTTTGTCCTGTTAAACGCTCTTTGCGAAAGCTCTTTATACGTTTTAGATGCTTTCAAACCAACTAAATAGGTCCCATTAAAAAGCAGTTGCGAAACGCTCAACCCTGCATTTGCCTGATATTTTACCCCAAATTTTACAGGAATAAAGGTGCCTGGCTGATTAAAAAACTCTCCGGGCAACAAGGTAGTTGGAATTTTTAAATAATCCTGCAAGGCAGCACTTCCACTTACCTGCGGTAGTCCGATGCCTATAGTTTCCTTCACTTTATAGTTTGCACTTTCAATATCCAAGCGGGCATTCTTCATCGAGTCCTGGTTTGCATATGCATAATCCAAACATTGCTGCAGGTTGAATTCGTGCGTTTGCCCTCCCGGATTGTCCTGAGCTTTTACAAACAGCGTTGAAAAGCTTAAAAGACCTATTAGAAAAAGATATCTCATAAAAATTTAAGTTTTAGTCTTCGTCAGTTATATGCTTATAGTTGTTTATTAATTTATGGCCTTTCAGTGTACAGATGCCATATAAAAAATGGGCTGTCAATTCAGTCAAAACCCTGGAAATACTGTATTCTTTCACGGGGAATGTTGTTTGATTAAATATTAAATCAATTTGTTCAATTCGCATTCTTGTTATAATATCTACGTCAAGTTCTTTTCTGTAATAGCCTTCCTGTATTCCTCTTAGCAGGTTTTGCCTTATTTTTTTATAAAAAATATTCTCTCTGAAAGCTTTAAAAACCTGCCAAGCCTCCCGATGATACTTTTGCAGATCGTAAAAAAGCGTCGGATTCATATTAGATAGCATTACCTCCGTATGTGTTACAGCTTCAAAAACTTCATCGATAGCATTTTTTGCTTTTTGTGAAGTTGCATCCATCACACACACCTGGTTTTCCATCTTATCACTCATTAGCAGCACAACTAACTCGTTCTTATCTTTAAAATGCTGATAAATTGTCTTCTTTGATATTCCAAGATGCCTTGAAATATCATCCATGGTTACACTCTTTATTCCAAAAGTGCAAAACAGCCGGTCTGCTTCTTTAATTATATGTTGTTTTAAATCCAAGTCACATTTCTTTATTTCGTCGCAAAACTATGGAAACTTTTTTCAATTCCAAAGTTTCCGAAAAAAATTATTCTTCTTCTTTACTTTATTAATCGGGCAAGGGGAAAAGATTTAAAACTGTAACTTTGGCCGAAATTATAGTTGTATGAGCTTTTCATCTTTATACGCCATTTCTCCGGTAGATGGCCGATATAGAAAAACTACGCACGAACTGGCTTCCTATTTTTCTGAAGCAGCTTTAATTGAGTTCAGGGTGTATGTTGAAATAGAATATTTTATTGCATTATGCGAACTGCCCTTACCGCAGCTGTCAGCTTTTGATGCTAACCGTTTTACTGATTTAAGGGATATTTATGAGCGTTTTCATGAAGATGATGCAGAGCGGATAAAGGAAATAGAACAGATTACGAATCACGATGTAAAGGCTGTCGAATACTTCATTAAGGAAAAGTTTGATGCTTTGGGATTAAGTGAATTTAAAGAATTTATACACTTTGGATTAACTTCTCAGGATATAAATAATACCGCGATCCCTCATTCGTTTAAGATAGCGTTAGAGAAAAGCTACCTTCCTGCAGTACATGACCTGGTTGACCGTTTGCGTAAATTATCGAACGACTGGGAGCATATACCTATGCTTGCTCATACACACGGACAACCTGCCTCTCCTACCCGTTTAGGGAAAGAATTGCGGGTATATGTTGAGCGATTGGAGAACCAGTTGCAATTACTAAAACATATTCCATTTTCAGCCAAGTTTGGGGGCGCAACAGGAAACTTTAACGCACATTCCATTGCGTATCCGGCAATTGACTGGGTTGTTTTTGCCAACCAATTTGTAAACAACCGCTTAAAGCTTTCCCGTTCGCAGCATACTACCCAGATTGAGCATTACGATAATTTCGCGGCGCATTGCGATGCTTTAAAGAGAATCAATAATATCCTTATTGATCTGAACCGCGATATGTGGACCTATATTTCCATGAATTATTTCCGCCAGAAAATTAAAGCAGGTGAAGTAGGATCATCAGCTATGCCGCATAAGGTAAATCCTATTGATTTTGAAAATTCAGAAGGAAACCTGGGTATTGCCAACGCCCTTTTTGAACATCTTGCTGCCAAACTTCCTGTTTCAAGGCTGCAACGGGATCTGACAGATTCGACAGTATTAAGAAATATTGGCGTTCCGGTAGCGCATACATTAATAGCTATTAAATCAACCGAAAAAGGATTAAATAAGCTCTTACTTGATGAAAATAAAATAAAGGCAGATCTGGAAGCAAACTGGGCAGTTGTAGCTGAAGCGATACAGACAATCCTGAGACGAGAAGGCTATCCTAACCCCTACGAAGCATTAAAAGAACTAACACGAACCAATAATTCTGTAAACGCGGCTACAATTTCCTCCTTTGTAGAAATATTAAACATTCGTGATGAGGTAAAAGATGAAATACGCAAAATAAGCCCTGCTACGTACACAGGAATTTAACCCGTCATCAACAGGTCAAAAGTTTTTCCTGCAGGCGGGATGCTTTAAAATTTGGTATTTTTGTATAAAAATAATTGTATGGCTACTAATATTAACGTATATACCGAGAGTACCCCCAACCCGGCAACAATGAAGTTCCTGGTGAATAAATTGCTTTTAAATGGTAGTGTTGACTATCCAACAAAAGAAAGCGCAGAAACATCTCCTTTTGCTAAAGAACTATTCAAGTTCAATTTCGTGAACGGAGTATTTTTCGCCAGTAATTTTGTTACAGTTACTAAAACAGAAACTGCAGACTGGGCAGATATAGAAGACATCCTGAAGGAGTTTGTAAAAGGTGCTGTTGAATCAGAACTTGCGATTAAGGAAACAGCCCATACCGAAACTCCTGACTTTGAAGGAACGGAGGCTGAAATTAAAATCCAACAGATACTACATGATTATGTTCGTCCGGCGGTAGAACAGGATGGCGGAGCAATCAGCTATAAATCGTTCAACGAGGGTGTAGTAACCGTAGAGCTTCGCGGGTCTTGCAGCGGCTGCCCTTCTTCAACTATTACATTAAAGGCGGGTATAGAAAACCTGTTAAAAAGAATGGTACCGGAAGTAACCGAGGTTGTTGCGGACGCAATGTAAAATAAAAAAGCGACTCCTCAGTCGCTTTTCTTATTAAAATGCTTTTGCACGATTGACAAAAGTGAGCCAGCAATCTTTCCGTTTGTTGCCACAACTTCTCTTGAAACAGGAAACTCTTCTTCTCCTGTAAAATTAACAACTTCACCTCCTGCTTCCCGAACTAAAACAATGCCTGCAGCAATATCCCACAGGTTAATGTTGTATTCAAAATATCCGTCAAAACGCCCGCAGGCTGTGTAGGCAAGATCAACAGCAGCAGAGCCGATGCGACGTAAGCCCTGGCATCTTTGAGTTAATTCTCTGAATAAATTTATGTACAGCTCCAGTTTATCAAAATTGTAAAATGGAAAGCCGGTTGCGAGCAGCGATTTTTCAACCGTTTCATTCCCGGAAACAGAAATTTTATTGCCGTTCAGGTATGCGCCACCATTTTTCCAGGCGCTAAAACATTCGTCACGGTTAATCTCATAAACAACTCCTAAAACTAGCTCATTGTCCTGCTGAAGCGCTATGCTGATTGAAAAAGCAGGAATACCATGAATAAAATTAGTAGTTCCATCCAAAGGATCGACAATCCAGTTAAACGCTTCTCCTTTTTTGTTAATGGTTTTTTCTTCTGTTATAAAACCTGCTTCAGGTAGTAATTCCTGAAGTTTCTTTACAATTTTCTGTTCTGCTGTTTTATCAACATAAGAAACAAGGTCGTTTACTCCTTTATATTCAATATGCTGCTGATTAAAATGGAGATTTTCGTGGCGTATAAATTCACCAACTTCATAAACCAGACTGATAACGCCATCAGTTAAATCCTTTAAATTCATCTCAGCTTATTATTTCTCTTTTTTTATACGCAGTAACCGACCAGATTACGCCAGCAATTCCTGCAAGTACCAGTATCAATGAAATTAATTCTGCTTGTGTAAATACCAGACCGAACGCATGATAGGTTGCATTTACCCGAATATGCTCAATCCAGAAACGCTCTATGCCGTTTAGTATTAAATACACAGACCATATCAAACCTGGCATTTTAATTTTTTTCCGGATAGACCACAGAAATAAAAAGAGAATGAGGCAAATTACAGCTTCATAAAATGATGTCGGATACACGCCGGCAGGCAATTCATTGCAATACTTGCCGGTACATCCGGGAATAAAAACTCCTTCATGTACAACATTATGCGGAAACTTGAAAGACCACATCCAGTCGGGTGCCCAGCTTAAAAAAGATGGTTTTGCTGATGTTACGGGAATTCCCCAGTCGCCGTCTCCCGACAAATGACAGCCTACACGTCCCACCGCGTAGGCAAGCATCATTCCCGGAGCACCAATATCCAGCATATGAACCGGTTTTATTCCGTTTTTATTTGCCAGATAAAGAACTGCCGCTCCACCACAAATTAAACCACCGTAAAAAGTTAAACCGCTAAATGAAAGCAGGCCGCCGATGGGATCTTTTACAAACTGATCCCAATGCTCCAGGTTATCAAAGATCTTCGCCCCAAGAAAACCCCAGATCGCCGCCCATACAATCAGGTTACCCATTAGCTGATGAGGATGAACCGTTTCTTCTACAATTTTAGGTTGAGGAAGCTTGCTTTTATTTTTCTCGCTATAAGCCCAGTAAACAAAGACTGCTGCTAAAAGCAAGCCGCCAACAATATTTCCCTTGGCAGAAAGAATAAAATTCTGAGGATCGTTTACAAACTCAGCATAATTTAAAACAGCATATAAAAGTTTATATCCTATTAAAAAACCAAAGAAACCGTTAAAAAAAAGTTCGGCTACCGAAGCTGGTTTGCCAATTGTAACCGTATGTTTAGAAGGTTTTAATATCCCTTCAGCCTCTTTACGTTTAAGTTCTTGCGAAAAAGCCCAGTAACCAGCAACAAATGCGAGTGCAACAAAAAAACCAAAAGTTTGTATAGGCAACGGAACCTTGATACCTGTTAGGTATTCAATTAAATAGGAAATGGTTGGAAACATGCCCTAAATATACAGGTTGATTTTGAAATTGAAATTAATGAATCAAAACTTCTGCCGCTTCTCTCACTTCTACTTCTCCTTCCGGAGCTATGGAAACAAGCTTTACCGCTTTTAATTCATTTACAAGAACCGGATCGTATTTCGCCCTGACTTTTACATAATTCGGTGTAAATCCTGTCATCATCCCCTCTTTCTCATCCGCCTCAAACAAAACAACCTGATCACTGCCTAATTGTGTTTCGTAAAAAGCACGACGCTTTTTTTCTGACAGAATGTGAAGCATTTTACTTCTATCGGCACGTTGTGCACCAGGAACCGGATCAGGCATTTCTATCGCTACTGTATTTTCTCGCTCCGAATAGGTAAATACGTGCAAATAGGAAATATCAAGCTGGTTAATAAAATTATATGTTTCTATAAAATCTTCCCGGGTTTCACCTGGAAAACCAACAATAACATCCACTCCGATACAGCAATCAGGCATTAAAGATTTAATTTTAGAAACTCGTTCGGCGTACAGTTCCCTCTTATAACGGCGGCGCATCAATCCCAGAATCTTGTTGGATCCGGATTGCAAAGGAATATGAAAATGAGGAACAAAACGCTGAGAAGCAGCTACAAAAGCAATTACTTCATCGCTTAAAAGATTTGGTTCAATAGAAGAAATCCGGATACGTTCGATGCCTTCAACCTGATCCAGTGCTTTCACTAGATCTAAAAATTTATCTTCACGCTGTCCGTTCCTGATTCCGAAATCGCCGATATTTACACCTGTTAAAACAATTTCTTTTACTCCCGAATCGGCGATACGCTCTGCCTGAAAGACAATATTTTCAATGGTATCACTTCGGCTTTTACCCCGTGCAAGAGGAATTGTACAAAAAGTACAGGAATAATCGCAGCCGTCCTGAACTTTGAGAAAAGTACGGGTGCGGTCTGCAAGCGAGTAAGATGAAACAAATTCATTTACCTCAGCAATAGGCTGATTAAATATCTGTGCTTTAGGTTTCTTTGTAAGGTCGGTAATGTGATCAACTATCTGGAACTTTTCAGCAGCTCCCAGCACCATATCAACACCCGGAATTTCTGCAATTTCTTTTGGTTTCAACTGCGCATAACAGCCTACAATGGTTACATAGGCATTTGGAGAGTATTTTAACGCTTCCTTTACCACTTTCCGGCATTTTTTGTCAGCATGGTCCGTTACCGAACAGGTATTAATTACATATACATCGGCCTTATTTGTAAAATCAACTATTTGAAACCCGGCCTGGCTGAAAAGCCTGCCAATGGTTGATGTTTCAGAATAATTTAACTTACACCCCAGCGTATAAAATGCTACTTTCTTGCTCATAATCAAGCTGCAAAGATAATTAAGATTGGCTTAAGGTGAAAGGAGTATTAAAAGGTTAAAGGTAAAAGGTTTGAGGCCTTAGGTTTTAAGTTTTAAAATTAAATAGCTGGCTCGATTTTTCATTTACTCCTCAGTCAATATATTTTTATCTACCCCATCTATAAGAGTCAGCTTCCAACCCAGCCAGATCTATTACGCGGCTTATTACGGTTCCGGCAAGCTCTTCTATTGTTTTTGGCAAGCTGTAAAAAGAAGGAGTTGCCGGGCAAATAATTCCACCGGCTTCAGTCACTGTTTTCATATTATTTATATGTATGAGGCTGAACGGTGTTTCCCGAACAACAAGAATCACTTTACGCCTTTCTTTTAGTATAACATCTACTGCACGGGTAGTAAGATCATTGGAAACTCCGGAAGCAATTCTGCCTAAAGTTCCCATCGAACAGGGACATATAATCATTGTATCAAACTTTGCCGAGCCAGAGGCAAAGGGAGCTTTAAAATCATTTTTTTCGTAAAAGTTAAACGGGTAGTTAGTGTAATTTTCTTCACCTATCTCGTATCTCCAAACATCCCTGGAATTGTCAGACATTACTACCCCTATTTCTTCCCATTGATCCTTAAGCGTTGTTAAGGTATCAAAAAGCAGCTTCGCATAAATCGATCCGCTTGCGCCGCTTACAGCAACAATAATTTTACGCTTATTCATCTCTCAGCAAAGATAAATAACAGATTTCCAAAGCAGGAATTTAAATTGCTATGGGGCAAAATTGGTTCTTATTTTCACAGATAACATAAAAAAGGGCCGAATAATAATATTCGACCCTACATCTACCTATGAAAAACATGCCCTTTGGGAGGGCACTACAAATATACGTAATTAAAACAGTTTCTAAAATTTTTTAAGAAAATATGTTTAAACACTAATATAAGCCCGAGAAAAAAATTTCAACGACAGTTAAATAATTGAAAACAAAAAAAGCCTTCTTTTCAGAAGGCTTTTTAGGGTGGAAGACCGGGCTCGAACCGGCGACCCCCAGAACCACAATCTGGTGCTCTAACCGACTGAGCTACATCCACCGTGTTTGGACTGCAAAACTACAGCATTTCAAACATTTTCCAAATTTTAGTAGCAAAAAAACACAAATAAATCTGTCATGATTTATTTAGAAGCAACGTTCTAATAGTGTGAACACCAAAAAGAATTAAGCGTACAATCTCCTGTAATCCTGCCTGATTTGGGATATTAGAATCATTCTTTTCCTGACAATTTGATTATAATTGCAGCAATGATTCAAATTTTTACTGATGGTGCTTCGAGCGGAAACCCGGGACCGGGAGGATATGGCGTAATACTACGTTCGGGAACTCATTACAAAGAATTATCTGCAGGCTATAGAAAAACTACGAACAACAGGATGGAACTTCTGGCTGTAATTGTTGCTTTGGAAGCCATTAAAAAACCCGGACAGGATGTCGTAATTTATTCAGATTCTAAATATGTTATTGACGCGGTAGAAAAAAAGTGGGTTTTTGGCTGGCTGAACAAAGGCTTTGCAGGCAAAAAGAATAAAGATTTGTGGCTTCGGTTTTTACAGCTTTACAAAATTCACAACATCAGATTTGTGTGGGTGAAAGGCCACGCCGGACATCAGGAAAACGAACGATGCGACCAATTGGCTGTACAGGCTTCGCTGAAAAAAGACCAGTGGCTGATAGATTCTGTTTTTGAAGCGGAAAGTAAAAATGAGAGTTTGTGAGGTGTAAGGTAGGTGTTAGGTATTAGGTATAAGGTCTATAACTATTCGCCATAATCTATTAACTATTCGCTATAATCCATGAACTATAAGCTATATCCTATCGGCTAAAAGCTATGAACTACTTCTTCCCCAGTTCAATTACTTCCATACTTTGAATCTTTTCCCCATCAATCGAAAAACGTAAAAGTGTACGCACCTGATGCCATCCCTGCTTACCGGCAGCGCCGGGGTTTAAATGAAGACAATTAATTTTTGGATCGTAGATAACCTTTAGTATGTGAGAATGCCCTGCGATAAATATTTTTGGAGGATTGCTAATTAACTCGGGTTTGATTTTCGGATTGTATTTCCCCGGGTAACCGCCGATATGAGTCATTAATACCTCAATCCCTTCGCAGGTAAATCGTAATTTTTCGGGATATATTTTTCGAATATCCTGATCATCAATATTTCCAAAAACTCCCTTTAACGGTTTAAATGAAGCCAGCCGGTTGGCTAATTCTAAACTTCCAAAATCGCCTGCGTGCCATATCTCGTCACAATCCTTAAAATATGCAAACACTGCTTCATCAAGATAATTGTGCGTATCGGATATTAACCCAATTTTTGTCATAGTTTAAAAGATAGTAAAAAAAGGAGACAAGGCTGCTTTGTACTCTTCTGAATATACCTTTTCACTTTGATATATTATAAAATCAGAACTGCTTAGTGCATCGGAGTTCTTTTTATAGGCAATTAAATACCGGTGAGGTTCGGAATTTTCAAAAGATTTTATCCTTATAGTGGTAGTCATTTCCAAACCTGTTTCTTTAGCATATTTGTTAACCAGATCAGCAACATGAACCGGAAGGATAAACCAGCATATTCCATTTCTGCTAAGATGCTTATAACATAATGAAACAAGACTGGCAAAAAATTCAGGCATGGTATGCCTCGCTAAGTTTTTCCTGCTATCAGGATTCTTCAGAGAATTAATAAAAAAGGGTGGATTTGAAACAATCATGTCAAATTGTTTATCAGGATAGTTAAGAAAAAAATCCTGAAAAGACATATTGCAAACTTTCAGCCGATCCGCAAAAGGGGAATCACTAAAATTAAGAGCAGCTCTTTCAGCAGCAGATTTATCAATTTCAACCGCTTCTACAGTTGCCTGCAAAAAACGCTGAGCCAGCATTAAAGCAATTACGCCCGTTCCGGTTCCTATATCAAGAATTGACATGGGATTTTCACTTTCGGCAAGTGCTCCAAGCAATACTCCATCTGTATTGATCTTCATGGCGCAGCCTGTTTGATCAATAGAGAATTGCTTAAAATGGAACATAAACCGACAAGTTGAAAGTAAAAAGGTAAAAGTTGAAAGATAAAGATTCCAGATCAGCTCTCATAAAGCTCTAAAGGCAGTCCGTCAGGATCGGCAAAAAAAGTAAATTGCTTTCCTGTAAAAGGATCTGTGCGTATCACTTCGGTTGCAATTCCTTTTTGATTTAAAGCTATAATGGCTTCCCTGATATCTGTTACTTCAAAAGCCAGATGCCGTAAGCCACAGGCTTCAGGAGCAGAAAGTCGCGGAGGTGCAGACGGAAAGGAAAACAGTTCAATCTGATACAGATCGCCTACTTTCAGGTCAAGCTTATAAGAATTCCGCTCTTCTCTGTAAACTTCACGTATAACTTCAAATCCTAAAACTTCTGTATAAAACTTTTTCGATTTTGGATAATTTGAGGCTATTATTGCTACGTGATGTATCCTTTTCAGCTGAAGCATTTCTACTCACCTAACAGATCGTAGAGTACATTTTCATTCACTGATGCAGCTTCAGATACCGTTCCGAATGATTCACCATCAACCAGCATCGCACCTTTATTTACTGTTCCTAAAAGACTGAAATCAATTTCGGTAGTAGCCATCAGTTCCACAAAGGTTTCCTGGTTTTGCGGCTTTACTGAAACAACAATACGCCCCTGAGCTTCACCGAAAAGAAACGCGTCTTTTCTTATTTGCTCGTCAGATTCAATTTCAAAACCCAGCTGATTTGGTTTTGCTGCCTCAAACAAAGCAATAAATAATCCCCCGTCAGCTACATCATGCGCCGATTCGATCAGTTTTTCCCGAATCAGGTGCTTTATTACCTGGTGTGTTTCGTATTCTTTTTCCAGATCAAAATAAGGAGCCGGAGAGGTCGCAATTTTATGATAGGATGCAAGATATTGTGAAGAAGCGATATCATTAACACTTTCACCAATCAGATAAATCAGATCTCCTTCTGACTTAAAATCTAAGGTCATTAATGTATTTACATCATCCAAAACCCCTAACATACCGATAGTTGGAGTCGGAAAAACAGGGCCCTCATCGCTGGATTGATTATAAAAACTTACGTTTCCACCGGTCACAGGGGTTTGAAATTTGGTGCAGGCTTCTCCCATTCCTTTAATTGCCTCTACAAAGTGCCAGTAAACTTCCGGGACATAAGGGTTCCCAAAATTGAGGCAGTTAGTAATAGCAACAGGCTCACCTCCGGCGCAGGTAATATTTCGGGCGGCTTCGGCAACAGCAATTTCACAACCAATTTTTGGGTCTGCATATACGTAGCGAGAGTTGCAATCAACTGTTAGTGCAATTGCTTTATCAGTTCCCTTAACTGCTACAACAGCCGCATCACTTGGGCGATTGATAGTCATATTTGCGGTACCTACCATGGAATCATACTGGTTGGTTACCCAACGTTTAGAAGCAATGTTAGGATGAGCTATCAGATGCTGAGCAACCGCTTTCAGATCTTCCGGCTCAGCAACATTTTCTATTTTGAATTTTTTAAATTCCTGATAGTATGCCGGTTCACGATATTCCCGATGGTAAACCGGAGCCCCACCACCTAAAACCAGATCATCAGCCGGAACGTCTGCCACCAGATCCCCGTTCATATAATACACCAGACGTTTAGTGTCTGTTACTTCGCCAATCTGCACGCAGTTCAAATCCCATTTATCAAACACTTTTTGCACGTCTGCTTCCCTGCCCTTTTCTACTACAATAAGCATACGTTCCTGAGATTCGGAAAGCAGGATTTCAAAAGGCTTCATATTCTCCTGGCGCATCGGAACTTTATCCAAATCAATCCGCATTCCGTGTTCACCTTTAGCGGACATTTCTGAATTAGAGCAGATAATTCCCGCTGCTCCCATATCCTGCATGCCTATTACCGCACCGGTTTGGATTACCTCTAATGTAGCCTCTAAAAGTAATTTCTCCTGGAAAGGATCTCCGACCTGTACGGCAGGTAAATCGTTTACGGAATCTTCTGTTATATCTTTCGACGCAAAAGCCGCTCCGTGAATACCATCTTTACCGGTTGCTGAACCTACAATAAATACCGGGTTACCTACTCCATAAGAAGTTGCAGATACAGTTTCACCTGCTTTTACGATGCCTGCCGACATCGCATTTACTAAAGGATTGATATTGTAACATTCGTCAAAGAACACTTCCCCGCCTACTGTTGGAATTCCAAAAGCATTGCCATAATCACCGATTCCTTTTACTACGCCTTTGATAAGCCATTTGGTACGTTCAAGCGTAGGATCGCCAAAACGCAGGGAATTGAGCTGGGCGATTGGCCGGGCACCCATGGTAAAAATATCACGATTGATACCGCCTACCCCGGTAGCAGCACCCTGATATGGTTCAAGAGCTGAAGGGTGATTGTGAGATTCGATTTTAAACGCACATCCAATTCCATCGCCAAGATCTACCAGTCCTGCATTTTCTTCTCCTGCTTTAGCCAGCATCCGAGGACCATCTTTCGGCAATGTTTTTAACCATACAATGGAATTTTTATATGAGCAGTGCTCGCTCCACATCACTGAAAAAATAGAAAGCTCGGTAAAATTGGGCGTGCGGCCGAGTATTTCTTTTATTTTCTCAAACTCTTCTGGTAAAAGACCTAAATCTTTTGCGGTATTTACGGTAGTAAGCTGATTATTCTCCAATTTGACTCTTATTTGAAAGGAAGGTCAAAATTAAAAAAAGACTGTGATTAATAAAATGCTGAATGAAATTAAGGTGAAAGGATAAAGATTAACGGCAAAAGTTAAAAGCTTGTAACTATTCTTATTAAGCAGTACTGTAATAAATATTGTTTATCATAAAAACTCAATTTTAATATCAAGCTTTCTTTGACTGAAATAATTGAATTATTTATTTGCTCGTGTGTTATCTTCCCTGGAAACCCCGCCCCACACATAATAAATCGGCAAGCCAATTAACACGATAATTAGTCCTGGCCAGGTAAAACCGGGTTTAAACCAGATTAAGAGAGAGCAGAAAGTTAAACCCATTATAATGTACAAAGCAGGAAGAATTGGATATCCGAAAGCTTTGTAAGGGCGTTCTGCATCAGGCCGTTTGTTTCTTAGAATAAATATTCCGGCTATTGTCAGCACATAAAATATCACCACAACAAAAGAAACCATATCGAGCAAATCTCCGTATTTGCCGCTCAGGCAAAGTAAGGAAGCGACTACACACTGAATCCAAAGCGCAAATTCGGGTACTGCATTTTTATTCAACCTGGCAGTCTTTTCGAAAAATAAACCATCTTTTGCCATTGTATAATAGACCCTTGCACCAGAAAGTATTAAGCCATTATTACAGCCGAATGTAGAAATCATAATCATTAAAGCAATGATAACGGTGCCGACATTACCAAATATTGCATGAGAGGCTACGACGGCAACGCGGTCTTTATCAGCAGTAGCAATTTCATGCAGAGGCAAAACTGCTGTATACATTACATTTGCCATCACATAAATTATAGTTACAATCAGCGTCCCGAAAAACAAGCTCAATCCTATATTCCGTTTCGGGTTAATGATCTCGCCGGCAATAAAAGTTACATTATTCCATGCGTCACTACTAAAAATAGAACCGACCATTGCAGCGGCAATTGCACCTAAAGCAGCCACGGTTGTATATTGTTCAAAAGTGCCGGCTTTGTTCAGCTTCTGTAAGGTCCATGCCTCAGACCAGTTCATATTCCATATATCCGACCTCAAGGCTAATAACCCGAATATAATTAAGCCTGATAAGCTTAAGATTTTTGTCAACGTAAATGTAGTTTGAATAAGCTTGCCGCTTTTTACTCCCCGCGTATTTATAAACGTAAGCAGGACAATGATTACGATAGACAGAATCTGCGCCGGTGATATTTTAAAACTTCCTATTGTGAATAAAACAAGGCTTTCACTAACCTCCGGGATAAGGTATGCGGTGAATTTTGAAAAGGCAACTCCTACAGCGGCAATCGTTCCTGTTTGTATTACAGCAAAAAGGCTCCATCCGTAAAGAAAACTGATTAATGGATTATACGCTTCTTTCAGGTAAACATACTGGCCACCTGCTTTCGGAAACATGGCACTTAACTCGCCGTAACTAACTGCGGCTATAAGAGTCATAAAGCCGGTTATAAGCCAAACAGCTATCAACCAGCCAGACGAACCTACGTTTCGTGTAATATCAGCGCTTACTATAAAAATCCCCGAGCCAATCATACTCCCGGCGACCAGTAAAGTAGCGTCGAGCAGACCGAGTTCACGTTTCATTCCGGTTGTTTCAATTGGTTGTTCCATAATTTGGCAGGGAAGTTAGTAATTTATCCTAAAAATGCATCTATTTTAAATCAGAGGCAAACAATCAGAAGTACTTTTCCTTTACGAAAGGAACATTCAATTATCAGTGAATTTTATTTGTTTAATCAAATTACCCTGCTATTTTTGAAAACTAACATAATTAACCAAATAATCATTTTTAATCTGTAATAGAATATATGCAATTTTTACAAGAAAATTTAATTTACCTGATCCCGGTTTTTGGCCTTATTGGAATCCTGGTAATGTTATCAAAATCGGCCTGGGTATCGAAGCAGGAAGCCGGCGATGAGAATATGAAAACATTAGCGGGATATATTGCCAGCGGCGCAATGGCTTTTTTAAGAGCAGAGTGGAAGATACTGACGTATTTCGCAATTATTGCCGCCGTATTGTTAGCTTATTCAGGAACATTGGTTGAAACTTCCAGTTGGGTAATAGCTGTTTCTTTTTTAATAGGTGCTTTTACTTCTGCCCTTGCAGGATACATCGGAATGAACATTGCTACTAAAGCCAATGTGCGCACCACTCAGGCAGCCCGTACCAGTTTAGCACAAGCGCTAAAAGTATCTTTTACAGGAGGTTCCGTTATGGGAATCGGGGTAGCCGGATTGGCGATTTTAGGATTAGGTTCCTTATTCATTGTTTTTTACCAGATTTACGTAGCACAGACAGGCGATGTAAATGGACACGATATGGAAAAGGCCCTTGAAGTGTTAGCAGGATTTTCATTAGGTGCTGAATCCATCGCTTTATTTGCACGTGTTGGAGGAGGTATTTATACAAAAGCTGCCGACGTAGGTGCAGACCTTGTTGGTAAAGTAGAAGCGGGAATTCCGGAAGACGATGTTCGTAACCCTGCAACCATAGCAGATAACGTAGGCGACAACGTAGGCGATGTTGCGGGTATGGGCGCTGACCTTTTTGGTTCGTATGTGGCTACCATTCTTGCAACCATGGTTTTAGGACGTGAAATTACCTCTCAGGATAATTTTGGAGGAATTGCTCCAATCCTTTTACCCATGCTCATTGCCGGTTTGGGATTGATCTTTTCCATTATCTCTACCACTTTTGTTAAAATAAAAAATGAAACCGACAGCGTGCAGAATGCCCTGAACATGGGTAACTGGTCGTCTATCATTTTAACGGCTATCGCTTCTTTTTTTGCTGTAAGATGGCTGCTGCCCGATACCATGTCGATAAGAGGTTATGAGTTTACCAATACAGATGTTTTCTTATCTATTATCGTTGGTTTAATTGTAGGAACACTGATGAGCATCATCACAGAATACTATACTGCAATGGGCAAACGTCCGGTAAAATCAATCGTTCAGCAGTCTTCAACCGGCCATGCAACCAATATTATTGGTGGATTGGCGGTTGGAATGGAATCAACTGTACTTCCAATACTGGTACTTGCTGCAGGAATTTATGGCTCGTACCATTTTGCCGGATTATATGGAGTTGCTATCGCGGCAGCTGGTATGATGGCAACTACGGCCATGCAGTTAGCTATTGACGCATTCGGACCGATAGCTGATAATGCAGGAGGTATTGCAGAAATGAGTATGCTTCCGGAAGAAGTGCGCCACCGGACAGATAACCTGGATGCGGTTGGAAATACAACTGCAGCAACCGGAAAAGGCTTTGCAATTGCTTCGGCAGCATTAACTTCCCTTGCTTTGTTCGCAGCATTTGTTGGAATTGCCGGCATTGACCGCATTGATATTTATAAAGCCGATGTATTAGCCGGGTTGTTTGTGGGCGGTATGATCCCTTTTATTTTCTCTTCATTATGTATTTCTGCAGTAGGACGTGCGGCAATGGATATGGTTCAGGAAGTACGTCGCCAGTTCAGAGAAATTCCGGGAATTATGGAATACAAAGCCAAACCGGAATATGAAAAATGTGTGGCCATTTCTACCAAAGCTTCCATCCGTGAAATGATGCTACCCGGAGCAATTGCCTTAATTGTACCCCTTATCGTGGGATTTTCATTCGGACCAGAAGTTTTAGGAGGATTACTTGCAGGTGTAACTGTATCGGGAGTTTTGATGGGAATGTTCCAATCAAACGCCGGCGGCGCCTGGGATAATGCAAAAAAATCCTTTGAAAAAGGAGTAGTAATTGACGGAGAAACTTATTACAAAAAATCAGAGCCTCACAAAGCGTCAGTTACTGGTGATACCGTTGGAGATCCGTTTAAAGATACTTCCGGGCCATCAATGAATATTCTTATTAAACTGATGTCGATTGTTTCCTTAATTATTGCACCTCACATCCACAAGGACAGTACTAACGAGGCTGCATTTAAACCAGAAATCAGGAAAGAAGTTAAAATCACATCCCCTCAAACTGCTTTTACTGTAATTAATAAAAATAAATAACTTACCTGCAAAAGAGGCTGTATGTTGATACGGCCTCTTTTGTTATTTTACTCTCCATTAATAATCACCAGAAAAAGTTCAAAAGGAACGATCTGATTCACAATTCAAAAATAATCCAACTTTCCGGCTATAATAAGAGCTCTTTTTCTTTTCGATTAATTTAAGTAGGTTTGATCTTTAAGGCCTGAAATTATAGCTATTAACACAAAAAATTTATGCGATTTGTTAAACCCTTAGATGTTTTACTGAAAGAAGCTGCTGAAAGCGGACAGGGAACTTTAAAAAGAACCTTATCAAGTTTTAACCTGGTAACCTTGGGAATCGGGGCTATTATTGGAGCTGGGCTATTCTCATTAACCGGTCTTGCTGCTCATAACGCCGGCCCTGCAGTAACCATTTCGTTCGTTATTGGGGCTGTCGCCTGCGCTTTTGCAGGTTTATGCTACGCCGAATTCGCCTCTATGATCCCTATTGCCGGAAGTGCATATACTTATTCGTACGCTACCATGGGTGAATTTATGGCTTGGATTATTGGATGGGACCTGGTACTTGAATATGCACTTGGAGCGGCAACGGTTTCAATAAGCTGGTCGCAATACCTCATTAAATTCCTGCATTACTTCGACATTGTCATACCGCCACAATTCACCATGTCTCCATGGGAAACTGCAACTCTCGCAGATGGAACAATTGTTAGCGGTATCATGAATGTCCCTGCGGTTTTTATTATTATTTGTCTTTCCTTACTTCTTATCAGAGGAACGCGGGAGTCGGCTTTTATAAACAATATGCTGGTGATATTAAAAGTTGCTGTTGTATTAGTTTTTATCGCTGTTGGCTGGAGTCATATAAACCCTTCAAATCATACTCCCTATATACCTGAAAATACCGGAACCTTTGGTGAGTTTGGCTGGTCAGGTATATTACGAGGTGCCGGAGTAGTATTCTTTGCATTTATTGGATTTGATGCGGTTTCAACCGCAGCACAGGAAGCCAAAAACCCAGAAAAGGGAATGCCCATCGGAATTATCGGATCTTTGGTGGTATGTACCATTTTATACGTACTCTTTTCGCATGTAATGACAGGCCTTGCCAACTACAAAGAATTTGAAGGAAGCGCTGCACCTGTAGCAGTAGCAATAGCTAAAACTCCTTATGCCTGGTTACAGGAAGCAATTATAGTTGCAATTCTGGCCGGTTATACTTCGGTAATGCTGGTAATGCTTATGGGACAATCAAGGGTATTTTATACAATGTCTAAAGATGGCCTGCTTCCTAAAGTGTTCTCCAATTTACATCCCAAGTTTCAGACTCCTTTTAAAACTAATATGCTTTTCGCAGTCTTTATCAGTTTGTTTGCTGCTTTCGTTCCTGTAAGCATTGTCGGCGAAATGGTTTCAATAGGCACCTTGTTTGCATTCATATTGGTTTGTATCGGCGTAATGGTTATGCGTAAAAGCGATCCTAAAACCCCGCGTCCTTTCAGAACGCCATGGGTTCCGTTTGTTCCTATTGCCGGTGTCATTACCTGCTTTATAATGATGGCATCCTTACCTTTAGACACCTGGCTGCGATTGGCTATCTGGATGCTGTTAGGCCTTCTTATTTATTGGCTGTACAGCAAAAAACATTCTGTAATACGAAATCAGCATAAGGTAGTTCTTCCGGTAGATCCTCCGAAACCAGAATTATAAGTGTATTCAAGGTTTCGGTTTTCCGAAACCTTTTTTTATTCAAGCCAGTTTAACTTCATCAAAAGGATAATGGATTCTCTGCAAATAGATTTGAAACAAATAGCCTCTGTAACAATGATCCTGTTTGCGATCATTGATATTATTGGCTCTATTCCTGTTATTATTACGTTAAGAAACAGAGCCGGCCATATTCAATCGGGCAAAGCTACTATTGCTGCCCTGATATTGATGATCGTTTTTCTATTTTTAGGGGATGAATTACTTAAAATAATCGGCCTTGATATTCCTTCATTCGCAATAGCCGGTTCTATCGTAATTTTCATTATAGCAATGGAAATGATATTAGGGATACATGTTTTTAAAGAAGAAGCCCCTGAAAGTGTTTCAATCGTTCCCGTGGCCTTTCCATTGATTGCCGGGGCAGGCACTATGACAACCTTACTTTCTTTAAAATCTGAATATTCTACCCTTAATATCCTGATAGGGATTATACTGAATATGGGCTTCGTTTATATTGTACTTAAAAATACCGCCCGTCTGGAACGTCTTTTCGGTAAAGCTGGCTTAGATGTTTTAAGAAAAGCTTTTGGGTTGATATTGCTTGCAATAGCGGTAAAACTATTCAGAAGTAATACAGGACTGTAACAATATGAGTTTGCAGATTTTTGGCATATTATACCTACCTGCACATCTACTTGATTAGCCGTGCTACAAACATGCTATCCGCTTTTAAATTATAACCTTTAATTAATTCCTGTTTTTCTAATTTCAAACCTAACTCTTTAACCAAAAAATCTACATTTTCCTCATTTTCTTCCTTAAAAACCGAACAGGTTATAAAAATCAGCGGGTTCCCCTCTTTAAGGTATTTTACAACCTGTTTAGCAATAGATTGCTGTAACCTTTGAAAACTCAGAATTCGTTGTTCGCGAAACTGGCCGATCATTTCCGGAGTGCGGCCCCAGGTTCCGGAACCACTGCAAGGAGCATCCAATATAATTCCATCGAACAAATAACTATGCAGAAAGGGCTGGGGATCTTCGGTCAGATCTAAAACTTTCTTCTGGTAGTTTCTTAATCCGCTTTGCTGAAAACGTTCATCCAAGTTTGATAAAACACTTTCCCTTACATCAGAAACCAGCAATTTAATTTCAGGCTGCTGACTAAACAACAATAAGGATTTGCCACCAGAAGCAGCACAGGCATCCCACCAGTAATCGTATTTCTGAGGCTTGAAATACTGAACGGTTTTTTGCGAAGACAGATCCTGTATTTCAAAAGGTCGCAAATCAGGGAACAGCTGATCTAACTTTGTACCATTCTGTAATCGTAATGTATCTGCACCTTCTTCAATAAAAGGTATACCTGCAACTTCCAATATATTCTTTACCTGTTTTTCCTTCCCAGGATGAAGGCGGATGAAAAGATCAGGCTGAATAAAAAAAGAGTTTAAAAATGAAGTTTTATCCAATCCGGCAGAAAGATGTTTATGAAAAGGAAAGACGTCATACAGGTTAAATGAAACTCCCTGTTGGTTCAGCCATTCAATTTTCTCTTCAACAAGCAACTCTATTCGTTGATTAAAATCTGGCCTGAAATTTTCCAGAAAAGGATTAGCTTGTCTTTCGCATAAAAATTCCGCTATCATCAAACGTTCTTCAACAGATACTTCCGGAACAGCTTTACCTATCCTGAAATAATTATAAAGAAGGCGGCTTGCCGTGCGCCGGTCGGTTGAACCCATCTGTTTGTTTGCACGAAAAAAAACCGGAAGAAATTTTGCCAGGGGCACGTCTCCCGGGTATTCGTTCAAAATTCGAAGAAACGTTTTTAGTTGATTTTCAAACCTCATATCTTCCCTAATCTCCAGAAGGAGACAACTACTTTAGCTATTGCCACAGAACAAAAACAAGGCCGTAATCTTTTTGATAAGCTTACTCCCACTCAATTGTAGCAGGTGGTTTTGAGCTGATATCGTAAACAACTCTGTTTATACCTTTTACATTGTTTATGATCTCGTTAGATATTTTTGCAAGCAGCTCATAAGGCAAATGGCTCCAGTCAGCTGTCATTCCGTCTACAGAGCCTACTGCTCTTAAACAGATCACATTTTCATAAGTCCGCTCATCACCCATTACTCCTACAGATTGCACAGGAAGGTAAATCGCTCCTGCCTGCCAAACCTTATCGTACCAGCCAGAAGCTTTCAGATTATTTATATAAATTGCATCCGCTTCCTGCAAAATAGCTACTTTTTCAGGAGTTATATCTCCCAGAATACGAATAGCCAGGCCCGGACCAGGGAAAGGATGACGCCCTAAAATTACATCATCAATTCCTAAGGCTTTACCTACTTTGCGAACTTCATCTTTAAATAAAGTATTCAGAGGTTCTACCACTTTAAGCTTCATAAAATCAGGTAATCCTCCAACATTATGATGCGATTTTATAGTAGCTGAAGGTCCTTTAACGGAAACTGATTCAATTACATCGGGATAAATAGTTCCCTGTCCAAGCCATTTTACATCCTGAACTTCGTGAGCAGCATCATCAAACACCTCTATAAATACCCTCCCGATAGTTTTTCTTTTCTGCTCAGGATCTTTAATTCCGGCAAGTTGGACTAAAAACCGATCTTTCGCATTTATTCCTTTTACATTTAAACCCATGTGCTTATAAGAATCAAGCACTTGTTCAAATTCATTTTTGCGCAACAAACCGTTATCAACAAAAATGCAATGAAGGTTTTTACCTATTGCATGATGAAGCAACACTGCAGCAACCGATGAATCTACTCCGCCTGATAAGCCCAGCACTACCTTGTCATCGCCGATTTTTTCACGAAGCGAAGCGATAGTGGTTTCTATAAAAGAATCGGGAGTCCAGTTCTGTGTACAACCACAAATATCTACCAGAAAGTTTTCAAGGAGTTGCTTTCCATCTGTACTGTGCGTTACTTCCGGATGAAATTGAATTCCGAAAGTTTTACTTCCATTGATCTGGTAAGCCGCCACTTTAACCGTATCGGTACTGGCGATGATTTCAAAACCCGATGGAATGTCGGCAATGGTATCGCCATGTGACATCCAGACCTGTGAATCTTTCGGAATATTTTTAAGAAGGGGATTTTGATCATTAATAAAATGAAGATTAGCTCGTCCGTATTCCCGAATAGTTGATGGAACAACTTCTCCTCCTGATTTGTGAGCGAGGTATTGCGCTCCATAACATACCCCTAATAAAGGCAATTTATTATGAAAACGTAAAAAGTCTATTTCAGGTGCTTCTTCCTGTCTTACAGAATAAGGACTGCCGGAAAAAATAATCCCCTTAACAGAAGAATCAAATTGGGGAAGATTATTGTACGGATGAATCTCGCAGTAAACGTTAAGCTCTCTTACTCTCCGGGCAATCAGTTGTGTGTATTGCGACCCGAAGTCAAGAATGATGATTTTTTCTTGCATGGGCAAAGATAAAAAAGCTTAAACAAGATGAAAAGCTAAATAAAATATAATTTTCAGGGTGCTATACGTACAAATTTTTCGCCTGTCACACCCTCAAATCCAAAAAGCAAGGTCAACTGGTTTCCTTCCAAGTGGTACTCTTTGATTGATTTATTTTTATTATCGCAATCTGTTATCTCTAAACGTTTATCGTCTATGAGTATATAAGAGCCCCGCAAGTTATAGCTCTGTTCGCCATCTTCTTTTCTAAAATACTTCCCGTTGTCGGCAAACTTGACGTACGCAATTTTTACGGAAGGGCTCCACTTTAGTTCACCACCCCACCTCTCGTTGCTATTTATTGCAGTTAATTCCCATTCACCGGTAATACCCGGGTTAATTGCTCTTTTCAAACTTACTTCATCTTTAACCTCAACCTCTTTACCGCAGGTAACATAAATCAACATTAAAGAAAATGCAGCAATAAGCAGGAAATATCTCTTGTAAAAAAAATTCATAATGTTCTTTTTTCAGTATTACGCCTCTGAATGTCAAAACGCTACAGAAGTGTCATAAAAATTATTTATCTGCCATTAAACGCAATAATCAAACATCCTTTTCGTATTTTAGAAATTAACGATAAAAACTTTTTAACTGTTAAAATAAGATGGAACCGGAAAAAGGAGAAGTACAATTTGAAATGTACATAGTAGATTGCCTGGTTTGTAATGAGATTAAGGAAGAAACATCACATTCTGTGAAAAATGTATGCAAAGGCTGCTTTGAAGCCAATTTCATTACAAAAATTTAGTCGCTTATTGCGTTGATGCAGTTACATATTCTGACTGAGAAGCAAAAGACGTTTTATTGGTAAGCGGCAGGGTAAAGTAAAAAGTAGAACCTTTACCCACTTCGCTTTCTACCCCTATTTCTCCCCCATGTCTGCTCACTATATCATGGCATATAAATAATCCGATACCCAAGCCGGATATCTGCTGTTCTTTATTCTCTATCCGATAAAACTTCTGGAACAGGCTGGATAATTTTTCCTTACTTATTCCCATACCAAAATCCGTAACAGAAATTTTAAGTATAGCATCTTTTACAGCTATTTCAATAATAACCACTTTTGCAGTAGCAGCATATTTTACCGCGTTTGACAGAAAATTACATAGCACCTGTTCAATCCTGTTCCTGTCGGCTATTACCTGCAGTTTTGTATTACCTTTTACTACAATTTGATGTGAAGGACTATTATTCTCAGAAAAAGTTATACAGTCGGTAATTAGCTCTTCCAGATTAAATTCTGTAAAATTATACTGCATTTTGCCTGCCTGAATCTTGGAGACATCCAAAAGATCGCTGATTAATCCAATTAGTTTATCTACTTGTCTGTTTGCTTTTACGATGAAATTCCGGTAGGCAGGGTTCTGCTCTTTTTCTGAGATTTTTTCTATTATCTGCAGATACCCTTTCATGCTGGTAATAGGTGTTTTTAACTCGTGGCTTGCAATGGTCAAAAACTCATCCTTTTTATTCATTAGCTGATTAATAGCTTCTTTGGCGTGAAAGGCAGTTACATCTTTAAAAAGCAAAATCTTACCGCTATAGGTACTGTTCTCCTCAAAAAGCGAAGTGATGGTTACGTCGTATATTTTCCTGATCTCGCCATCGTATAAGGAAACTTCAACTACGTCATTTACGTATTTATCTACTACTATATTTAATTCATATACTTCCGGAAATAAAACCCTAAAGTCGGAACCAATGATATCCCGCTTTTCAAAAGGAATTATTTTCCTCATTTCGGGATTAATATCAATTACCCTGTTTTGCTTATCTAAAACTAAAACACCTTCCTGCATCGCTTCTATTACCCTTTCGCGGGCAATGGGCATTATATCAAAAAGACGCAGCCTCAACAATCCGAATCCTATAATGAACGATGTAAGAATGAACGTAAAAGGTGTAATATCAAGATGTTTATAGGGCCTGAATCCCGCCTGATAAAAAAGATTAAATACCCATGGTACAAGAGCGCCCAGCATAATAACATTACTTTGTTTTCTAAATAACGCGTCAGCTGTTCTGAATTTCGAGCTTAATAAAAACAATCCCCAGCCTAACATCATATAAAAATATACCGTATTAATTTTATACCATGGACCAAACGTTACTGCAAGTAAAGAAAGCGGGCCACTTTTATCGAGATGCCAACTTGAATAATATAAATGATGCCACTCATCTGTCCAGATAAGTGTTAATGTAGATGCTGGGATCAAAAAAATGAGTATAAGTGTGGACGTGTTCAGCCATCGCTCTTTATTTATCAGTTTAATAATTGAAAGAATCCACAAAGCAGGCAAAAGTGCCAGCCCGATACTTTGCAGGCGGTTCCAGAATAGAATTTCTTCTATCGAAGTACTGGAAAGGACCAAACCATACCCTGCCATCCATATAGCTATTGCCAGCATGGTAAAACTAAAAGGCTGAACAGATTTATCCAGACGCTGGTTAATAAGCAAAGCCATAAACAGCGTAACAAATGCGGCGATTAGAAGTATGATTGAATAAATATTCAGTTCTAAGCTCATTAATAAAGGTGTGTTTCTGTCTGTTTATCCATTACTACGAAGAACAAATGTGTACGTTCCAATTTTAAAATAAATTATCATTTTTTTAAATAAAAAGCAAATTCTGCTATCCTGCAAATGCCCCTTAAACAAATAAAGCCGGCAAGGCCGGCTTTATTTGTTTACAAAGTATTTATGAATTATTTGTCTTTATTTTTTATTTCTGTTACTTCATTACGAATGTCTTGTGCAAGCGTTTTAATTTGTTGTAAAGCTTTACGTACACGTGTTCCGGCAGCTCCGCTATTCTTGTTGTAGAATTTGTCTGCATCAGCTTCAACAGAAGCTATAAGTTCCTTAAGTTGATTGAATTTTTCCATTTGATTTAAATTGATTTACTCCCAAATATAGAATTATTAGTGTATTTCCTAAATATTGACAAACAAGAATAAAAAAAACAAGTGTAATATTTTTAGTTAATAAGAGCTTAAGTATTTCTGTTTAAAGCATATCTGACTTTTTAATTACATGCAGTAATTACTCTTTATTCCGGAACAGCTTAAGTATTTTTATTGGAGTTTGAGGTAAATTTGTGGCTGATGCTTTTGAATCAATCTTGGTAATAGCTCCAAAACCAATAAAACTATGTGTTTGCTCCCATAGCTTCAATGCATCTTTATTATCCTGATCAGATTCTTCTATTTCTTTCTTTCGCAGTAAGATTCCCGGGAAGGCCTGCATAAATGAGCCGCTATTATTTTTTAAAGCCTGAACGATTGCTGTAATAGATAGTATCCAGACAAAAGCAACTAAAAGAATCATAGAGTAAAATGTAAAATCTAACTATAAATAATATGAACTGAAAAATTGTTTTAATATTACATTGTTTAAGAAAAATAATTATGAAATTCTTGTAACTTCTACCTGTAAATCAGAGTAAAAGAACTTGTTTTCATTGATAGGTTTAGGTAAATAAAGGAGCTCAAAAGGCTCCTTTATTTTTTTGAAAAAATTCTTTTTAAAAGATTTTACATAATGGGCGAAACTTATCAAAATACTCACCGTATAATCATGCGTCCTCCCAAAGGACATGTTTTTCATAGGTAGATGTAGGGTCAGGTTTAAAACCTGGCCCTTTTTTATTTAACCTTACAACTTCTGAGGCAATTCTCTTGCAATTGAATTGCATAAAACAATTAGCAAAAGAAGCTGTAAGTAAGATATTATCACTTACATCCATCTTTATGAGAAAGAACAAATTCATGTTTGCTACCGGAATTGAAAATAGTTACCCTACCATAACGCTTCCCGATGGCTCTAAAAAACGCATCGATGAAATGGAAAAATGCGGACATTACAAGTACTGGAAAGAGGATTTTAATCTGGTAAAGGAAATGGGCATAGAATTTTTAAGATACGGCGCTCCTTATTACAAAACACATACAGGGCCCGGTCAGTATGACTGGTCATTTACAGATGAAACGTTCAATTATATGAGAGAATTAAAAATTGAACCGCTAGTAGACCTATGCCATTTTGGAGTACCAGACTGGATTGGAGATTTTCAAAACACTGACTTCCCTCGCTACTTTGCTGAATATGCCAAAGCCTTTGCAGAACGCTATCCTTATATTCAATTTTACACACCCATTAATGAAATATTTATAGCCGCAGCCTTTTCCGGCCAATACGGTTGGTGGAATGAGTGCCGCTCAGATGACAGATCTTTTGTAACCGCTTTACATAATTTGTGTAAAGCCAATGTAATGGCCATGCATGAGATAGTGGCACTGCAGCCCGAAGCTACTTTTATCCAAAGTGAATCATCCGAATATTTTCATCCTGAAGATCCTGATTGTGATGCCCTTGCAACCTTCCTGAATCAAAAACGATTTCTATCGCTTGATCTGAGTTATGGATATCCTATCAGCGTTACCATGTACGAGTACTTACAGGATAACGGAATAACACGTGAGCAATACCATTGGTTCGAGCAAAATCAGGTAAAGGGAAGCTGCATCATGGGAAATGATTATTATATAACAAACGAACACATGGTTCACCCCGATGGCAGCACCTCGGCAGCAGGTGAAATTTTTGGTTATTATGTAATAACCCATCAATATTATAACCGCTACCGCTTACCTGTTATGCATACTGAAACCAATATGCGTGAACCCGGTTCTGTAAGATGGCTGCAAACCCAATGGGCAAACGTACGGAGATTAAAAAGAGACGGCGTTCCTATTTTCGGATTTACATGGTATAGCCTTACCGACCAGGTAGATTGGGATTCAGCATTAAGAAACGATGTTGGAAACGTAAACTCGCTTGGTCTGTATGACCTTGACAGAAAAATACGTCCGGTAGGCGAAGCTTATAAAGAACTCATTCATCAATGGCGTGAAACATTGGAAAATGAAAGCTACGGCCTGCATTTTAAAATGTATAAATAGAATAATGGCTACTTCCTGTTTTATTAAAATAACTCTAACTTCCCCCGTATTTAAATTTATCTGAATGAGTGATATTAAATGGGGAATTATCGGCTGCGGAGATGTTACCGAAGTAAAAAGCGGGCCGGCTTTCAATAAAGTAAAAAACTCCTCTTTACATGCTGTAATGCGTAGGGATTTAGCTAAAGCACGTGATTATGCCGAACGGCATCATGTCCCTGAATATTATTGCCAGGCAGATGAATTGATAAATAATCCTGCTGTAGATGCTATTTATATTGCGACTCCTCCACTGTATCATGAAGAATATACTATAGCTGCACTACAGGCAGGTAAGCCTGTTTACGTAGAAAAACCGATGACTATGAATGAAAGTTCAGCATTAAAAATGCTTGAATGTTCAAAAACAACCGGTGTAAAGCTATGTGTTGCTCATTACCGAAGAGGGCTGCCGATTTTTAAAAAAATAAAGGAGCTCATTGATTCAGGAGAGATTGGTGAAGTACGGTTTGTTCGTATGAAATTATTTCAGCCGGACCAGGCAGAAATGATAGCAAAAACACAGGAGAACTGGCGTGTAAATCCTGAAATATCCGGAGGAGGACTCTTCCACGATCTTGCTCCTCATCAGCTGGATCTGATGTTGTATTTTTTTGGCGATGTAAAAACTGCTCATGGAATTGCTTTAAACCAGGCGTCCCTATATAAAGCAGATGATCTTGTTTCGGGAGAAATGGTTTTTAAAAATAATATCCTTTTTCAGGGATTATGGTGTTTCACTGTTCCGGAGGAAGAAACGGCAGACATTTGTGAAATTAACGGAACAAAAGGAAAAATAACATTTTCTGTATTCGGGCATTATTATAAACTGAAAACTAATGGAAAAGAAGAGCGTTTTGACTTTGAGAAGCCAATGCATATACAGCAACCCATGATACAAGAAGTGGTGGATTACTTTTTAGGAAAAGGCCCTAATCCCTGCCCAGCCGAAGAAGCGGCAAAAGTGATGCGAATAATGGATGATTTTACACGAAAAAGTTAAAACTGCCCTCTTTTCATGAGCCATTGATAAAGCCGTTCCGCATCTTCTCGTTTAAAAAGTTCTGTTCCCGGATTCATAGTTGCTGCTGTTCCGCATGCTACTCCCCACCGCACCATGGCCGAAAGACTTTCGCCACGTGTAATGGCATAAATCATCCCTGCTACCATACTGTCGCCAGCCCCTACCGTGCTCATCTTTTTTACTGTTGGAGCCGGTATATGTTCAGTACTATCTTTTGTAATTAAATGCGCTCCTGCTCCTCCCATAGAAACCACGATGATTTCACATTTTCCCTGCCCGATTAATTCTTTTGCTGCACTTTCTACGGATTCGTTATCCAATGACTGTACCCCTACCAATTTGCCAAGTTCACCTAAATTAGGCTTTAACAAATACACCCCTTCATTTAACGCAGCTTGCAGCGCATCGCCGGAAGTATCAACTATAAACTTTGCACCTATTTTTTTAGATAAGAACCCTACTTTTCCGATAAATTCGGGTGAAACACCGGCAGGCATACTTCCGCTTACAATAATACAGGAGGGCGACTGTTTTTCTATTAAGGGGATGAACTTTTCAATTTCCTGCGCATACAATTCCGGGCCGGGCATCCCAAAACGAAACTGCTGGTTGCTGGAGTTATCTACAACAATAAAATTCTCACGATTTTCATTTTCTGTTTCCACTACTTCTACTTCAATCTGCTCTTTCTCTAAAAGCGACTGCAATAGTTGGCCCGTTCTGCCTCCGGAAGGGAAAATAGCAACAGAATCTGTGTCCAACCTTTTTAACGCTCTTGAAACATTTATACCTCCTCCCCCGGGCTCATATTTAGGAGCAGCGCAATTCAGCTTCTGTTCGGGAAGCAGCTTGTCTACCGAAGTACTTTTGTCTACAGTAGGGTTTAGTGTTAGAGTAACTATTTTAGCCATAAAGCTTCAAAAAGATATAGTGGTATAACCCGCAACAAATGCGGATTGTATTGAAAAAAAGCGAAAATAATCTTATTTGCTTAACGATATGTTAAAAACGGCCGAAGCCTCTGCTAATAGTTTAGTATCGCCCAAATAACTCCATTTTATTCCTGTTACATTTTTAAATGCTGCCTGAAGTTGTGCCAGTGATGTCTGAGTCACCTTGGCAGGTAATTCTTCTGCAAGTTTCCAGTTTCCCATTACCTCGGCATTTCCTAATGAAGAGGCAATTGCACTGCTGCTTTCCTCTTTCATATAATTGCTTGTTATAAAACTGCTTTTGGCTTTTTGCAGCTCATCTGCAGAGAAACCTTGGCTTTTTATTTTTTTAAGCTCATTTACCATTACTTCCACAGAGGCTTTCGGATCTGTAGTACTCACATACATTAAACCATAAGGCATTAAATGAGTAGCTGAATACGCATAAGGAGCATAAGAAAGATTTCTTTTAGTTCTGATTTCTTTAAATAAACGTGTACTGAAAAGAGATATTCCTAAGCGATACGGAACATACTCTTCACTGTTCATTTTTTCTGCATTAAAAAGGCCCATAATATAATTGGTAGCTAACTGCCTTTCCTCAGAAACAATACCGGTAGTAAATTGAGGAACCTTATATAAAACCGGGGAATAAGCTTTAGACGGAAGTGAAGCAAAAGACGCTTTTATTTTAGAAATTAAGTCTTCTTTAGATATCTTACCTACCACTACCAGAAACATTCTTTTTTTATTGAGAATACTGTTGTAATAATTTTTCAGGTCTGAAGCTGAAATCTTACTCAATGTAGAATCTTCTCCCTCTGGATTAATTGCATAAGGCGTTCCTGAAAATGCACTTGTTAAAGCCATTTGCTCAACCCTGTCATCCGGATTAGCTTCCCTTTCCTTCAAACCCGATACTAATCTTTCTTTTAACAATCCATATTCCTTTTCATCGAAAGTTGGATGGGTTATTGCGTCAGAAAACAAGCTCCATCCCTCATTAAAATATTTAGAAATGCAATTCATGCTGATATTTCCAAAATCATATGAGGAAGAACCACCTATCAGAATTCCAAAGGCATCTGCTTTATCTTTAAAGGCATCTTTATTAAACTTCTGTGTTCCGCATTCTGTTGCCGCAGCTAATGCTGCATTTTCAATTCCCGCTTTGCCTGCAGGATAATTGGCAACACCGCCCCTATAATACATGCTAACATGGATGATATCTTTTGTTGTTGGCTTCCAGATCACTTTTATGCCATCTACCTCAAAAGATGTCGTCGCAGTTTGAGCAAAAGAGGTGATATATAAAAAAGAAAGCAGGGTATAAAGTACAATACGTTTCATAACGGTATTTTTTACAGGATTCTATTTTGCTTTAAAAAATTCTTCAGGTTTAATCTGGCTTTTTGCTGCCGGACTAATTAACATACCGGCGCAGTAAGGTTTCTCTTTTATATATGTTTGCACATAGCGTTTCAGTTCATTCCTGTCAACCTTTCTTAAATTATCCAGGTAGGAGTTTAAATAATTGATAGATGCTGAAGCCCACCAGAAAGAAACGGTATGCACATATTCGGATGTAATTTCCTGTTCTCTTACCTGGCTGATCTCCAGTTTCCTTTTTGCAGTTTCTATTTGTTCATCTGTGATATAATCATCTGAATCCATTAAGCTGATTTGCCTTTTTACTTCGGCCAGGCACTCTTTTACCTTAGCAGGATTTGGCACTACAAATAAATTTATCGGACCAACATGCTTTTGTGTAAGATACCCGATGTTTACCTGCAGGGCAAGGCCTGCGTCTACCAATGCTTTATTCAGACGGGAAGAATTCTGATCCAGAATAAAAGAAAAAACATCGGCAGCATAGGTTGCTTTAATATCATTCCTGGTATCCGGCCCCATCCAGTTAAACATCATAAAAGGAACTCTTGATAAATTAGATTCTACAATAAAATAATCCGTCTTTTGCAGGGGTTTAAATTCGGGAATCGGCCATCTTTTAAAAGGGTCGAAACCTGAAGGTTTCCAGTCGCCGTAAATTTGCTCTACCTGTTTAAAAACATCCTCATGCTTCACATCTCCTGCAACGGTTAACAGTGAATTGTTGGGCCAGTAATATTTATTTTTAATGGTATCCATTTTCGCCGGCGTGGCCGAACGAATGATATCATGATTTCCTATCACATTTTTTCGTGAATACAAATCTCCCCACATATGAAGGTTCATTGCATCTATTAAAGCGAAATAAGGATTTGATTCATTTCTTTGAAATTCGCCGTCAACTACTATATTTTCCTTTTTCATCTCTTCCGCATTAAACAAAGGATAGCGGATGGCAGAATTCATAAATTTTAATCCTTCTGTTAAATTAAATTTTGGCAGGGTAAAATAATAGTTAACCCGTTCTTCCGATGTTGTTCCGTTAAAGTGAATACCTAGCTCACTTACTTTATCTAAAAACTGTTCCTGGCTTGGATAATCCTTATTCGCCTTAAAAAACATGTGCTCGTATAAATGGCTCAAACCATTGTATTCAGGAGACTCTGTATAAGAACCGTTTTTACAGGCAATTTCGATAGTGGCAAGAGGAACGCTGTTATCTTCAATGACTACCACTTCTAACCCGTTATCCAGTTTATTACGAAACATGTTTGTGGGCTGGCCCTGGCAAAAAGCTGTAAAGGCAGCAAAAGTTTGTAATAAAAGGCAGCAAATAAACAAGCAGTTTGACTTTCTGATCATACTATTTAGATTGATACAGGTAAATATATTATAAAAAGAAAAACAAGCCCCTACTTTATTTTTTTATTATTAAAAATTGAAAATGAGTTTAAGTGAAGGCTTACAAAAATTGCTTAACAAAAAATATACACCTGCTTCTATGATTAATTTAACATATAAGGGTAATGATTTGGCTTTTAAAACTGATGCATCCGGCAATCCTGTTCTGCTTTTCATTGGAAAACTAAATGAAAAAAACGGAATTAGCGGTGAAAGGTATGCACGAACGCTAAAATTTAATCAGGAAGGAGAAGTTATAAAAGATCACTGGGAACTTAAGGGAAAAGCAACCTGATCATTCTATCTAAACTCTTCTGCCTTTACTTTGTCTGTATTTTAATTAAATAAATTATATGCCCGCTAAATCTGTTATCGCCTGCTGCCATACGCTTCTTGAAAAAAAACTCACTATTGCCTTTGCTGAAAGCGCCAGTACCGGACGTTTAATTTATGATTTCACTTCCGTTCCGGATTGTGGTGAAATTGTTTTGGGCAGCATTGTTTGTTACGATGTTTCTGTTAAAAAACAGCTATTGGGAGTTCCGACTGATATAATAGAAAAATATACCGCTGAGTCGGCTGAAGTAACACATTTGCTGACACTGGGAGTAAAAAAGCTAATACCGGCAGATGTTATTGTAGCTGTAACTGGCTTAGCATCAGAAGGCGGAAGTGAAACCGCCGAAAAACCTGTGGGCACCATGTTTATTCACGGGATAGTAAAAGATCAGGAATGGAAAGCAAGACTTCAGTTCGATGGTTCTCCGGATGAAATCATTGCTAAAACAATTGATGCCGTTGCTTCTATTTTACTTGAGAAATTAAATTAAGCACTCGTATACTTTTGTGTTTCTACGCCGAACTTATTTAAAAAATCTACTCCTTCATCCGAAGGAAGACCCTTATACTCGGCATACGAATTCTTAAAAAAAACTTTTTTTATGCCAGAAGAATAAATTAAACGGGCACAAGGCAAACAGGGAGATAAGGTTACGTATAAAGTAGAACCTTCCAGGCTGGCACCATTTTTTACAGCATATAGAATTGCATTTTCTTCGGCATGAAGTGCCAATGAACAGCTTCCCCGAACATCGCGTGGACATCCTGTTAAAGGCCACTCCTCATCACAATTATGAGTACCTGCCGGAGGGCCGTTATAACCAATAGAAATTATACGGGTATCTTTAGCTAAAACAGCTCCGACCTGAGCTTTAACGCAGTGTGAGCGTTTAGCCAGGTCGGAAGCTAAATTCATAAAAATTGTATCAAATCCGGGTTTTTCCGAAAGCATTCTTTTTAATGTCCTCCTGCAGCCTCTGCATTTTCAAAGTCAACTCCCTGACGGCGTAAAATGCCACTCACTCTCCAAGCGTAAAATGCCAGGTAAACAAAGCAGGCTACACCTACAAAATAAGAATATTTTATTCCCAATATATCCTCTGAAGCCACATAGCCCTGTAACAAACTAATAATACCGCCACCCATAATCATCATGATCAGGAAACTTGCTCCTTCATTGGTATGTTTTCCTAATCCTGCAATTGCCAGGGTATAAATACAAGGCCACAGGGTAGAACAGAAAAGGCCTACGCTGATAAAGGCAAAAACACTTACCATTCCGGTTGAAAAGATTCCGATACACAACGCGGTTATTGCTAACAAAGAGAATATGAGCAGCTGTTTGGCCGGGTTTCCTTTACTTGCCAGATCCGCGAAGATTAGTACTAAAATGATAGCAGCATAAACAAAGAAAGGCGTTATATCATGGTTTGCCAGCTTATTTACAATCAGAAATACATAAAAAGCAACGTAAGGAATGATAAAACGAAGAATTCCCTTGATTCCGGAACTCAAATCAAATGCACCGATAGAACTTGTCCAGCGGCCTATCATCAAACTTGCCCAGAACAAAGAAACGAAGGGAGCAATATTTTCTGTAGGAACGTGCAACTCGTGGCGCATATATTCAGGAAGGTTACTGGCAGTTGATACTTCTACGCCTACATATAAAAATATGGCGATCATACCCATTAATAACTGCGTATATCCTAAAGCTGATTTTTTAGATTTCCCTTCAGTAGGATGAACCTCCGTTGAAACATCGGTAGGAGAACTGATAGCTGTATCTTCCTCGTTCATTATTTTATCCGGAAGATTAGATATCTTGAAAATAAAAGCAACCAGAATGAATAAAGCACCCAAAACCAGGTAAGGGGTTTTTACAGCCTCTATACTGGCAACATTGGCAACTCCGTCTGAACTTACGGTTCCAAAAATCGCCAAACTTACAATTACAGGCCCGATAGTAGTCCCAAAATTATTAACCCCGCCCGCAAGGCTTAAGCGCTGTGAACCTTTACGCGGATCTCCTAACAATAAAGCCAGTGTATTTGCAGCCGTTTGCTGAAGTGAAAATCCAAGACCAACAATGAATAAACCGGTTATCATTAACGAAAAAGATGCCGTTTGCGCAGCCGGATAAAACAATAAAGTTCCAATAGCAGAAATACCCAAACCGAGGGCAATTCCATTCTTGTAACCCATTTTATTCAAAATATCTCCACCGCTTATCTTTGAAACGAAGAAATAAATAATAGACCCTACTGTATAAGCTACATAAAATGCAAAGGAAATCATTTGCGACTGCCATTGCTCCAGATGAAGTTTTTCTTTAAAAACCGGGATCAGGATATCGTTACTGGCTGCAACGAAACCCCAAAAGAAGAATACCATTACCAAGGTATACATCCCGGAAGCATAATTTTTTTGATCGTTCTGTGGCATTTGTTTGTTTAAGTTTAAATGGTCGGCTAACTTAGGGATTTTTTTATAATCTTTAAAGGTCGGTTAACATTTTATCAAAGAGCGTAAATCGTCTTTTTTTTACTCCAAAAAACGCATATTCGCAGTAATTGGATGGTATTACAATGATTGAGTCTATAATTTCTGGAATTGGGTTGGGAATCGTTCTTTCATTTGTTACAGGACCGGTTTTTTTCGCTCTAATAAAAACAAGCATTGAAAAAGGCTTTTATGCGGGATTATCGCTGGCAGGAGGCGTTTTTCTAAGCGATTTGTTTTACGTAGCCTTAAGCATATACGGCTCTTCCTTTATGGCATTCGAAAACAAATTTCGGCTTCCCATCGGAATTGCCGGAAGTGTTGTTTTACTATCGATTGGCATTTATTATCTTTTCAAGAAAGTTAAAATCAATTATAAGGAAACAACCTCACGAAAGCACAATACCGGTTACTTTTTTAAGGGATTTTTGATGTGCATTTTGAATCCAAGCCTGCTGCTTTACTGGATAAGTGTTACGAGTGGTATTATTTCGGTAAGAGGCCAGTTAGATCCTGATTATATTATACCTTTTTTCGGGTCCATTTTATTAACTCAATTTAGTACCGATGCTTTGAAAGCATACTATGCAAATAAATTACGGTATCGAATTAAAGAAACTACCATTATAAAACTCAATAAAATAGCCGGATCGCTTATTATTATTTTCGCAATCCGGCTGATTTATAGTCTAATTTTTTCTAATTCGATTTTATAATGCTCTTTTGCTCTTACAAGTACGCCCGTTGATTTTTACCTTCCTTCCAGTTCATGAAAGCTTTATTCACCACCCGGTTTCCGCCCGGAGTAGGATAATTTCCTGAGAAGTACCAGTCGCCGGAATGATTAGGGCAGGCTTTATGCAAGTTCTCCAGCGTTTGATAAATAACCTGTACTTCTGCCGTAATTTCTTTTGGAGTTATAATCTCAGCTATTCTTTTCGATATTTCTTCGTCGGTAAAAGGTTCGTAAATCGCTTTTACAAAATTTGCGCTTTTATCATTTTTTGTAATTACAGATTCTTTACACTTCTGATACGTTTCTTCAATAATATGTGCCAGTCCTCGTTCTTTAAGCAATGAAATTGCCGCTTCAAATGCAACAAACTCACCCATTCGAGACATATCAATACCATAACAATCAGGATAGCGAATTTGAGGTGCAGATGAAACAATGATAATCTTTTTGGGCCCTAAGCGGTCCAGTATTTTAAGAATACTTTGTTTTAACGTGGTTCCCCTTACAATGGAGTCATCAATAACTACAATCGTATCCTGATCTTTCTTTATTAAACCGTAGGTGGTATCGTATACATGCGATACCATGTCCTGCCGATCGGCATCCTGTGTTATAAAAGTCCGAAGCTTAACATCTTTAATTGCCAGTTTTTCAACTCTTGGCGCCAGATTCAGCATTTCTTCCAGTTCAATATCCGAAATTTTATCGCTTCTTTTCAGCAGCGTTTCTTTCTGCAGATCTTTAATATGCTTGTGAACTCCTTCCACTAAACCATAAAAAGCTATTTCGGCAGTATTCGGAATAAAAGAAAAAACGGTATTCTTCAGATCATTATTTACTGCTTCAAATATTTGTTCGCACAGCAAACGCCCCAGCTGCTTACGCTCCCGGTAAATGGCGGCGTCACTCCCCTTAGAGAAATATATTCTTTCAAACGAGCATGATCTTTTTTCTTCAGGCTCCCGGAACATTTCCTCTTTCACCTCACCGTTTTTCTTTACAATGAGTGCATGGCCCGGTTTTATTTCAGCTATCTTATCGAATGGAATATTAAAAGCTGTCTGAATAGCCGGACGTTCGGATGTTACTACAACGATCTCATCATCGCAGTAATAAAATGCGGGACGTATTCCAGCCGGATCACGCATAACGAAAGCGTCGCCGTGCCCCAGAATACCGCAAATGGTATAGCCACCATCCCAGGTTTTCGCTGACCTGCGAAGTATCTTAGCTACATCCAGTTCATCAGCAATTAAATGGCTAATTTCGGCGTTCTGATGGCCTTCCAGTTTAAATTTATCAAAAAGTTCCTGGTTTTCAGAATCAAGAAAATGCCCTATTTTTTCGAGAACTGTAACAGTGTCTGCTTTTTCTTTCGGATGCTGGCCTAATTCATATAACTGTTCAAGCAACTCATCTACATTCGTCATGTTGAAGTTACCTGCAATTACAAGGTTACGCGACATCCAATTATTTTGACGCAGGAAAGGATGGCAGTTTTCAATACTATTTTTTCCATGGGTACCATACCGAAGATGGCCCATCAGCACTTCTCCCGTAAAACTGATATTTTCCTTAAGCCACTCGGCATCATTTAAAAGATCGGGAGAATTAGCCTGAACTTCTGCAAACTTTCTTTGTACATATTCGAAAATTTCAGCAACTGCGTTAGATCCCATTACCCGGTAACGGCTTATATAACGGTTTCCAGGTTTTACATTTAACTTAATGGTTGCTATACCTGCCCCGTCCTGTCCCCTGTTATGCTGTTTCTCCATTAAAAGATACAACTTATTCAATCCAAAAAGGGCGGTTCCGTATTTTTTCTGATAATATGATAAGGGTTTTAAGAGACGGATAAATGCGATTCCGCATTCATGTTTTATTGCTTCACTCATGCCTGATTATGAGCATGCAAAATTAAAGTTTTTATCCTGAATTGATAAGATATCTTAAAGTTTTTCATTGTGCTGACTTAAGTCGAGACCAATGTGTTCTTCCTCTTCGGAAACACGTAAGGGAGAAATCATATCTGTAACCTTAAGCAACAAAAGAGAGCCTAAAAAAGCAAAGGCCGAAACGCCTATCATTGCCAGCGTTTGCGTTATAAACAAATTATATTCACCAAAAATAAGACCGTTGCCCGCAGCATTTGCGGGATTGATTGCTTTATTTGCAAAGACACCTGTTAAGAACATGCCAACAAGGCCTCCAACACCATGACATGGGAATACATCCAGCGTGTCATCAATTGAAGTACGGGTACGCCAGTCAACAACCAGGTTAGAAATTATAGATGCAGCTACACCTATTACCAGTGAGTGGGGAATAGTTACAAATCCTGCTGCCGGTGTAATAGCAACAAGCCCGACTACTGCTCCAATACAAGTTCCCATAGCTGAAGGTTTTCGTCCTTTTATAGCATCAAAAAATATCCATGCCAGAGCGGCTGCCGCTGATGCAGTAGAGGTTGTAGCCAAAGCAGTAGCAGCAAGCTGGTTAGCAGCAAATGCAGAACCGGCATTAAAGCCAAACCAGCCAAACCATAACAATCCGGTACCCAGCATTACATAGGTAATTCTTGCGGGAGAATGACTCATCTCATTCCTCCCTTTCAGATATATCGCGGAAGCTAAAGCTGCCCATCCTGCAGACATATGAACCACTGTTCCGCCTGCAAAATCAAGCACTCCAAATTTTGCAAGTAACCCTTCAGGATGCCAGGTAGAATGTGCCAGTGGTGCATAAATAAAAACAAAGAAGAGGCAAATAAACAGCACATATGATATGAATCGTATACGTTCTGCAAATGCTCCTGTTATTAAGGCCGGTGTTATTATTGCAAATTTTAACTGATACATGGCAAAAACTATGAGCGGAATTGTGGGAGCTAATTTCCAGGGAGTACCATCAATAACGCCTTTCATCATAAAAAACTGAGCCGGATTACCATATATCCCGTTAACGCTATCACCAAAAGTCAAACTAAAACCAAACACTACCCATATTACCGTTACAACAACCATACACACAAAGCTTTGCAGCATAGTAGAAATTACGTTTTTCTTGTTCACCATACCCCCATAGAAAAAAGCGAGCCCCGGCGTCATAATCAGAACAAGTGCTGTAGACATCAACATCCAGGCTGTATCAGCAGCATTAATATTTTGAGAAACTGATTTATGAGGTATAGATGGGAATAAAAGTCCTAAAACCACAATAATCATTAATAGAACAAAAGGATATCGTGATAATTTCTTCGCCATCTTAAAAATAAATTAAAACCAACCGCAAATATCTTTGAAATTGAATGCGAAACTATAAAAAAACAAGAAAAACAAGCACGTTTATCTTTATAATAAAGACAAAAAAATTATTTAGAAATAAAATTAGTGATAAATGAAGGGAAAATACCTATAAATATTAAAAAAACTGCGAGAACAAAAGCAAAATAACTCAGATTCGAATTAGAAACTGAAATTTCAGAAGAAACACTCCGAAGATAAGCATTTAAAGGAATCTTAAAATAATAGAACAGGGAAACAAGGGTTGTTACAGCCCCTGTAATCATTAATATAAGTATAATTACAGAAGCAGTAGCATTGTACTGCTGCAATGCCGCAGAAAAAACAAGAAACTTAGCTATAAATCCCCCCGTAGGCGGCAAGCCTGTTAATGAAATTAAAATCAGTATAAAACTAAAAAACTGAAGCGGCATGTATTTACCCAAACCCTGATATTGGCTGATCTCTGTAGCACCTGTTTGTTCTTCTATGTCATTTGCCAGCATGAAAGCCGCCATATTCATTACAGCATAGACGAATAAGTATATCAAAACTGCCTCGAGGTTAGGTTTTGAAAGATTTTGAAGGCCCATTAAAATAAAACCAGTATGCCCTATTGAAGAATAAGCCAGCATTCTTTTGACATTATTTTGCAATAAGGCAGAGAAATTGCCTACGATCATTGTGATAAAGGATACTAGAGCAAGTACGATATTAAAATTAAATGCAAGATTATCTATCGCTGCCTCCGAGGACTGAAAAGCCATTAAAAAGCGAATAAGAATAGCGAATCCTGCAATTTTAGGTGATGTAGAAAGGAATGCCGTTACCGGAGTTGGAGCTCCCTGGTACACATCAGGGCTCCAGAAATGAAGAGGTACAAAGGAAAGCTTAAATCCAATACCAATTAAAATTAATGTAATTGCAACTCCGGAACTTGTTGCAGGTACTTTACTTAAATTTTCTATAAACTGAGGCTCAAAAATGGTTATTCCACCGGTAAAAGCATAAATAAGCGAAATACCATAGAGCATGACTGCTGAACAAACAGAACCAAAGAGGACGTATTTCATGGCAGCTTCCGACTGTAGCTTCTCTCCTGACACATATCCTACCATAAGATAAGATCCAATGGAAACCATTTCTATTGAAATGTAGATCATCAGCAAGCTGGAAGACATAGCCATCAAATGAAGCCCTAACTGCACCGCAAGTAAAATAGAATACAAATCGCCAATTCCCTTCTCATGTGTCTGCAACCTTTTACTTGTATCAATAAAAAACACAAATAATACCGATACAAAGCAAAAGATCAGCTTAAAAAATACACCCAGTTTATCAAGTGAAAGTGACGAATTGAAAAGAAAAACAGGTTTAGAAACAAGTTCAAGCTGATTATAGCTAAAATACCCCGTAATGCAAACAGCTAATAACACTACAGAAAAAAGCAGATTCGATTTCTTCTTCACAAAGAGGTCAAGTACAATAACAACCAGAAATGAAACAATTAATACCAGTTCGGGCAAAAAGTAACTTATACCTGCAAGAATATTATTTAGTGACTGAGAAATATCTGTTAAAAGACTGTTCATGGATTATTTCTGAAGCACCAGTTTAACGAGTTCAACGACTGAGGTATTCATTTTATCAAAGGCCAGGGAAGGAAAAACTCCTAAAATAAGGGCCATAATAGTTAAAGGAAGCAACGCAATAGTTTCTCTAAAATTTATGTCTGTCAATTTCAATCGCCATTCTTCTCCTCCCATTAAACGGGCCTGGCCAAAAAACATTCGCTGCAACGTCCATAATAAATATGCAGCCCCAAGTAAAATGCCAACAGATCCGCAAACGGCCATCCATCTCGGTATTAATCCATTTACAGATGAAGAGTTAAATGCTCCTATTAAGCTAAATGCTTCGGCTATAAATGCAGAAAAGCCGGGCAAACCTAACGAAGCGAAAAACGCGATCATTACAAAAGCAGCATATCGGGGCATAATTAAAGCTAATCCCCGGAAATTATAAATATCACGGTCGTGAACACGTGTATAAATTACCCCTACCAGGAAAAATAGCATAGAAGATAAGAAACCGTGACTTATCATTTGCATCATAGCGCCACTTACTCCTTCCGCTGTCATGGATGCAATGCCAAGCAATACAAAACCCATGTGCGAAACGGAAGAATAAGCGATCAGTCGCTTGAGATCCGTTTGCGCCAATGCATTTAAGGCCCCATAAATAATAGAAACAACTCCAATCAGTCCTACCCAAAAGGAAGACTGGACAGCTACATCGGGAAAAATGCTATAACAAACGCGAAGTATCCCATACCCTCCTATTTTTAAAAGTATCCCCGCAAGGATAATAGAAACGGGTGTAGGTGCCTCAACGTGTGCGTCCGGCAACCAGGTATGAAGAGGCACAATTGGAACTTTGATGGCAAATGCTATAAAAAGCACAATAAAAGCAAGTACACGGGCTGATATTCCGAAAAGCTGCTGATTGGCAATTTCAGAAAATATTGATCCGTTAACATAATTAGCCGGATCCATCATGTGGATCATGCTGAACGTATGGTTACCTGTAACCGGATCGGTAACAGAAAAATACAATCCGACCATTACCAGCAGCATAAAAACAGAGCCGAATAGTGTATATAAAAAGAATTTGATGGCTGCATATTCTCTGCGTACACCGCCCCACATACCAATTAAAAAATACAAAGGAAGCAGCATTAACTCGTAAAAAATATAGAACAGGAAAAAATCGAGTGCAGTGAATACACCCATTACAGCCATGTTAAGTAACAACAGTAAAGAGAAGTAGCCTTTCAAATTATCCTTTATTTCCCATGAAGAGAGAACGGCTACCAGCATAATCAGCGAAGTGAGGAACAAAAAGGGCATTGACAAACCGTCTATGCCTACAAAGTAATCTATCTGAAGCTTTCCTAAATTTCCAAGATCAAGCCCTATCCAATGCAGTTTTTCAACCAGCTGAAAACCGGCCTCTTTATTAACTCCTGCGGCTTTTGCATCGAACCGGCTATAGATAAAACAACTGATAAGCAGCTGCACAACACTTACACCCAGCGCAACGTATTTATAGGTTTTATCTAATGCTTTAGGCAACGCCAGTATCAGAAATGCTGCCAGCAGGGGAAGAAATATCAGAACAGAGAGCACACTCATAGCGCCGGACTAAAATATTTAATAATAAAAAAAGTTAAAACTACTAAAAGCATTGTAATCAAATAATGCTGCAGGCTGCCTGTCTGGAAATGGCGGGTAAAAGTTCCTACACGCTTTGCCAGAGACCCCGAACCATTTACTGCTCCATCCACTATATAACAATCTATCCAGGCAGCAATAGCAGAAAAAGTCCTCCCGATTTTTCCAATCAAATCTACAATCCCATCCACAATAATCCGATCGAATTTATAACACAATCGCGAAAGCAATAATACACCCGACACGAAAACCGTATTATATAATTCATTAATGTACCATTGATTTTTCAGAAAGCCTTTCAGAGATGAATCAGCAGTCAATGCCAGTTTTCCACGTTTTACATATAAAATGTAGGTAGAATAAATTACAATAATACTTAACAGGTTTACAAAAGCCGGAATAATAGTGTGGAATATATTTACCCTTTCCATACTTTCCAATACCGGTAAGCCCTTTAACAGCCATGAATCTTCAAATAATAAAGGATTAAAAGCAAAAAGCGGATAAAGACAGCAAACAGCTAAAATAATAAGAGGGATAATCATTTGTTTTGGCGACTCGTGCACTGTTGAGTTTAGATTAAAGCGCTCATTGAAACGAAAATTCCCGAAAAAGACCTTAAAAATTAAACGGGAAATATAAAAAGCAGTAAGCCATGACGTAAACAGTGCCAGATACGGGATGATCTTAAAAACACCCGATTGAGGAACAGACCATTCAAAAGACTGAATAAGAATAGCATCTTTAGACAAGTATCCGGATGTAAGAGGCAAACCTGCAAGAGCCAGCGAAGCAATAAGCATGGTAACAAAAGTTACCGGCATTTGCTTTCTTAAGCCACCCATATTCCTGATATCCTGGTGATCAAAATCAAGGCGAGTGCTTTCTTTTACATGCTGCATCTCGTGAATTACAGATCCTGCTGCAAGAAATAAAAGACATTTAAAAAAAGCATGAGTAGTTAAATGAAAAATACCGGCACCATAAGCACCTATACCCATGGCCAGCATCATGAAGCCTAACTGCGAAATGGTTGAAAATGCAAGGATCTTTTTTATATCATTTTGAACCAGGGCAATAGTAGCCGCCATAAAAGCTGTAAAGCAGCCTATAACAGTTATTACCTTTAATATTACAGGATCGAATACCGGATAAATACGTGCTACTAAAAAAACGCCCGCAGCAACCATCGTAGCGGCATGAATGAGAGAAGAAACAGCTGTGGGACCTTCCATTGCATCCGGCAGCCAGGTGTGAAGAGGAAACTGAGCAGACTTAGCAACTGCACCAAAAAACAAAGCACCACCGGCAGCAGTTACCCAGATTTCCGGCATTGAATTGACAGTACTTGACCAGATTCCATTTGCTACAACCGCCTGCTTAACAAGCCCTGTATCTGAAAATAATTCCCTGATATCAAGTGTATGGAATTGTGAAAGCAGGATCATAATTCCAATAAGGAAGCCTAAATCACCAATTCTGTTAACAATAAACGCTTTCTTATTAGCCTGAACGGCAGTTTCTTTAGTAAACCAAAATCCGATAAGAAGATAAGACGAAAATCCGACGAGCTCCCAGAACATATAAACAAGCAACAGATTGCTTGTTATTACCAGGGCCATCATTGAAAAACAGAACAAACCCAGGTAAGCCCAGTAACGATGAAGATAGGGATCGTTCTTCATGTACTGAAGAGAGTAAATATGAACTAATAAAGCAATACCGGGAATAAGTATCAGCATCAGGGCAGAAAGGTTATTCAAATAGATACCTGCTGTTATCTTAACCTGACCGATTGTAACCCAATCTATATTTTGATGTACACTTTCCTTGTTCCAGATATTAAAAAATATTAAAGACGCAAGGATAAAACTAATAGAGATGGACAGGATAGCTAAAAAAGCTCCTTTTCCCGGCCTGGAAAAGAATAATATCAGCAGAAAGGAAAGGAGTGGCAAAACTGCTGCAATCAGTGCAAGTATGCTCAATTCATTTTGAGTAAATAGTTCTTCCAAGTCTAATCTCTTAAATTATCAATTTTAGTAGGATCAATCGTTTTATACTGTTTATATACATTTAAAATAATTGCCAAAGCTACAGCGACACCCGCAGCAGCAAGCACAATAGCAAATAATGCAAATATTTGTCCGCCTGTATTTGTTTTATCATACCTGCTAAATGCAACCAGATTTAATACAGCCGCGTTTATAATAAATTCTATCCCGATAAGAATATACAAAGCATTTCTTTTTGTAAGTACAGCATAAATCCCGATACAAAACAGAGCAGCGCTTATAAACATGAAATGCGACAATGATATCATAATCTGTGTTCCTTTCTGGCAATATGTGCAGCTCCTATTAAGGCCATTAACAAGAGAACCGATACAATCTCAAAAGGTAAAAGATATTTTGTCATCAGGTTGATACCTAATTGATGCACGGTATTATCGGTAGGCTTAAGGATATTGTTTTCAGAAGCGGCATTTATCCAGCTTAAGCCAGAAATATCAGCATCAATAATAACCCGGACTAATATCAGCAGAAAAAGCAATGCTACTAGTATCCCGGGCATATGGCGCAACCGCACAGCTTTTACTTTAAGCAGTTGCAGATCATTTAACAATTCTTTATTCGATAACAAAAAAGCAAAAAGCATGAGTACAAGTACTCCGCCAACGTATATTACAACTTGTGTAATTGCTACAAAATCGGCCAGGGCGAATACATATAAGCCTGCCAGTGAAAACAAAGTAACAAAAAAAAGAAAGATAGAACGCACCAGGTTATTACTGCTTACCACCATCAGTGCAGAACTAATAGCAAGAATGCCTAAAACATAAAAAGATAGCGACTCTAAAGGAATGTTCATTCGTCTTTTTTTGTTTGTTGCGAAGATTTCAATGCCGCTTCTTTAGCTGCCTTACGCTCTTCCATTTGTTTCTCAAGTGCCCTTCTTTTCTCTTCTGCTTCTTCAGGGCTCATATCAGAAAACTGGTAAATCAAATCACGTACGTTTGCAACGCTTCGGTCGTAAGTATTGGTCATGGTAATGCACTCTGTAGGACATACTACGGTACAGAGCCCGCAGTAAAGGCATTTGGCCATATCAATATCAAACTTTGCGGCATACAGACGTTTAGTAGTACCATCCGAAGTCTGTCCTATTGCTTCTGTTGCTTTTATGCTTTCAATTTCTATACAATCTACAGGACAAATCTTCGCACAGAGATCGCACACAATACAATCGTCGATTTCCACATCCAACTGGTACCTTCCAACTTCCGGGACGGGTATTTTTTGAGCGGGATATTGAACTGTAACAATCCCCTCCTGCTGAGCAAAATAATTATCGCTTTGTATTCCTTTAATTTCGCGGCTTTTTCTTGCAGAAAAAAGGTGCTTCATGGTAAGCATTAACCCTTTCCATGCAGTTACAAATCCAGAAAAACTTTTCCCAAGAATTCCCATAGCTAATTACATCACCATTAATCTCCAGATGCCTGATATAAGCATGCATCCGAAAGCAAGCGGAGTTAATACTTTCCAGCTAAAATTCATCAACTGATCTACCCTGAATCGCGGCAATGTCCACCTGATCCAGATCTGAACACCTACCACCATCAAAGCTTTTAACATTCCCCAGAAAATGCCCCAACCTATTCCGGTTGTCCAATCGGCCAGCTTAAGCGAGCCAATGTTCGGCAAGGGTGTATTCCAGCCCCCAAGAAACAGCACTACGCCGATCATGCCAACTAAAAACATCATTGAATATTCGGCAAGAAAAACAAAAGCGAAGCGAAGGCCTGAATATTCGACATGAAAACCCGCTACCAATTCAGATTCTGCTTCAGGAATATCAAACGGAGCCCGGTTACATTCAGCAAGCGATGCAATAAAATAAATTATATATGCTATTATTAAATGCGGGGCCTGAAAAACATTCCAGGCAAGAAATCCGCCAACCTTTGATACATCCCAGATTCCGATAAATTTTATTCTTTCCGCAGATAAAATTCCCTGACTTATTGTTATCTCCTGCAGATTCAATGACTGTGAGATCATGATGGCAGAAATAATTGCAATTCCGGCAGGAATCTCATACGAAACGATCTGGGCAATGGATCGCATTGACCCTAAAAGCGCATATTTATTATTTGAACCCCACCCAGCCATTAAAATACCTACAGTTTCTACAGATATAATAGCAAAAATGTAAAAGATCCCAAGATTTAATGAGGACGCCGCTACACCCGGCGCCCATGGCAAAGCTGCAAAACCGAGGTAAACTGAGGCGTAAATAATAACAGGCGCAAAACCAAATAAAATCTTATCAGAAACTGAAGGAACAATGAATTCCTTTTGAAGTAATTTTAAAATATCTGCAAAAGCCTGTAAGGTTCCAAACTTTCCGGTTTCCATAGGCCCAAGCCGATCTTGTATAAAAGCAGATATCTTTCTCTCTGCATATACCGCAAACAAGGCGAAAATAGCAGTGAAAGAAAATAAAACTGCTGCAACAAGTATATATAGCAGATAGAAATTCAATTCATAATCCTTTTTGCAAACTTACATAATAGTCTGCGTTTTATTGCAATATTATACGCAAAAGCGTCGCTATTGTATCATTTTATTCAAATTAAATACAAAACTTTATAAATAAAAAAAGCGGCCCAAAGCCGCTTTCATATATCCTTAAACCTGTTTACTTTTTAGACGCTGCCGGAGCTGCTGAAGTTGTATTAGTTGCAGGAATCCCTAATTTAGCTTTCACAGCAGCTAAAAGATCATCTCCGCCTTCAAAATAAACTACGCCTGGCTGCGAAACGTCAAAAACATAGGCATATCCTTTTTCTTTTGCTACTGCTTTAACCGCGGTTTCTGCTTTGGTAAACACCGGCTGGTATAAAGTGGTACGCTTAGCCTGTAATTCTTCCTGAGCTTTTTGCTGAGTTTCGTCTATTCTTTTTTCCATATCCTGGATCTCGGTTTGCAATGTCTGCAACTCTTTTCCAAGCACTTCTTTATTGGCCTCACTTAATGTTTTGTATTTATCATTAAATGCGGCTATTTTTTTCTGGCGTTCAGCATCCATCTGCTCCAACTGAGTTTGCTTTTGTTTCTGAAAAGTCTGAAAATTTGCATCAGCTGATTTCATTTCAGGCATAGCCTGCAATAATTCTGCTGAATTAATGTGCGCCAACTTTTGCTGAGCATTTACAGTATTCCCTGCTAAAAACAATCCTGCCGCTACTACTGCTACTTTAACTAAATTTTTCATTTTTAATAATCGTGTTTTTTTAACTGTAATAAAGTTACCATGAATGCTGATTTGTCTTATTTTTTAAAAAATCAGGGCTCATGATGATTCCTCTTTTCCTTAATTCAATTGTATATTTTGCAAATTTAAATTTACTACTTTTTTCTTATTCGGCAAAAGTTCCGGGTTTATAACCTAAACGAACAATTACGTCATTGCTTTTATCCAGACGTGAACTTGCATACAACAGTAAGGCCGACTGATTGCTTTTGTCCATGATCACATCCAATTGCTGTCCTTCTGCAACTGCCTGCACTGCTTTAGCTACCCGCTCCTGTATAGGTTGAATCAACCGAACTCTCTCTTTATACAAATCGCCTTCAAAACCAAATTTAATGCGTTGAAATTCTTTAGCAGCCTTTTCCTTTTCTACTATTTCATTCTCTCTTTTCTTTCGTAATTCAGGTGTAAGTAAAACCTGATCTGCCTGGTAAGCTTTGTATAATTTTTCTATCTCCGCAAACCGCGTATCAACTTCTTTCTGCCATTGCTGTGAAAGCGCATCAAGCTGTTTCTGGGCCGAAGAGTATTCGGGAATATGTTTTAGGATATATTCTGTATCCACATAAGCAAACCGCTGCGCAAAAGAGGCAACCGTTGCAAAAAGTATAAATGCGAAAGTTAATACTGCTTTTTTCATGTTCTTCTTAATTAAATCCGCCCATCTGTTGTGCTATACTGAAATGAAACTGGCCTTTGTTTGCATCGGGCAATCCGGGAATTCTGTCGAATCCATAACCATAATCAATACCCAGCAATCCAAATATAGGTAAGAAAACTCTCGCTCCCACACCAACTGACCGCCTTACATTAAAAGGATTAAAATCTTTGAAGGTGTTCCATGTGTTACCTCCTTCGGCAAATGCTAAAAGGTAAATCTTAGCTTGTTGGGTATCTGCTACCGGATGGCGCAATTCTAAAATATATTTACTGTAAATCGGACTTCCCGATTCTCTGGCAATATCAGGATCGGAACCTATTGGTATTACCGAACCGTTTTCATATCCTCTTAACGCTATGATTTCCGAGCTTTTAAGATAATCGAATCCCTGCATTCCGTCACCTCCAAGTTTAAACCGTTCAAACACAGGTTCGGCAGCAGCCGTATTGTACCTTCCCAAAAATCCGAACTGCGACTGGGCTTTTAATACTAATTTCCCGTAAATACGCTGATACCATTGAGCATCAAATTTCATTTTATAATACTCGGTAAATTTATACCGGTCCTTATCTGATGCTGTACGGTAATTGATATTGTTAAACAACGAATACGGAGGAGTAGCCTGTATAGTTAACCGCAGATTTGAACCGCTGGTTGGAAATATCGGCTGATCCAGTGAATTTCTTGAAATCTCCTGGGTTAAGTTGAAGTTATATGAACTTCCGTTCCTGAAATTTACTAAATAGGGGTAATTCTTTAATCGGTATTCCTGTATGTTTATAGAGTGGCTTATCTGGAAATAATCATCTGGCCATTTTAAGCGCTGCCCTAAACTAACTGTAACACCGTTCAGCCTGATCCGGTACAAATTCTCCTCCGGCATGTTATTATAAAAATCGTTGGATTGCAGCGAAGTAAATACACTTACTCCGAAATAAACCGGTTTTTTACCGCCAAGCCATGGTTCTGAAAAAGAGAAACTGTATGATTGATACGCTCTACCGTTTGTTTGCCCACGAATACTCAGCTTTTGGCCATCGCCTTTTGGAAGCGGTTTCCATTCTTTAAAATTGAACAGGTTACGGGCAGAAAAGTTGTTAAACGTTAAACCCAGCGTACCAATAATTCTTCCTCCGCCAAAACCACCTGATAATTCTATCTGATCTGAAGGTTTTTCTGCTACCGTATATTCAATATCAACAGTTCCGTCAGAAGGGTTAGGAATTGGTTTAACATCCGTTTTTGCCTCGTCAAAGTTGCCTAATGTAGCAATCTCACGGGTGGTACGAACTACAGCTTCTTTCGAAAATTTCTGTCCGGGCTTGGTACGGATCTCTCTTCTTACAACTTTATCATTTGTAATATCGTTACCCTTTAAAATTATTTTATTTACCGTGTACTGAGGACCCTCATACATACGAAGTTCTAAGTCAATCGTATCGCCGTAAACTTTTGTCTGTACGGGGTTTACGTTAAATGTAAGATACCCATCGTTTAAATAAAGTGATGAAACATCATCGCCACTCGGCGACCCCCGTAGTTTTTTTTCAAGCTTCTCTTCACTGAAAACATCCCCCTTCTGAATTCCAAGGATAGTTTCCAGAACTTTGGTAGGATATTTTGCATTACCGGCCCATTCAATATTACCGAAATAATACTTCGGACCTTCGTGCAGCTTAATTTTTATATCTACCGTTTTTTTATTGTGAGGAATTATTGTATCACTTAGAATTTCGGCGTCGCGATACCCTTTGGCCTGCATTTTAGTTATCAACCGCTCTTTATCTTCTTCGTATTTCTCACGTAAAAACTTAGGAGTTCCGAAAATCTTATAAAATTCTTTCTGCTTGGTTTTCTTAAAGAACTTACGAAGCTTTCTATCGCTGAAGTTTTTATTTCCTTCAAAAGCAATGCTGTTTACCCGTACTTTTGAATGTTTATCAACGGTAACTTCAAGTACCACGCTATTAGGTTCAGATTCGTCTTTACGCTGTTTGATTTCAACATCCGTAAAGAGGAAGCCTTTCTCTGTAAAAAACTTTTTAATAGTATTCGTAGTAGTGTTGATCAGGTTTTCATTAACGATTTTGCCTGTTTTATCGCTTAATTTCTTTTGGACTTCTTCCTTTTCGCTTTTCTTGAGGCCTTTCAGTTCAATACGTGTTAACCGCGGCCTTTCCACTACATTAATATTGAAGAAAATAGAGTCGCCTCTGATCTCTTTAATGTTTAGCTGAACGTCATCAAATAAACCCTGCGACCATAAATTTTTAATTGCGTTAGATGTAGCATCTCCGGGAACAATAATTTTATCGCCTTTATTTAATTTGGAAATTTGAACAAGGATAGCAGTATCCAGGTATTGCACCCCACTGATACTTGTACCGCCGATGGTAAATTCTTTCGGATTCAGGTAACTTAAGGTATCGGCGGCAGATGTTGTACGCAGCGAGTTGCCCGACTGCGGAAGCCTGATCTGCGCCATTCCAACTGTACCTATAACCAGGAAATATAAAGTAATTAAAAACTTATTCATTTATAAAATTTACGCTGCTAAATTAACTGTATCAGTTGTTAAAATTTGTTAAAAGTAAAATTAGTTCAATTGTTCGCTGATTAAGCCAAAACGGCGCTCTCTGCCCTGAAAATCAATTACGGCCTTAAATAAATCTTCCCGGCGGAAATCAGGCCACAATTTTTGTGTAAAGTACAGTTCAGCATAAGCAAGCTGCCATAAAAGGTAGTTACTGATCCTGAACTCTCCGCTGGTACGAATCATTAACTCCGGATCAGGAATATTTGCGGTAGTAAGATAAGATGAAAATAATTTCTCTGTTATATCCTCAGCATTCACTTTCCCTTCCTTCACTTCGGCAGCAAGTTTTTTTGCAGCTTCTGTAATTTCCCATCTTGAACTATAACTTAAGGCTAACGTAAGGGTACAGCGTTTATTATTGGCAGTTTTGTTAATAGCCTCCTGCAATTGCCTGGCGCATTTTGAAGGTAGCTGTTTTAAGTCGCCGATCGCATTTAAACGGACTTCGTTCTCCATCAAGGTCTTTGTTTCCTTATTTATTGTAGATACAAGCAATTCCATTAAAGCAGTAACTTCCAGTTTAGGCCGATTCCAGTTTTCGGTAGAAAAGGCATATAATGTGAGGTAAGGGATCCCTATTTCTACAGCACCTTCTACCGTATCGCGGACTGCAGCAACCCCGTTCTGATGCCCAAAAACACGAAGTTTACCCTTCTCTTTTGCCCACCGGCCATTGCCATCCATAATTACAGCTACGTGCTGTGGCAACCTTTTTGTATCAATTTGCTCCTTTAAACTCATCTGATAGTATATTCCTTATTCAAGGAGAGATCAAAAATGTAAGACTACTGGCATATCTCCAGGTTTAAAACCTGCAAAGGTAAAATAAATTGCAGCTTTTCTATTAGATAATTGAAAATCAAGTTATAGAGCAATTACCTGAACGGTGTCAGTTAAGTTCTACTTAATTTTCTTTAAATATAAATACTTTTAAGATTTAAAAATTATAGCATTTATCCGACAGGAACGTGTAGGTAAGGCTAAAACCCACAAACATATAAGTATCCCGTTTCCTGAAATCGCCCCTCTGGGTACCGGTTATGCCGATATGACTTGCAGACCTATCTGATAAAGCTACCGCAGTGGGATTTATTAAGGTTGAATAATTGGGATAAATGTTGCTGACATCATCCAGATAATCGGTAAAAGCGGTACGATAACCTATTTCGCCTATTAGGTTCCATTTACCGGTGATATTATATTTTACACCTGCACCAAAAGGAACTGACAACGCATATGTTTTATACGGATTTTGAATATCCTGTCCTTCTGTACCATATAAATTCAGTTCATACTCATCTCCGTTCAATTTGGTTTTAGGATTAAAAATTACGGTTCCTATGCCGGTAAACAGGTATGGAGAATACCTTTTTTTACTAACAGAAGGTATATAGTTAAAAAAATTAAACTCTAACTGTAAAGACACCTCATCCACCGGCGAATAAAAACTAAGGTTTCTTTCTTTAAAATGTTCGTTTTTTGAAAGCGAATCTGCTGCCTGGATCTTGCCATGCATAAAACCCAATTTTATGGACCAGTAAGGGTCGATATTCCATTTAAGCTGGCCGCCTAAAGAAATATCTTTTACTTTATATGGAGTTACCGGATTTAAATCTCCCATATAAGCCGAACTACCCAAAAAGCCACCCATCTCCCAGCTTTGTGCAAAAACAGGATTCAGCAGGAAGACACAGATTGAACTCAGGCAAAAAAACCGCAGCATGTTTTAATAGTTTCGGGCATCTATTCCCCAAAGCAACTTATTCCTCAAAGTTGATAAATAAGTTTCATTATTTAAGCGTACCAGGTTTATGTTGAAATCGGCTTTACGAATGCTGAACTTAAGAGAACTGTCGATAACTTCAGTTCTTGAGTCGCAGGATAAAAGATATTTTGAGCTGCGGTCTTCAATTTCAAACGAAAGGACGTTGGAATCTGAAATCACAACCGGCCTTACATTCAGATTATGAGGAGAAATGGGTGTAATTACAAAGTTTTCTGATTGAGGAAAAATAATTGGGCCGCCGCAGCTTAACGAATAAGCAGTAGAGCCAGTGGGTGTTGCAACAATTAATCCATCTGCCCAGTAAGAATTCAGATATTCACCATTAAGAAAGGCATGAATGGTCATCATTGCAGAATTATCCCGGCGATGAATGGTGATATCGTTCAGAGCGAAATTTTCATTTTGAAATAAATTGCGTTCCGAATCTACACGTATCAAGTCCCTGTTATCTAAGGTAAATTCCCTGTTTACCAGGCTTTGTATTGCTGATTTTATATCATCTTTATTTATAGTAGCTAAAAACCCAAGCCTGCCAAAATTTATACCGATGATAGGAATTTGCGAATCGCGTACAAGCGACACAGTATCCAGTAAAGTTCCGTCTCCGCCTAATGACAATAAAACATCTACCTGTCCTTTTAACTCCTCATAAGTTCTGAATATATGAAGCTTTTTAGGGAAATAAACCTTTCCTGCAATGAACTGGCTGAATTTATCAAATACATACAGATCTATGGAGTATAATCCCATGTAATCAAATATCTGCTGAACGTAGGGAAGAGCTGTATCGCTGAATTGACGGCCGTAGATTGCGATTTTCATCCAAATTTATTTATCGAAGTTGTCCGGGCACTAGTACCTAAATACCGAGATAATTCATTAACTGATCATAACGATCTGTATGGCCCGTATCCGCTTTAATATCCTGAAAAGTTTCTTTAACTATGTAATTATACCGTTGAAAAGACGCAACAATGGCTGTTAAGTCCAGAAGGTTAACTTTCAATGTTACTTCCAGACGGGTAGAATCAGCAAATGATTGAATATAGGAACTTAAAATCTGGGCATTATTTGATTCTACAATCTGTGAAATATGCGACAAGGAATTTTCGCGGCTGCTGATCTCCAGCACAATTATTCCACCAGGCTCTTTAACTGAAGTAAGAGTTGCCATGTATTCAACCAAAGAATTAAGAGAAATCAGACCCAGGTAATTCTTCTGCTCGTCTAAAACAGGAATTACACTTAACTTCTTCTCATAGGAGGTTCGAATAGCATCATATATATGCTGCTCAGCGTTAACACAAACGTTATTTAAAGACAATGTCAGTTCGCCGACAGCAGTTTGATAATCCGGAACTTCAATAATATCCTCATCTGAAATCAGACCCAGAAACTGCTTGTCATCCACTATCGGCAAATGGCTTACGCGAAATTCAGCCATCCTGTCAAAAACTTTCTGAACGGAGTCAGAAGTTTTTAACGGTGGAATGCTATCTGATAATAATTCGCGTGCAACCATTTATTTAAGCAATATGCGGTTTAAAAACTTGTCCAGATACATATTAAACTCTTCGGGCTGCTCCATCATAGGTGCATGGCCGCATTTATCAATCCAGTTTAACTCTGAATTTGGCAACAACTGGTGAAACTCTTGCGCAACTTCCGGAGGAGTAACACGATCATTTTTCCCCCAAATTAAAGAGACCGGTATAGTTATCTTATGCAATTCTTTTGCCATATTATGCCGGATTGCTGATTTTGCCATTGCGAGTATCCGTATTACCCTGTTACGGTCGTTTACTGTTTCAAAAACCTCGTCAACCAATTCCTTTGTAGCTGTTTTAGGGTCGTAAAAGGTAAATTCTGTTTTTTCCTTAATAAAGTCATAGCTTTCTCTGCGTGGAAAAGAGCCGCCAAAAGAATTTTCATACAAACCGGAACTTCCTGCAAGAACAAGTGCTTTCACTTCTTCGGGATGTGCCAGCGTTAATACCAAACCTACATGGCCGCCCAGTGAGTTTCCTAAAAGGGTTACCTGATCTAATTTTTTAAAACGTATAAATTTATGAACATGTTTGGCTAAACTTTTTACGCCTGTTGTTAATAATGGCATTTCATAAATGGGCAGCATGGGAATGATGATACGGTAACGTGTTCTGAAATTAACAACAACGCTTTCCCAATTGCTTAAAGCACCCATTAAACCATGAAGCAACAACAGTACCTGGCCCTCGCCTTCTTCGATGTATTTAAACCCATTTTCTTCTTTTACTGTAAACTCCATAGATTATTTGAGACTATGCAAATGTTATTAACGATTGGTAAAAAAATTAAAAATAATTAATTGTATGTAAAACAGTACTGCGATTATAACAAAGAAACAACAAATAATTTTACGATAGCAATTCTTTTACAACTTCAGAAATAGCCTTGCCATCTGCTTTTCCTGCTAATTCTTTATTAGCCAGCCCCATCACTTTCCCCATATCTTTTATACTGGAGGCTCCTGTACGCGAAACAATTTCTGAGATATAATTTTTAATCTCTTCTTTATCCATTTGCCTAGGTAAGTATGCTTCAATTACTTCCTGTTCTTCTATCTCCACTTTATAAAGATCTTCCCGGTTTTGCGTTTTATATATTTCTGCCGATTCTTTACGTTGTTTTACTAATTTTTGAAGCACCCGGATTTCGGTTTCTTCACTTAAATCCTCTGAAGCCCCTTTCTCGGTTCTGGCCAGTAAAAGAGCCGCTTTAACAGCACGCAACCCGCGTAAACGAGCCTCATCTTTTGCCAGCATTGCTCCTTTTATATCCTGATCTATTTTTTGTTGTAATGACATTTAGATTTTATTGTTGTATTGCTTAATTGTTGTGCAAAATTATCCTTTTTAACTTAATCACGCCTGATATTTGTAGCTGTTGCCTGGGCTGCAGGCATTATTACCAGTTCATTTATATTTACGTGGGCAGGCCTGTTTACGGCAAACCATATTGTTTCAGCTATATCAGCAGCAATTAATGGTTCAAACCCTTCATACACTTTTCCAGCCCGCTGTTTATCGCCTTTAAAACGCACTTCCGAAAATTCCGTTTCTACCGCCCCGGGATGGATTCCTGTTACTTTAATTCCATAAGGTAATAAATCAATACGCATTGCTTTATTCAAAGCATCCACAGCATGTTTGGTTGCACAATATACGTTTCCTTTCGGATAAACTTCTTTCCCGGCAATTGATCCCAAATTAATAATATGGCCCAACTTTCGTTCAACCATCCATTGCGATACTATTTTAGTTACATACAATAATCCTTTAATGTTTGTATCAATCATCACATCCCAATCATCGGTACTGCCTTCATCTATCGGATCAAGCCCCTGACTTAAACCGGCGTTATTAATCAGTACATCTACTTTTTTCCATTCTTTGGGCAGCTGATCCAGATTAGCCTGAACTGCGGCTTTATCACGAACGTCAAAATTTAAGCTTATTGTTTTAACAGGATACGTTTTTTCCAGATCATCAGAAAGCTTTTTTAGCCGGTCAGCTCTTCTGCCGGTTAAAATAAGATTGAAATTATTTGAAGCAAAGGTATGAGCACATGCTTCGCCAATCCCGGCTGTGGCCCCTGTAATCAGTGCAATTCTGGACATAACAAGTTTTACTTTTCGAAATTACATTTTTTTAGCTATCAAAACAGGAATTGAAAAAAGAGAATATTTTACTCGAAATACAGACTAAACTGCAAATTTCTAAGAAAAAGTTTATCCAGGGGAGATGAATAAGGATTTACTTCGGATTTCAACACGCTGTTTACTGAGTTAGAAAGCTTAATTTCAGGAGAAAGCTTAAAAAATTCAAAATAAAAATCGAAGCCTATACCAGCTTCGTACGATAAAATTCCACGTTTATTTTTTACAAACTTCTCTGAAAAATCCAGCCCCTCATCGTTGGTTTTCTTTTTAGAAATAATATCTACCGAATATTTTAATCCCCCGATCAGGTATGCCCTGAAGTTATTCCTGCGGTCAGATTTTAGCTTTATTCCAATGGGCAGATCGATCATGGTAGCGGAAACTTTCTTCTGCCTGAATTGAGTGGTATCAAGGTAATTATAGTCCAGCAACCTGTCCGTAAATACCATTGCCGGTGTAAAACGAAGATTGGCATGATCGCCCAAAGCGAGGTCGCTTACAAAACCTAAACCGAAGCCGGGAGTTGGAGGCGAACTGATCGAGTAAAGTGAATCTGAAACCAGTGCATTGGTTTCGGGGTCTGTAAAAGGAGCACGCCAGTCCTTCTTTTTCAATATTTTATACTCAGAGCTAATGTATTGAAAAGTAAATCCGAAATGGAGCAGTTCGTTATCAACTCCTCCTCCCCAGTTCTGTGCAAACAAGGACAAACGCATCAATACAAGAATCGCTATCAGCGTAAAGCGTTTTATCATTTAACTCCTGTATAAATAGAACAGATACCAAACGCCAGAGGGCGGTTTCTGGTATTTTTATAGCCTACTTTTTCCATTAAAGCAGTAAATTTTTTTCCATCCGGAAATGCTTCAACAGATTCTGGCAAATAAGAATAGGCGCTGCTGTCTTTTGAAAACAACTTGCCGATGCCAGGTGTAATATAGTGAAAATAGAAATTATACAGCTGCTTTACCGGGAATACCCGCGGCTTTGAAAACTCGAGGATTACTACTTTCCCTCCTGATTTTAATACCCGGTGCATGTCTTCTAAACCTTTTTCAAGGTTTTCAAAATTTCGCACACCAAAAGCTACAGTAATGGCGTCGAAGGTATTGTCTTCAAATAAAAGTTTTTCCGAATCTCCCAGCTGCACTTCAAAAATTTGCTGCAGGTTGCGCTTTCGGATCTTTTCTGCAGCTACATCCAGCATTCCCCGGGAGATATCTACCCCGATTATCTTCTCAGGTTTCAATATCCGGATGGCTTCAAACCCAAAATCGCCAGTTCCTGTAGCCACATCCAGAATTTTTTGCGGCTTTGTACTTACTAATTCCCTGATAGCCTTTTTACGCCAGATTACATCAATGCCTAAAGACAAAAAATGATTTAAAAAATCGTACGTTTTCGAAATATTGTTAAACATACTCGCTACCTGTTCTTTTTTAGTAGCATTCGGATCTTTATACGGAGTAACTGTTTCTGGCATAATGAAGCAAAGATAAGGTAAAAGGTTGGAGGTGAAAGGTAAAAGTGGAGAGCCAGAAGCTTAAAGTTCGCTATTTGACATAATGTGCTCTGCTCTCTGCTCTCAGAACTAATTTCTACCTTTGTATCAATGATTATAAAATCGGCTGAATTTAAGTGCAGCAATACACGAACAGATAAGCTTCCGCCACCGGCATTACCTGAATATGCTTTTATCGGAAGATCGAATGTTGGCAAGTCGTCTCTGATAAACATGCTTACTCAGAAAAAAGGCCTGGCAAAAACGTCGCAAACACCGGGAAAAACACAGCTTATCAATCATTTTTTGATAAATGAAAACTGGTACCTGGTAGACCTGCCCGGATATGGTTATGCAAAAACCTCCAGAAGTAACAGAAATGACTGGGAAAGATTTATCCGTTTCTATCTTAAAAACCGGGAAAGCTTACAATGTGTATTTGTTTTAATTGACAGCAGGCTAGAGCCGCAAAAAGTTGATCTTGATTTTTGTTTCTGGCTTGGCGAACAGGGAATTCCCTTTGTTCTGATTTTTACTAAATCGGATAAGCAGTCCGCTTTAAAAACTCAGCAAAACGCAGAGAAGTTTAAAAAGGCGTTACTGCAGTTCTTTGAAGAATTTCCAGCCGCATTTATTACTTCTTCCGAAACTCAACAGGGCCGTGAAGAAGTACTTGCTTTTATAGAAGATATCAATAACAAATTCATTTCTCCATTGGAAAGTTAATAAGGTGTACAACAAAAAAAGAATCAATAAAAGGGAACATTAAAAAACAATGAAAAAATACCTTTCGCTCGTTCTGTTTGCTCATACTATTTTTGCAATGCCGTTTGCCTTTATCGGCTTTTTTCTTGCTGTTACCACTACCGATCATACATTCAGCCTGAGTAAATTGATACTGATGGTCCTTTGCATGGTATTTGCCCGTAATTCGGCCATGGCTTTTAACAGGTATCTCGACAGGGATTTTGATGCCAAAAATCCACGTACGGTCATTCGTGATATCCCTGCGGGAAGGATTCCGGCAAAAAACGCACTTATTTTCACGCTGATCAATTGCCTTCTGTTTATTTCTACTACTTACTTTATCAATACTCTTTGTTTTTATTTATCGCCCGTAGCACTGGCAACAGTTTTAGGTTACAGTTATACTAAAAGGTTTACACCGCTTTGCCATATTGTGCTGGGTACGGGTTTAGGGCTGGCTCCGATCGGTGCTTATCTAGTTGTTGCAGGAGAATTCAATTTACTGCCAGTCTTTTTCTCCCTTGCAGTATTATGCTGGGTAAGTGGTTTTGATATTATTTACGCCTTGCAGGACGATGAATTCGATAAACAGGAAAATCTGCATTCTATTCCGGCCTGGCTAGGTCGAAAAAAAGCGCTTACAGTTTCTTCTGTTCTGCACATATTTTCCGTCATTTTTGTTATTCTGCCTTTATTCTATGCTCCATTAAGCTGGTTTTATATAGCAGGAGTTATTTTCTTTATCGGGTTGTTGATTTACCAGCACAGCCTTGTAAAACCTACCGATTTAAGTAAGGTAAACCTTGCATTTGGGACAACCAATGGCATTGCCTCCGTTATTTTTGCTGTTTGTTTTCTTTTGGATGCTTATTTTAGAAGTAATTTCTAAAACTCCTATCTATGAAAATAGTAACAGAACGCCAGCTGGAGATTTACAGGGCCTTTTTAACCCGATATGTAACTTTTACAGAGGAGGAGTGGGCTATATTTCAAAGCTTTCTTCAGCTGAAAAGCATAAAGAAAAAGGAAAATTTTGTCGAAACAGGTAAAGTCTGTACAGAAGTTGGATTCATTTTAGAAGGATCAGTACGCATCTACCATATTAAGGACGGCCAGGAAATAACCGGTTATTTTTGCCTGGAAAACGAACTCATAAGCTCGTATAAAAGCTTTCTGAACCAAAATCCTTCCAATTGTTATATCGAAGCGCTGGAAAATACTGAAATAATTATTTTTTCTAAAAATGCCCTTGGACAACTTTTAAATAACCCGCTTATTAACTATAAAATGGAACGATTCGGCCGCCTTGTAGCTGAAGAACTTCTCTGTTGTTACGATGACCGTGTATTTTCTTTCGTCACTCAAACTCCTGAAGAACGTTATCTCCAGCTTCTTCAGTATGGCAGAAATATTCTTAAACGTATTCCACAGCATTATATAGCAAATTACTTAGGCATTACCCCTGTTTCGCTTTCGCGGATACGAAAACGGATTCTGGAACCAGCTTCGGGATTGCTTGTAAACGGCGCTTTAGAGTAAGGCTCCTTCTACATTCAATTTTAGTTCCCTTTCAAATTCTTATCTTTTGTTAACGTTTTAGCCAAATTGCTCCAACTACTTTTGAATCAAATCAAAACAAAAAATTATGCATACCATATTAGGAGCAGGCGGACCAATCAGCAATGCGTTGACACGCGAACTATCAAAAACAACGGAAACTGTTCGTTTAATTAGCCGCAGAGAAATTGCAACAAGAGGCAATACCACCTGGAAGAAAGGCGATTTATTAAACTTCTCTGAAATCTCTTCAGCCGTTAAGGGCTCATCTGTAATTTATTTGTGTGCGGGTTTAAAGTACGATAAAGAAATATGGAGACAGCAATGGCCCATTATTATTAAAAATGTAATTAATGCGGCTAAAGAAAATAATGCCCGACTGATTTTTTTTGACAATGTATACATGTATGGCCGGGTAAAAGGCCCGATGACTGAGACTACTCCTTACAACCCGTCAAGCGTTAAAGGCGAAATCAGGGCAAAAATTGCCGATACCCTAATGCAGGAAGTTAAAGCCGGTAACCTACGTGCCAGTATAGCACGTGGGGCTGATTTTTACGGTGCTACAGATTCCATGAATAGTTTCTTTGACATGATGGTTTTAGATAAACTTTCTAATAACCAAACTCCGCAATGGATCGGTAATGTCAATACCTTACATTCCTTTACATACGTTCCCGATGCAGCTAAAGGCATGTATTTATTGGGGCAAAATCCGAAAAGCGATAACCAGATTTGGCATTTGCCTACAGCACCCGCAATAAAAGGAAAGGAATTTATTCGGCTTGCTGCCGATATTTTCAACAAGCATCCAAAATTTACGAAAATAAATAAACTGATGCTGCAACTGGTAGGATTATTTAACCCGGTTGTAAAAGGAACTGTAGAAATGTATTACCAATATCAGTACGATTACAACTTTAACTCCGATAAATTTGAAAAAGCTTTTGGAATAAATCCGACTTCTTATCACGAGGGAATACACTTTTTAAGTCAATCCTTCTACAATAAACGCAATGCTAAATAAGAATTTAAAACAACATGAACTGTATTTAACTTAGTAGCGTTAAATATTGATCATGATAGCGAAAAAAGAAAGAAAATACATTCCGGCTGATTTAGAAATAAAATGGGAAGCATTAGAACCGGCTTTTATCGAACTGAAAGAACGGCAAATCAACTCTGCTGAAGAACTTGAAACCTGGCTGAAAAACAGAAGCGAACTCGAAGCCGCCCTGGAAGAAGATTTCGCCTGGCGGTATATTAAAATGACCTGCGACACCACTGACGAAAAGCTGCTTCAGGATTTTCAATATTTTGCTACCGAAATTGAACCTAAAATTGCGCCGCTTTCTAACGAACTGAATAAAAAATTCATAGAAAGCCCCTTTGCTGAGCAGCTCGACAAAGACAAATATTTCATTTACATACGAGGTGTAAAAAAAGCGCTCGAACTTTTCAGGGAAGAAAATATTCCTTTATTAACCCAGATACAGGTAGAACAGCAGCAATACCAGTCTATAACAGGTTCCATGAGCGTAACGCTTGAAGGAAAAGAATATACGCTGGAACAAGCTTCGGTTTTTTTAAAAAATACAGACAGGAATATCCGGCAAAAAGCCTGGGAAGAAATCACAAACAGGAGGCTTCAAGACAAAAACAAACTGGATGATCTGTTTAACGGGTTACTGAAGTTGCGTCATCAGGTAGCAAAAAATGCGGGATTTGAGAATTTCCGGGATTATATGTTCCAGGCTTTAGGCAGATTTGATTACACACCTGAAGATTGTTTTAATTTTCATCATGCCATTGAACAGGAAATTGTACCAATATTAAGGGAACAGGCTGAAAAAAGAAAAGAAGCTTTGGGATTAGAAAGCCTTAAACCCTGGGATACGGAAGTAGATACATCAGGAAAGGAGGCTTTAAAACCGTTTCAAAACGGACAGGAGCTAATTGATAAATCCATTGAATGCTTCAAAGGTTTAAATTCCTATATCGGAGAACGTTTAGAAATAATGAAAGCAAACGGCCTTTTTGATGTAGAAAGCAGGAAAGGAAAAGCTCCGGGCGGTTATAATTATCCTTTGGCAGAAACCGGCGCTCCGTTTATTTTCATGAATTCCGCCAATACTTTTCGCGATTTAACAACCATGGTGCACGAAGGGGGGCATGCCGTGCATACCTTCATTTCGGCTGATTTGGAATTAAATGACTTTAAGCATCTTCCTTCGGAGGTTGCCGAACTTGCTTCCATGAGCATGGAGCTAATTTCAATGGATAAATGGGACGTATTTTTTAAGGATGAGCAGGAACTGAAACGTGCTAAACGAGATCAGCTGAAAGATGTGCTGAAAACCTTGCCCTGGGTTGCGGTAGTCGACCAGTTTCAGCATTGGATTTATACCCATCCCGAACATACTACCGAAGAGCGAAAAGAGAGCTGGAAGCTAATATTTGAAAGATTCGGAAAGAATTTTGTTGATTGGTCTGGCTATGAGGAAGCAATGGAAAATCTGTGGCAAAAGCAATTGCACATTTTTGAAGTTCCTTTTTATTACATTGAATATGCTATTGCTCAGTTAGGCGCTATCGCTGTATGGAAGAATTATAAACAAAATCCACAGCAGGGTTTAGAAAAATACCTGAATGCATTAAAACTAGGTTATACAAAATCCATTCGGGAAATTTATGAAACGGCAGGAATTAAGTTTGATTTCAGCGCAGACTACGTAAAAGAACTGGCTCAATTTATCAAATCAGAATTAGCAAAACTGGAAGAATAACACTGAACGGAGGGTTCAGAAAAATTTTCCTGAACTCTCCGTTATTATCTTTAAAAATTTAAGCTTCAGGCAAAAATTTAAACTTTTTATAAGCAGAAAGGTTATGAGATAATGAAAAAGTTGTTTCTTACCTTTCTTCTTCTCTCATTCTTCACTCATAGTTTTGCCCAGAAATGGGAAATTCATAAAATTGATGATTCTATCCAGGTTCTTTTACCCGGGGATATTCAGAAAAAAGACACCCTAAATCAAACTATCATTTCCGCTAAAACTGCTTTCGGAAATATTTTAATTACCATAAGCCCTGATAATCCTAAAGCAACTCCGGATATTGAAAAGAAAAAGCACCTGGATCAGTATTATTCAGATTATATCGAAAAAATAACTACAGGATCAAAAGGAACCGTATCTGACGAAAATGACACTACGATAGGAAACTTAAGAGTAAAAGATTTTACGCTCGCCTTAGATAGTGGCAGCGGCAAACAAATACGCAATATTCGTATCCTGCACGAAAACAGTGCTACTTATACCTTCCAATTTCTTTACCAGGATCTGCACAAAGAATACGCAGAAGCGGAGAAGGAGAAATTTTTTAGCTCGATAAAAATCGTTCCACCCGCTACTATTCAAAGCCAGTTTACCAAACCAGGAAACACAACCGGGCGAAGTGCTACACAAGGGCAAACCAATCTTACAATTGCCGGAATTATACTGGCTGTTATAATCATACTGGCTGTTATTTTTATAATACGAAGAAAAAAGAAACATCAGCATCATTAACAGCACTGCGATTGTTTAATTATTTCTATCATTCAGTCTTAAATAATTTTTAAGTTTGAGGGATATATTATTAACAATTCCGTCTGATGGCATTTAATTTCTTTCGTAAAAAGCCCCTCTCTAAAATTTTAAATGATATTGAAAGCGGTTATAGCGATGGCGAAAGTTTAGACACAAATGCAAGGCTGCATAAAGTACTGAAAGTAAGGGACCTTACTTTTATGGGAATTGCGGCCGTAATAGGAGCCGGAATTTTTTCAACTATCGGAGAAGCTTCTTTTCATGGAGGCCCCGGTGTTACTATCCTTTTCATTCTTACAGCTGTAACCTGCGGTTTTTCTGCACTTTGCTATGCAGAATTTGCTTCACGTATTCCGGTTTCGGGCAGTGCTTATACCTATGCCTACGCTTCATTTGGTGAATTAATAGCATGGATTATCGGCTGGGATCTGCTTATGGAATACGCCATCGGAAACATTGCCGTCGCTATTTCATGGAGTGAATATTTTACCAATCTGCTAGAAGGATTTAATATCCATGTCCCCTCCTACTTAACTATGGATTATCTTTCGGCCTACAGGGCTCATGATAAAATCCAGCAGTTAACAGCCGCCAATCAACTGTCAGAAATAACTGATAATTTACGTTTCCAGGCTTCCGCATGGGAAAATGCACCTGCACTTGGAAGTTTGAAATTAATTGCCGACATCCCTGCACTTCTGATCGTTGCATTAATAACCTACCTGGTTTATATCGGAATCAGGGAAACAAAAAAAGCAACCAATGCAATGGTGATGCTAAAAATAGGAGTTGTAATAGCAGTGATTATACTTGGAGCTTTTTATATTACTCCGGCCAACTGGTCACCCTTTTTACCCAACGGCTTTGGTGGTGTAATGAAAGGCGTTTCGGGCGTTTTCTTTGCTTATATCGGTTTTGATGCCATTTCTACAACTGCAGAAGAATGTGAAAATCCGCAAAGAGACCTTCCGAAAGGAATGATATATTCATTAATTATTTGCACCATTCTTTATATTCTTATTGCCTTAGTCCTTACGGGGATGGTCAATTACAAGGATTTACAGGTGGGTGACCCATTGGCGTATGTTTTTGAACAGGTAGGACTAACTAAAATAAGTTATATCATTTCAGTTAGTGCCGTTATTGCTACAGCAAGTGTGCTGCTAATCTTTCAGATGGGACAGCCTCGTATCTGGATGAGTATGAGCAGGGACGGTTTACTGCCGAAGGCATTCTCCTTTATTCATCCAAAATACAAAACACCTACTTTTTCTACTATTGTTACCGGTATTGTTGTGGCAGTTCCGGCGCTGTTCATGAACCTTACAGAGGTAACTGATCTTACCAGCATCGGTACTTTATTTGCTTTTGTACTGGTTTGCGGCGGCGTTTTATTATTACCGAAAGAAGAAATAGAACAAAGCAAAGGAAAATTCAAAATTCCTTATATAAACTCGAAATACATTATTCCGGTATTATTTATTGTTGGTATTATTACTTTTTGGCAGCCTTTAATTATGCTCATTAGTTTAACTAAGGACTGGCATTCTTTAAAAGATGATCTTCCTTATTTTCTGTTTATTCTTCTGTCGGCTACGCTTGCAGTTCTTTCCTTTACCAAAAATTTATCCTTAATACCTGTTTTAGGTTTACTCAGCTGCTTTTATTTAATGACAGAATTAGGATACACCAACTGGCTGCGTTTTTTAATCTGGCTCGGTATGGGGCTGATTGTTTACTTTTCGTACAGTTACAAAAACAGCCGGTTAAACAAGAGTAGCTACTAGTTTATGATAGATAGCGGATGGGGCATAGTTCATAGCAGATAGATCATAGATATTATTCATGGCGTTTGATTTATAGGATTTGAGGTGCACGTCCAGCATGCTATCGACTATAAACTATGCCATGAACCATGAACTATACCTATGAACTATAAGCCTGTAAGCTAAGAACTACGTAGCCGTTTTAATTCAATATCTTCTGTGGTGGTTACAATAAGTGGTACCTGTTCAACGGTTACAAAACTCAGATCCAATCCAAAACCTCTCTCCTCAGATAAGCTGAAATGTTTCAGAATGAAGTAGTAGTCCATCATAAAACGTTCTATAAAATTCAGTTTATTTGACCTTGAAAGTACCTTTTCGAGAACAACGAACCTGAAATCACCAACTATTTTATGTTTATTTAACGACTCGTATTTACTTGTGATATCAATTTCGCCGTTTTTAACCAATTCTTCAACCACCAGCCTGAATAAGAGATTTATTTTTTGCTCAACTCTGAAACCAAGTTTAAAATCAACCCGGATCAATTTTCCGGGTATAAGAAAATCAACTTTATACTCCCTAGTATAAGGCTCGTCCATTACATCCACATGCACAAGCCAGTACACATCTGCCCTTTTAGGTTGTTTCTGTAAAATTGAGTAAATAATTTTTGATTCAATTTCTGAGCGGAAATTAGCGCTGGTTAAATATACCAGCTGAGATGAGTACTTCGGAACTGTTGTATCCTCACTTAATTCTTTAATAATTGGAAAATAATCTTCGATCTCTACAAACTTAACATAGCGGTTTTTGATTTTTCTTGCTGATGCCCATGACCACATAACAGAGAAAATAATTACTGACAACATCAGTGTAAACCATCCTCCATGAAGGAATTTTGCCATATTTCCTGATAGGAACGCCAACTCAATAATTCCGTAGACACTTGCGAAAGTAACAATGAGATAGGTTGGAAATTTCTTCATTTTGAGATAGACCGACATCAAAATGGTTGTCATCATAAAAGTCAGCGTTATGGCTAAACCATAAGCTCCCTCCATATTGGATGACTTTTGAAATATAAACACCACAATCATACATCCGACCCACAATATCCAGTTCATGGATGGTACATAAAGCTGGCCTTTTTGATTAGACGGGTAATTTATTTTAACTTTTGGCCATAAGTTTAGACGAACAGCTTCCGAAATGAGGGTAAACGAACCGGAAATCATCGCCTGGCTGGCAATTACCGCTGCTATGGTTGCTATACCGATTGCAAAGAACTTAAAGTCCTCGGGCACTATGGAGTAAAATGGATTTTCGTTATGTAGAACAGCACCCTGATGCTGCAATAGCCAAACGCCCTGTCCGAAATAATTAAGCAATAAGGCAGTTTTAACATAAATCCAGCTTATCCGGATGTTTGATCTTCCGCAATGTCCCAGATCAGAATACAAAGCCTCGGCACCCGTTGTACATAAAAAAACAGCTCCGAGGATAAACAGGGCTTTAGGGTTGGCTGCTAAAATATGATATGCGTAGTACGGATTAATAGCCTTTACAATACTTGGCATCTGGAAAACATACATGGAACCAAAAACAGCCATGGTAGTAAACCATATGAGCATTAAAGGGCCGAACGCTCTTCCAACAAGTGATGTTCCAAATTGCTGAATAATGAATAACGAGGTAATAATCAGCATTACAATAGGCATTGTAGGCATGCCGGGATAGATATTTCCCAATTCTTCAATAGCTGCCGAAACTGTGATTGGGGGAGTTATCATGCCATCGGCTAAAAGTGATGATCCGCCAATCATGGCCGGAATAACAAGCCAGCGTGCTTTTTTTCGAACCAGTGATAGTAATGAAAAAATTCCTCCTTCACCCTTGTTATCTGCTCTAAGGGTAATTATAACATACTTTATGGTGGTTTGTAAGGTCAGTGTCCAAAATATGCAGGATAAACCTCCTAAAACAATATCCGGAGTGATAATATTTTTTTCACCAATAATAGCTTTAAAAACATATAAAGGTGAGGTTCCAATATCGCCGTAAATTATCCCTAAACTAATTAATAAACCAGCAGCAGATAGTTTATGCAGATTTTTATGATTTCCCACTTCTATTTTTATTTACCGGGCACAAAAGTACAGCTATCCGCAGAATTAACAAAGGTGAAAATCAGTGCCTCCAATAAACGCTTAGTATCCTGTTTCTTCATACTGTTAAAATATGTTAAATCCCTATTTATTTGCTTCTGCAACAAACATTTTTGATTTATAATTTATAATTTTGTTATGGAGATTAACGGATGAAGAAACTCTACTCACTTTTTTTCAGCTTTTTTATATTTTTAAATGCATCAGCCGCATTTAAAAGCATACTTTATGCTGCAGAAAGAGAGTTGTCAGATACTTCTAAAACCAAAACTCCCGCCAAAATAACCGATACACGACCAGACAAACCTCCTTTTTTAAACAGTGGCGTAGGTATTAATCTGGTACCTTTTAAACCTAATACCAAATCAGCAACAATTGCGCCAATAAAAAACAACGGGCAGGAAGATGATAAGGTAATAAGCAATGTAAAAGTTTATCCCAATCCTATTGAAGATTCTGTAAATCTCTCATATAACTTAAATAAGGAATCAAACGTCACTATTAAAATAATGGATATTCTCGGGAACGAAATAACAACGCTTCTTTCTCAGAAAATACCGGCAGGTGAGCAGTTGAATACCTTTAATATCGCCTCAAAACTAAACAGCGGTTTTTATTTTATCCGTTTAATTGTAGGTAGCGAAAGCGTGGTTAAAAGAATTTCGGTACTATAATCCTTCGCTCTCTTTAACCTGTTGATTGTAGTTTACCTATCTTCGCGTTATGAAAATTATTGCGATTGGTCGAAATTACAAAGCTCATGCACTTGAACTGAACAATCCCGTTCCTGATGTTCCTGTAATATTTATGAAACCCGACACTGCCGTTTTAAAAGATAACAGGCCATTTTACCATCCTGACTTTTCAGAAGATATTCATCATGAAATTGAACTTGTTCTTAAAGTAAGTAAAGAAGGTAAACATATTTCCGAGAAATTTGCTGCTAACTATTTCGAAGAAATTGCTTTAGGAGTTGATTTTACGGCAAGGGACCTTCAGCAAAAACATAAAGAAAAAGGGCTTCCCTGGGAACTGGCCAAAGCGTTTGATAATTCTGCCCCTGTAAGCAGGTTTATAAGTAAAGATCAGTTTGAAAGCATATACAATATTAATTTCAGGCTGGATATAAATAACAATACGGTACAGAAAGGGAATACACAAAACCTGCTTTTCTCGTTCGAAAAAATAATTTCCTTTGTATCTCAATACATTACAATTAAAAAAGGTGACCTCATTTTTACTGGAACTCCCGAAGGGGTTGGAAAAATAAAAATCGGCGACAGACTGGAAGGATATTTGGAAGAAGAAAAACTCCTGGACTTTTATATAAAGTAAAATTATTAATGAAGATATTTAGCAACGTCATATTTTTATTTTTCATCTCATTTTCTCTTTTTTCACAGAATCTTTTGATAAGCAAACCGTATCCTGAAGATTACTTTCGTGCTCCGCTGGATTTACCACCTTCCCTTGCAGGGTCATTTGGTGAGATCCGCTCTAATCATTTTCATTCAGGGCTTGATTACCGCACCAATCAGCGGGAAGGCTACCCTGTTCATGCAGCTGCCGATGGCTACGTTTCCAGATTGCGTGTACAGGTTGGAGGATTTGGCAATGCCATTTATATAACTCATCCCAATGGCTATACTACGGTTTATGCCCATCTTAAACGATTCAACCCTAAAATAGAGCAGTTTGTTAAGAACTTCCAGTACGCCAATCAATCATTTGATGTTGATTTTATTTTATTTCCGATAGATATCCTGATTAAAAAAGGAGAAGTTATCGCCTGGTCGGGCAATACCGGAAGTTCGGGAGGGCCACATTTGCATTTTGAAATACGGGATTCTAAGACAGAGCAAACTATTAATCCTCAATTATTCGGCTTACAGGTGCCGGATAAAGTGAAACCAACTATAACAGGAATGTATATGTACCGCTTAAACGGACTTCCTTTTAACGAGCATACACCGAAACAGTACTTTCAGGTTATTGGATCTGGAGGAAATTATAAACTCAATAAATTACCTGTTATTAATTTTTCAGGTGAAGTTGGCTTCGGAATAATGACGCAAGACCAGAACGTTCCCGGCGGAAATCAAAATGGAGTTTATTCCATTGAATTACTGCTTGACGGGACTACAATTTATGCATCGGCTTTAGAAGGCTTTTATTTTAATAACAGCAGAGCGGTAAATTCACACCTGGACTATTCTTCCCTGTTGCTTTATGGAAGACGGATACAGAAGAGCTTTGTAGAACCTGGCAATCCGCTTACTATTTATAAAAATCTGGTAAACCGCGGACTTATAAAATTGGACGATAGCGAAATTCATGATTTAACCTACATGGTGAAAGATGCGGCCGGTAATACCAGTAAACTGAGTTTCCAGATCAGGAACAATCCAAAGGCCGAACTAAAATCGGCAGAAGAAAGTACCGGCGTAACAACTTTTTATTACGATCGTGATAACACGTATACAGACGAGGATCTGAGAATCTTAATTCCAAAAGGCATATTATACAGTGACCTCCAACTGAAATATTCTAAATCCGCAAAGCCAGTCCGGGGATTTTCACCGGTCCATCATATACATACACGCTTGATTCCCGTTCATGATAATTACACGTTATCAATCAAAGCTGATTCAAGTCTCTCAGCTGACTTACAGGAAAAAGCTGTAATTGTTGATACAAGAGGATTTAATTTTGGAGGAAATTACGAAAACGGTTTTGTTACAACATCATTAAAAACCTTTGGCAACTTCTATATCAGTATAGATACGATTGCTCCAAGAATCCGATCTGTAAATGTTAGTGAAGGAAAATCGTTTTCAGATACAGAGAGAATGGTATTTAAAATATCAGACAACCTATCAGGAATACGTTCATTTAACGGAACAATAGACGGGCAATGGATCTTGATGGAATTCGATCCGAAAACAGCAACTTTATGGCATACTTTTGATGAAAGAACATCCAAAGGGAAACACCAGTTCCAGCTGACTGTTACTGACATGAAATTAAATACTACAACTTACCACGCAACTATTTACAGATAAATTATGGCAGAACTAAAAGAAGGCGATCAGGCTCCAGATTTCAATGCAACAGACCAGGATGGAAAACCGGTTTCATTAAGTGATTTTAAAGGAAAAGACATTATTCTTTACTTTTACCCTAAGGACGACACACCCGGCTGCACTGCAGAGGCTTGTAGTTTCAGAGATAATTACCAGTCTTTACAGAATGAGGGTTTTACTGTAATTGGAGTAAGTACGGATGATGAAAAATCGCATCAAAAGTTTATATCCAAATATGAGCTTCCTTTTACACTTATTTCTGATGCAGATAAAAAGATAGTAGAAGCTTATAGCGTATGGGTTGAAAAAAACATGTACGGAAAAAAATATATGGGCACGGCACGCAAAACCTTTATTATTGATAAAAACGGGACAATTAAAAAGATCATCAATAAGGTGGATACTCAAAATTCATCGCAGCAAGTACTTGACCTGCTTAAATAAGTCGCTCCAGTATTTTTGCTAAGTTTAATATTGCTAATTCGCTTTCGCGGTTACGTTATTTAAAGGCAAACGGGCTACAGGATTTATTTTTACTACTTTAAATTCGGTACGCCTGTTGGCCTGATGTTCTTTCTCGGTACATTTTACTCCGTCTGCGCAGCGATTTAAAATCTCTGTTTCACCTAAGCCAACTGCAGATAGTCGCTTCGAACCTACTCCCTGATTTACCAAATAATCAACTGCTGACTGCGCTCTTTTTTGAGACAACTTTTTATTATAAACAGCCGTTCCGCGTGAATCGGTATGCGACCTTAGTTCTATATTAACATCTGGCATGGTCGACAAAAATGAAACCACCTTGTTTAGTTCAGGCTTTGCGTCCGGACGAATATTCCATTTATTAAAATCGTAATAAATATTATTGAGATGCACGATATAAGCATCCTCAGCTCGTTCCAGTTCGAATTTTACATTGAAAATAGTTGATTCTTTCAAATTCATTGTAGATATTTCACCTTCCTGACGAGAATAATATTTACTCTTATCACCACTTACAATATAACTGGTATTTGGCTCCAGGTTAAAATTAAACTTCCCTTCAAGATCTGAAATAGTGCTGATTTCGGCACCGGTATTTTTATTGGTAAGAATAATGTTAACGTTTGACAGGGGTTTGCCTTTTTCTTTATCTACTACCTCTCCTTCAATGGCAAATACCGCCGTAGTTGGAACAATATGGAAGCGATAAATATCATCCAGGCCTTTACCTCCCCGCCTGTTTGAAGAAAGGTATCCTGTAAACTCATCTTCAAACCATACTCCAAAATCATCCCTTAACGAATTCATGGGAGCTTTCAGATTTTCGGCTGCGGTAAAAGAGTCATAGCTGCCGTCTGCAGTGAAAAGATCTAAACCGCCCATACCAACATTCCCTTTGGATGAGAAATACAACTTACCATCAAAACGTACCGAAGGGAAAACATCGTCTTCTTTTGAGTTGATATTGTTGCCGCAATTTACAGGCGTCCCCCAGGAGCCGTCCGGCTGTTTTTTAACGGCATATAAATCCATTCCTCCAAGCCCGCCCTGCATGTCTGAAGCGAAATAAAGAATATCGCCTTTTGGTGATAATGCCGGATGCTGGCATGAATACAAATCGCTGTTACATAGGTTAAGCTGAACAGGCTCAGCCCAGTTTTCTCCTTTTTTTACTGAATACCAGATAGTTTTCTTCCCTACATTCAGGTCCTTTGATTTCTTCTTTTTCTTTGCCAATGTGGTTCTGGTGAAAAATATAGTATCGCCTTTGGAAGAGAAAACAGCGGGTCCGTTATGGAATTCAGCGTTTATAACTTTAGGCAGTATAGTAACTTTGTCATCCTTTAGCTGGTATATTTTCAAATATGGATTGCCCGTCCAGCCGTAAATTACATTCTTTTTAGTTGCAGATCCTTCTACAAACCATCTGTCGGATACAAAAGCTATTGAATTATTTGACATAACCGGACAAAAATCAGAGTATTCAGAATTGATGCGATCATCATTTTTAAGCTGAACATTTTTATCGGGATTTTCAAACCACATCCGTGCTACGTCGCATGAATTGGCCATTTTTTTTGCGTCCTCTGCCATCGCCGGAACTTTTTCACCAAGTAGCAGATAATATTGCCGTGCCTCATCAAATCTTCCATTTTGTTTCAAGGCATCCGCGTAATACTTATAGTTTATAGGATCGAAGCCAGAAAAGGTAAGGACACGCGAATATGCCTGTTCTGCTCCTTCAGAATCGTTTATAAAGCGATAACAATTTGCCAGTTTTTGCGCCACCTCAAGTGAGGGTTTCTTAAGCATAATCGTTTCGTAGATAGCCAGTGCAAGCTTGTAATCGTATTTTTCATAATACTTATTTGCTTTCTGGATATCATCAGAAAAGATATTTCTGGGAAAAAAATAAACGGCAGAGCAAAGAATAAAAGCGACTAAAACCTTCTGAAATTTCATCTAACAAACATTAAAAGTATCTTGGCGTGAGCAGCGCAGTACTTTTTTTGTTGTTATTTAATATCAATCCTACTGATATTTCGTGTGATCCGTTTGAATAACTGCTTAAGGTTGATAGTGAATAATCGTAAGCGTATCCAACACGGAAATTGTTCCTTATAAATACTTCCACTGCTCCTACCACCGAATTTTGGTTAAAATAAGCAACATTCAAATCGCTTTTTTTCCACATATTAACACTTGTGCGGTAAGACGCTCCAACCCAGATTGTTTCATTTAAAAGAACAAAGGAATTAATGTCCAGGTTCATCGGACTTTTAGTATCCTGCTTTAGTAAAAATGAAGGTTTTAATTTAACAAAATCGCTAATCTCGTAAAGATATCCTGCAGTCAGAAAATAATGCCGGCCCTGTTTAGAAATTGTATTGGCTCCTACCTGTTTGTAGTCTATTTCTTTTGCTAAAACGTTTGTGGCAGATAAACCCGCATAAAAATGCTCATTGCTATAGAACACGCCAAACCTTGCATCAGGAGCAAAATAATTAGGCCGTCCGCCAAGGAGGTTAGGATCACTCGGATCATCAATTACAGCATCATTATTATTTAATGTATATTGTGATACGCCGAATGCCAGTCCAAAAGAAAGTCGCGAACCATCTTCTCCCATTGGAATGCGGTAAGAATAATTGACAAAGGCAGAGGTTTGATGCTGAAGCCCCACTTTATCATTTATAACTGACAATCCCAGCCCTACCTTATTGTCGTTAAAAAAAGCTCCGTCCAGTATCAGTGACTGAGTTTTAGGGGCACCCTCTACTCCTGTCCATTGGTCACGGTGAAGTAGAGTTATATTAAGGGCCTCCTTATAACCTGCGTATGCCGGATTAATTACCAGCGAATTGAACATATATTGCGAGTACTGCGCCTCCTGCTGTGCAAAACAACTACAAGCGGTAATGAATAAAAAAAATAATGTAAGGCAGAGATTTCGCATATTAATCTTTCTTAACCATTGTAATAAAACCCTTGTACACCTGTTTCTTTCCGTTTATTACCACATCAAGCAAATAAAAATAAGTTCCTGGTAACACAGAGCCGCCGTCCCAGGCTTTACTGCCCGAATATCCTTTACATTTGAACACAGGATCGCCCCAGCGATTCATAATAGTAAGATTGTTATCCGGGTAAAGATCTATGTTCTTAATTATCCAGGTATCATTTTTACCATCGCCATCAGGAGAAAAGGCGTTAAAAAAAGTGAGCGGACCAGGAGCGAAATCTGAATTAGTTGCTGCAAGATTTGCAAAGCCAATGGGAAGATTCCGGAAAGTCTCAATAGAAGAAAATATCAAGGCACGGTTCAGGCCATCTCCAAAATCGCCGTCAGCATTAGTTGAAGGTGCAGCTTTTTCCCATAGTTTGAATTTGTTCCAGCTTACTAACTGGCTAAAATTACCATCGGAATTACTATTCCTGTAAAATTTAATATTTGAATTGGCAGTGCCGTCTGTCTGGCTTAACAAGTAAAAGTACTTATCAGAAATATTTTGAATATCCTGCCTCTTACTTTCACGGTCGTAACCAATTAAAGCCGGATCTGAATAAATTAAGCCAACTGAAAAAGAATTTTGTAAAGCATTGCCAGGCTCTATCATTACCGGCCGATAGAAAAGATCGCCATTGGCAGAAGAACCCAGCGGAAACAGGTAGGATGCCTGGCTATTGGTATTCCTTATAAGTCGTCCCCGTTCTCCCGTACTTATAAAACCTTTTGTACGGATTATAGCACCTGCATCAGGATTTGAAACAGATACTATGAAATCACCGACTTGTAATTCTCTGTCTGTTAAATCCAGCTTCCGGGTTACATCAATATCCGAATCTAAAATTTTCTGACCTGTTCCGGAAAAAGCAACATCATAGAAAACAGTTTTTGAAATCCCGGAGATGAGTTGATCATTGCCAAAAAACTTCACTGTACCGGTAGATTTTTCGTCAAAAACAAAGGAAGTTGCATCATCATTGGTCCAATTTCCTTTCTGTATTATTGTTCCTTTATTTAAAATGGTCCCCTCATTATTTACAAAATCACCACCTATATAAAGCAATCCATTGGAGTTAACAGAGATAGCTTGCCCGGAATTGACCAATTGTGCAAATCCAGGTTTATAAATACAAAAAAATAATGCTATCAGGATTATTCTTTGCATGATTACTGAATAACGGTAATATAATAATCCATTGAAGCCAGATCAATTGCAGCACCTGTAACGTTGGTAAATTTTACCTCAACAATTCCTGGCAAAGAAGCAGTAGAAGAAGAAGATACTCTTGCGTATGCTATGATACAACCGTTAGACAAGGGACTTGCAGGCGATATGCTTACGGAACCTGTAGTTACAATGTCATTAATTGAAAAATTGACTATAGCAGAACTGTTAGCTGGGATTGATGGAACATCCTGTGCTACGGTTGCTTTAATAATATTATTCAGCTGAGATCCGTTTGTACCTAATTTAAAATTGCCGTTCACCTCTAACTTTGCATTTGGCGTATTTGTTCCAACACCAATGTTCCCGTTAGCCTTCACCCGCATCCTTTCGTTGCCAGAAGTGCCTATTACAAAATCCTTTGCATCTCTTGTTCCTATAAAAGATCCTCCTGTGCCAGAAAAGGCTGGCGTGGTTCCATTATTTCCATTAAGAGACCATCTGTCGTTATCTTTTAAGTTTGCACTTAATTCCCATCCCGTTGCAGTTTTTGTATAAACATCTCCTGTCAAATTATCCAGGTAAAAATCTCCTGTTAATCCTAATGTAGAAAGAGGTGCGTTACTTTCTACATACCATTTTGCACCGTTTGTGCCATTCACACCATCCTTACTGATAATCTGCCAGGATGAGCCGTCGTAAACATAAGCTGTTTTACTTGTAGTGTTATAATATCCCCAATTAGTAGAAGGAGATGCAGGAGCTACAGCCAAAGAACCTTTCCATACTACGCTTACACCATTGGTTCCATTAGTACCATTTGTCCCGTTTATACCATCCTTGCTGATAACTTGCCAGGACGAACCCGTATAAATATAGGATGTTTTACTTACCGTATTGTAATATCCCCAATTTGCAGCAGGAGACGCAGGAGCTGTCGTCAATGAACCTTTCCATACTACGCTTACGCCGTTAGTTCCGTTTGTTCCATTAGTACCATTCGTCCCGTTTATTCCATCTTTGCTAATAATTTGCCAGGATCCATTAAAAATATAAGATGTTTTACTTACCGTATTGTAATATCCCCAGTTTGTACCAGGAGACGCAGGAGCTGCTGCTAATGAACCTTTCCATACTACGCTAATGCCCTGGTCGCCTTTGTCACCCTTATCTCCTTTTAATCCCTGAATTCCCTGATCGCCTTTGTCTCCCTTATCTCCTTTTAATCCCTGAGCTCCGGGGTCGCCTTTATCGCCCTTATCTCCTTTTAATCCCTGAATTCCCTGGTCACCTTTGTCGCCTTTATCCCCTTTCAAGCCTTGAGTTCCCTGATCGCCCTGAGTTCCCTTATCCCCTTTCGGGCCTTTTAATCCCGATAGTTGTTCAGGAGTGAAATCATCAAATTTAAATGGGTCTCCCTTATCTCCTTTTGGTCCTACAATTCCAACGGGCCCTGCTGGACCTGCGGGCCCCTGTGGCCCCATTGCGCCATCTGAAAGATCAAGCCAGGTATCGTTAAACCAAAAATTGAATCTGTTTGTAGTCGTATTATAAATTAAAAGTCCATTAATATCCGGATTAGCAGTTCCCTTAGCCTGTAAAGCTTCCCGCTGACTCTCAGATAAACGAGGTATAAGCAATCCTTTACTGGATGACACAACATCTAAAACTGCTTTTTCATTTGGATTTTGCGTGCCAATTCCAACAGAACCTTCCTGAGCTAAACTACTATTACCAAAAAGAAGAACAAAAGCCAAACAAATTAATGTAGAATAAATTCTACTGTTATCAACAGAGTGTATTTTATTGAGTAAAAATTTCCCCATATTTTTAAATTAGATTAACTATAAGTTTATCTTACTTTCTTTAACCGAAGTAATAAAAGTTGTTCCTGAAGCGCTTTTTACGAGGTGCTGTGCAAATAAGTTTCAAGTTATCCACATTTAATTGTGGATTATTAACATTCTAAGATTATGCCATTGGTTGGGAGTTAACTATATTCGCACTTTAAAAGAATTTTATGGCAGTTGATACAGAAACATTAAAAGATATAGCTGGTCAGGTAAGAAGAGACATTGTGCGAATGGTTCACCAATGCCAATCCGGGCATCCGGGGGGATCACTAGGTTGTACCGAATACTTTGTTGCTTTATATTTCAAGGTAATGAAGCACAATCCTTCATTCAACATGGATGGTAAGGGCGAGGACCTTTTCTTCCTTTCAAACGGGCATATCTCTCCCGTGTGGTATAGTGTGCTTGCCCGTTCAGGCTATTTTGATGTAAGTGAGCTTAGCACTTTCAGAAAAATAAACTCACGTTTGCAGGGACATCCCACTACCCATGAACATTTACCGGGTATAAGGGTAGCTTCAGGATCTTTAGGACAAGGCTTATCCGTTGCAATTGGTGCCGCACTCGCAAAAAAGCTTAATGGTGAAGACAGGTTTGTATTTTCGTTACATGGTGATGGCGAAATTCAGGAAGGACAAATTTGGGAAGCTGCTATGTATGCGCCCCACAACAAGGTGGATAATTTAATTGCCACAATTGATGTGAACGGACAGCAGATAGACGGGCCTACAGAGAAAGTACTGTCACTGGGAAACTTGCAGGCTAAATGGGAAGCCTTTGGCTGGGAGGTATTACAAATGAAAGGGAACGATATAGAAGATGTGGTTAGGGTATTAGAACTGGCAAAATCAAAAGCATTTAAAGGCAAACCAATTATGATCCTGATGCAAACAGATATGGGTCATGGAGTAGATTTTATGGCAGGCTCACATAAATGGCATGGTGTAGCTCCAAACGATGAACAACTGGAAGCAGCTTTAAATCAATTGCATTCAAGTTTGCAGGATTATTAGGATCATTAAGCAAGAGCAGTGTAATAGAAAAGAACAACATGAAAAAATATACATATACAGAAAAAAAAGATACCCGTTCAGGTTTTGGTGCCGGATTACTGGAAGCAGGAAAGAAGAACCCGGAAGTAGTGGCCTTGTGCGCCGACCTTGTTGGATCTTTAAAGATGGATGCTTTTATCAAAGAGTTTCCTGAACGTTTTTTTCAGATTGGTATTGCAGAAGCCAATATGATTGGTATAGCAGCAGGATTAACTATTGGAGGAAAAATTCCTTTTACCGGCACCTTTGCCAACTTTTCTACGGGCAGGGTTTATGATCAGATACGTCAATCGGTAGCTTACTCAGGAAAAAATGTGAAAATATGCGCTTCACATGCGGGCTTAACTTTAGGAGAAGACGGAGCAACACACCAGATTCTTGAAGACATCGGCCTGATGAAGATGCTTCCGGGAATGACGGTAATCAATACATGCGATTATAACCAGACCAAAGCAGCAACTATCGCAATAGCAGAACACGAGGGTCCGGTTTACTTACGTTTTGGCCGCCCCGTAATACCTGTTTTTACAGATCCCGATCAGAAATTTGAAATTGGCAAAGCCTGGATGGTAAATGAAGGAACTGATGTAACTATTATTGCGACCGGCCACCTGGTATGGGAAGCTATTCTTGCAGGAGAACAACTGGCAGAAATGGGCATCAATGCCGAGATAATCAATATACATACAATAAAACCTTTAGACGAAGAAGCTGTTCTAAAATCGGTTGCTAAAACAGGCTGCGTGGTAACTGCCGAAGAACATAACCGTTTGGGAGGACTGGGAGACAGTGTAGCGCAGGTTCTTATTAAAAACAATCCTGTTCCACAGGAATATATTGCGGTAGATGACAGTTTCGGAGAAAGCGGAGTACCAGCCGAGCTAATGAAAAAATACGGTTTGGATGCCGAACATATAATCGAAGCTGCTCAAAAAGCAATCAGCAGAAAAAGAAAATAAGGATTACACAATCCCCAAAGTATTTATTCCAATACAATACATGAAGCAGGCTGAAGATTCAGAAATATTAAAAAAGTTTGCTAATGAAAGCACTCGCACTGAAGCCTTCAACCTGCTTCTTCAAAAATACCAGCAAAAGATTTACTGGCATGTTCGCCGGCTGGTAATTGATCATGACGATGCAGATGATCTGGTTCAGGAAGTTTTTATAAAGGTTTGGAAAAACCTTGGAAACTTTAGAAATGATTCTCAACTTTATACCTGGCTGTATCGCATTGCTACCAATGAATGCATTACATTTCTGAATAAAAAGAAACAAAAAAACAATATTTCATTGGATGAAGTAGCACCTGCCCTATCCAATTCCTTATCCAGCGGAAGCTATTTTAATGGAGATAAAGCCCAACTGAAGCTTCAACAAGCACTTTTAACGTTACCTGAGAAGCAACGGCTGGTTTTTAATATGAAATATTTTGACGATTTGAAATATGAAGAGATCTCGGAAATAGTAGGAACAAGTGTCGGCGCATTAAAAGCATCTTTCCATATTGCTGTTAAAAAAATAGAACAATACTTTTTAAATACTGATTAAACCTTTAGAGTAAAAATAAATCAGAATAAGTATGGATTTGGAAAATACACACGAGGACTGGGAAAAAGACATTCCAAAACATCTGGGAGTAGGAAAAGAAAATCCATTTACTGTTCCTGAAAATTACTTTAAAACATTAACCGAAAGTATTGAAGCATCGCTTGCAGCAGAAAGACTAAAAGAAATTGCGGGGAATGACGGCTTTACTGTTCCTGAGAATTACTTTGACCTTTTGAATGAAAAAATACTTAACAAAGTTAAGGTAAATGCAGAACCGGCGATTACAGTTAAATTATTTAGAACCAATTGGATAAAATATGCAGCGGCTGCATGTGTAACTTTTGTTGCAGCTATCACATTTTATCTTAGTAATCACACTAAAGATCCGATAGAAGCGGGGCTAAATCAGGTACAGGATCAAGACATTGTAAATTATTTGAAAGTTAACAGTGATCCCGGAGATACCAGGTTTATAATAGAAAACATTAATTTAGATAATACTTTTACAGATATTAGGAAAGAAATTTCTGAAGAAGACCTGGAAGAATATATCAATACTACTAACTTATAGAACGGCAAATAATGAGATTGTTTTTTTGTATATTGTTTAGTGTAATCTTTATTGGCAGTGCACACAGCCAGGATAAACAAGATCGTATTAAACGGATAGAAGCTCTTAAAGCTGCCTATATAACTAAAAAGTTAGACCTTACACCTGATGAAGCAAAGGGGTTTTGGCCTGTTTACAATAATTATCAGCATGAAATCAGTAACCTGTACCGGCAAAAAAGGCAAAATCAGTTTAACCACAGAGAGAATCCAAAAGAAGCTTTAAGCAACGACATGGATTATGACAACAAGATTCTCGATGTAAAGAAAAAGTACCAAAAAGAGTTCTCCCGAATTTTACCCGCTCAAAAAGTGCTTGATCTGTACAATGCAGAACGCGAATTCAGGGAAGAACTTATAAAAGAGTTAAGAGACCGGCGAAAAGAATAATTTCAACACGAAAGCCTTCAGATAAACCTGGAGGCTTTTGTACTTTTGCACATGCTTAGCAATAAACAGCTGTTTCTTTTAAATAATGCCCAAACTTCTTCGTCGCCACGTTTAATAGAAATTGAACGTGCGGAAGGAAACTACCTTTACTCACCGGAAAACAAACCTTATTTAGACCTGGTTTCGGGCTTTGCCGTTAGCAATATTGGCCATCGTCATCCCCGGGTGGTTAAAGCAATAAAAGACCAGGTTGATAAATACCTGCACCTGACAGTTTATGGAGAATTCGTACAGGCTCCGCAGGTACTTTTCGCTGAAAAACTGATTTCCATCCTACCAGAAAAGTTAAACTCTGTTTATTTTGTTAATTCAGGTGCCGAAGCAACCGAAGGCGCTTTAAAACTGGCAAAAAGATATACAGGCAAATCTCGTATTATTTCTTTTTATAACTCTTACCACGGCAGTACACAAGGCGCCTTAAGCGTGATGGGAAACGAGTACTACAAACAGGCATATCGCCCGCTTTTACCTGATATCCATTTTATTCATCACAATAATTTACAGGACCTGGAATTTATTGATAACGAAACATCCTGCGTTATAATTGAAACTATCCAGGGAGAAGCAGGAATACGAGTACCTGACTACAGGTACATGAAAGCATTACGAAAAAGATGTGATGAAACCGGCGCTCTTTTGATATTGGATGAAATCCAAACTGGTTTTGGACGAACCGGAAAATTATTCGGATTTGAATTGTATGATATTGTTCCTGATATTTTACTTCTTGCCAAAGGTATGGGCGGCGGTATGCCCATCGGCGCTTTTATAGCGGATAAAAATATAATGGATGCACTGAAAGAAAATCCTATTCTCGGGCACATTACCACTTTCGGGGGGCACCCGGTCAGCTGTGCTGCCGGACTGGCAACATTATCAGTTATTTTAGAAGAAAATCTTACACATACAGTTAATCAAAAAGAACAACTTTTCAGAACTTTATTAGTTCATCCGGAAATAAAAGAACTTCGTGGAAAAGGCCTGATGCTTGCCGTACAGCTTAGTACATTTAAGCTGGTAGAAGAAGTTTCAAAGCAATGTGCTGAAGATGGCCTGATTATTGACTGGTTCTTACACTGTGATACAGCTCTGCGCATTGCGCCCCCGCTAACCATTACAGAAGATGAAATTAAAAAAGCATGTTCAATTATACTAAATGCATTAAATAAAGCTGAGAAAACTTAATTTATTTTTACCTTTACAGGGGATTGAATTTTAGCACTTACCTATCATACAATCCCATAGAAATTAAATAAGAAATAGTACCTTTAATGGTAAAAGCAAAATCAGGCATTGATTTTGGAACGGCAGTTTCTTCAAATCTGAATTTCTCGTCACCACGTTAATAAACAGACGAGAATCCGTTTAAAATTACAGAAAAAACGAAAATGAATTTTGACTACAATAGTACAAGGAAAAAACTGATCCTTGCTGAATATGGACGTAATGTGCAAAATATGGTAGCTTATATCTGCACATTGCCAACGAAAGAAGAAAGAAACAAACATGCCCAGGTAGTTATCGATCTGATGGGATTTTTAAATCCTCACCTGCGGGATGTGGCTGATTTCAAGCATAAACTGTGGGACCATCTACATATAATTTCGGATTTTAAGATTGATGTAGACTCACCCTATCCGAAGCCGAGCCCGGAAGCTATACATTTAAAACCAGAGCCTTTAAGTTATCCTAATCAGCGTATAAAATACAAGCATTATGGAAAAACTAATGAGCTGATGATAGAGAAGGCAAAAAAAATTGCCGATCCTGAGAGAAGGCAACACATGATACAAGCCATAGCTAACTTCATGAAAATGGCTTATGTTACCTGGAATAAAGATACGGTTGCAGACGAAACTATCTTAAACGACCTCAGAGAACTTTCAAAAGGAGAGCTTGAAATTCAGGAAAACCTAAATTTAAATAAGGTAGAAATCAGGACTACTGCCCCGGGAACGCGTTCGAAAAATACCAATCAGAACAATAATAACAATAACAGAAATAACCGGACAGGAAGTAGCAACAACAGAAACCAGGGAAATAACCGTCAAAGAAACGCCGGCAAACGGTATTAATTAATTTTCTGATATTTATACTAATACCATGAACGCTTTTAAAATTCAGGGAGGAAAAGTTTTACGCGGCGAAATTATTCCTCAAGGTGCAAAAAACGAAGCTCTTCAAGTAATTTCTGCAGTTCTGCTAACAGAAGAAAAAGTAACAATCAGCAATATTCCCGATATTAAAGATGTCAATAAGCTAATTGAACTTTTAGGCGATCTTGGGGTAACAATAAACCGACTTAACAAAGACACCTATACATTTGAAGCAAAAAATATAAACCTTGAACATTTCCAATCGCAGGAGTTCAAATCGAAAGGCGGTGGATTGAGAGGTTCAATTATGATTGTGGGACCACTTTTGGCCCGTTTCGGAAAAGCTTCGATACCGAAACCAGGCGGGGACAAAATTGGCCGCCGACGCCTCGACACCCACTTTTTAGGTTTTGAAAAATTAGGTGCACAATTTAATTATAATCCAGAAACCGGTTTCTTTAACGTTGATGCAACAAATCTTAACGGAACCTATATCTTACTCGACGAGGCATCTGTTACCGGTACAGCAAATATTGTAATGGCTGCAGTACTTGCAAAAGGAACAACTACTATTTACAATGCTGCCTGCGAACCCTACTTACAGCAATTATGCAAAATGCTGAACCGGATGGGCGCACGTATTTCAGGCATCGGATCTAACCTGTTAAACATTGAAGGAGTAGATTCTCTGGGAGGAACAGAACACCGCTTACTTCCTGACATGATCGAGATCGGATCATTTATTGGCCTTGCAGCAATGACCGGTTCTGAGATTACTATTAAAGATGTACAGTTTAAAGAATTAGGAATCATTCCGGATGTATTCAAACGCCTGGGAATACAATTTGAATTAAGAGGAGATGATATTTATATCCCTTCTCAATCCACTTACGAAATAGAAACATTTATAGACGGTTCGATCATGACCATTGCCGATGCCCCGTGGCCCGGCTTTACACCTGATCTTTTAAGTATAATCCTTGTTATTGCAACGCAGGCAAAAGGGAACGTACTTATACATCAGAAAATGTTTGAAAGCCGTTTGTTCTTCGTGGATAAACTGATTGATATGGGCGCCCAGATCATTTTATGTGATCCGCACCGTGCTACTGTTATCGGGCTTAATAAACAAGTACAGCTGCGTGGTATAGAGATGACCTCTCCTGATATAAGGGCAGGTGTTTCCCTGTTAATTGCAGCACTATCTGCAAGCGGTACTTCTGTAATACACAATATTGAACAGATTGAGCGGGGCTACCAGGACATTGATGTTCGATTAAAAGCACTAGGGGCAGATATTACGCGTATTGATGCACTGCCAAAGTCCCACTAAGAAAGACTGCACTCGTTGAAATAAAAATTTTAGCGAGTGCAGTTATACCGAAATAGCATTGATAATATCAAATTGGGTAATAATTTCCAGTTTACCCATCTCATCTTCCAGCAATACAGCACTATTTTCCTTATTAATCATAGAAGATAGCTTATCAATAGACGTATTAAGATCCACAAAAGGAAAAGGCGGAGTCATTATTTCTTCAACCTTGGCTGATTTCGCGGATGGGTTCTCAAGTAAAGAATTCAGAATATCACTTTCTGTAATCTTTCCTATAACTTTTCCGTGTTGAGTAACAGGAAGCTGTGAAATATTCAGCGTCTTAATTGTATTAATAGCTTCCAGTATTGTCTTTTCACAGTCAATAGTTATTATTTCCTGTCGTTCACGTTTAGCAAGAATTGATTTTGCAGTTAACTTTTCATCCTGCAAAAAGCCTCTTTCCCTCAGCCAGTCTTCGTTAAACATTTTCCCCATGTAGCGAGAGCCATGATCATGAAATACAACTACAACAACATCATCTTTCTTTAACCGGTCTTTCAACTGCAGCAAGCCTGCCACCGCGGCTCCTGCAGAATTGCCAACAAATATTCCTTCTTTCCGTGCAATCTCACGGGTCATCAGAGCAGCATCCTTATCAGTAACTTTCTCGAAATGATCGATGACATTGAAGTTAACGTTTTGGGGAAGAAAGTCTTCCCCGATTCCTTCTGTTATATACGGATAAATTTCATTTTTATCAAAGATCCCTGTTTCCTTATACTTTTTAAAAACAGAACCATAACTATCAATTCCCCAAACTTTAATTGCGGGATTTTTCTCTTTCAAATATTTACCTGCACCGGAAATGGTACCTCCTGTTCCAACTCCCACTACCAAATGAGTAATCTTCCCTTCTGTCTGCTCCCAGATTTCAGGGCCGGTTTGCTCATAATTTGCCTGCGTATTTGATAAATTATCGTATTGATTTGGTTTCCATGAATTAGGCACTTCCCTCTCCAGCCGTGAAGAAACAGAGTAGTAAGATCGAGGATCTTCGGGATCTACATTAGTTGGACAAACAATGACTTCCGCACCGAACGCCCGTAAAGCATCTGTTTTCTCTTTCGATTGTTTATCCGTAGTGGTAAAAATACATTTGTACCCTTTTATGACTGCTGCAATTGCCAGTCCCATTCCGGTATTTCCTGAAGTTCCCTCAATAATAGTCCCTCCAGGCTTTAACCGACCGTCCCTCTCTGCATCCTCTATCATTTTCAGGGCCATCCTGTCTTTTATTGAATTACCTGGATTAGTAGTTTCAATCTTGGCTAAAACGGTAGCTTTAACATCTTTAGTTAACCTGTTTAATTTAACCAAAGGTGTATTGCCGATAGTTTCAAGAATATTATTGTACCACATAATATCAAATGTAATAATTTGAGTTAGCTAAAAGAGCAGCGAAGGAAATTCGCAGAACTTAATATTAAAATTTCAAATGCTTAACTGTCAAGCCATTGTTTATCAACTGCTTTAACGATTCGATACCAATTTTCAAATGCGTTTCAACATATTGCTCTGTAACGCCTGAATCACTTTCTGTTGTTTTTACCCCTTCGGGAATCATGGGTTGATCGGAAACCAGAAGCAATGCACCTGTAGGAATTTTATTTGCAAAACCAGCAGTAAAAATTGTGGCTGTTTCCATATCAATAGCCATAGTTCGCAAAGACTTCAGATATTTTTTAAAATTTTTATCATGCTCCCACACCCGCCGGTTGGTGGTATAAACCGTCCCGGTCCAATAATCCCGGGAATGATCGCGAATAGTGGTTGAAATGGCTTTTTGCAAAGCAAAAGCGGGAAGAGCTGGTACTAACAGAGGAAAATAATCGTTCGAAGTCCCTTCGCCGCGAATGGCAGCAATCGGTAAAATAAGATCTCCAAGCTTATTCTTCTTTTTTAAACCTCCGCATTTACCGAGAAACAAAACTGCCTTGGGATTGATAGCACCTAAAAGATCCATCATTGTTGCAGCCAGAGGGCTTCCCATGCCAAAATTAATAATAGTTATTCCTGCCGCAGAAACGCTTTGCATCGGCTTATCAATTCCCATTATAGGTGTATTGTTGTGCCATTCGGAAAACAACTGCAGGTATTTTGAAAAATTGGTAAGCAATATAAAATCAGTAAACTGATCTAAAGGCCGGCCTGTATAGCGGGGCAGCCAATTGTTAACAATGTCCTTTTTAGTCTTTAATCCTTTTTTTACAGGCGTTTCAACTTCTTTTAAAGTTTTTGACCGGCCGGCAACTTCTGCATCCTGTTTTACTTCTTTTTCTTCATTCATAGAAACCTATTACAAATAAAAAACCCCGATTTTGATTCGGGGTTTTTATTAAGCTACTTTCAATTTCTTGAGATCCGATTTTGCAAATTTTTCAATCGCATAATCGAGCGTTATATACAACTCTTTGCCGTGATGCTTATCTGTTGGAAGTTCAAACATCGCGTCTATCATAATAGCCTCGCAAATAGAACGTAAACCCCGTGCTCCCAGTTTAAATTCCATCGCTTTATCTACAATAAACTCCAGCACTTCTTTATCAAATTCAAGTTTTATATTCTCATACTCAAACAGTTTTTTATACTGCTTAACCAACGAATTTTTAGGTTCGGTAAGAATATTAAGTAAAGCCGAACGATCCAGCGGATTTAAGTGAGTTATTACAGGCAAACGACCGATCAGTTCGGGTATTAAGCCAAAAGAACGAAGATCCTGAGGCGTAATATATTTGTACAGGTTCTTCAGGTCGATGTTTACATCTTCCTTGTTTACTTTATACCCAACTGTTTGCGTTCTTAAACGATTGGCAATCTTTTTCTCAATACCATCAAAGGCACCACCACAAATAAATAATATATTATTGGTGTTAACAGCAATCATTTTCTGATCAGGATGTTTCCGGCCGCCCTGTGGAGGGACATTTACAATTGTTCCTTCCAGTATTTTAAGTAATGCTTGTTGAACGCCTTCGCCTGATACATCTCGGGTAATGGAAGGGTTATCGCTTTTTCTTGCAATTTTATCAACCTCATCAATATACACAATACCCCTTTCGGCAGAAGCTACGTCATAATCCGCAGCCTGTAAAAGCCGGGTAAGAATACTTTCCACGTCCTCTCCGACATATCCGGCCTCCGTTAAAACAGTAGCATCGCAAATACAAAAAGGTACATGCAGAATTTTAGCAATAGTTTTTGCCAAAAGCGTTTTTCCTGTTCCTGTCTCGCCCACCATGATGATGTTTGATTTTTCAATCTCAACTTCATCTTTTTCGATCTTTTGATTAAGACGTTTGTAGTGGTTGTAAACTGCTACAGAAAGCACTTTTTTCGCTTCATCCTGCCCGATAACATACTGATCCAGATGCGTTTTGATCTCGGTTGGCTTCAATAAAGTCAAAGCGGTTTGAGAGCCTTTATTTTTTCGGGTTGCCAGTTCTTCAGATAATATCTGATTAGCCTGAGCCACACACTTATCACAAATATGCGCATCAAGGCCTGCTATCAGCATTAATGTATCCTGCTTGCCGGAGCCGCAGAAAGAACACTTAATATCTTTTGAATTTTTACTCATTATTTTTTCCCTCTTTTCCACCAAGTACTTCGTCTATCATTCCGAAATCTTTGGCTTCCTGTGCTATCATCCAGTAATCCCGGTCTGAAGCATCGTGAACTTTTTGATAATCCTGACCGCTATGTGATGAAATAATATCGTATAATTCCTTTTTCAACTTTAATATTTCACGTGCAGTAATCTCAATATCAGATGCCTGGCCTTGTACTCCTCCAAGCGGTTGGTGTATCATTACACGTGAATGCGATAAAGCGGCCCTTTTACCGGCAGCTCCGGCACACAATAACACTGCAGCCATTGAAGCAGCCATCCCGGTACAAATAGTAGCTACATCAGGAGCAATATACTGCATGGTATCATAAATACCTAAACCGGCGTAAACCGATCCCCCCGGTGAATTAATATATATCTGAATATCACGTTTTGCATCAGTTGACTGAAGGAATAACAATTGTGCCTGAATGATGTTCGCATTATTATCATAAATCGCATCACCTAAAAAAATGATACGATCCATCATTAAACGCGAAAAAACATCCATTTGGGCAACGTTTAGCTGACGTTCCTCAATAATATAAGGAGTCATCCCCATTGGTATAGCACTTTTTTCTACACGGGAAATGAACCCATCAACATGCTGGCTACCTATTCTGTGATGCTTAACTGCGTATTTACGAAATTCGTTTTTGTCTATGTTCATTGTTTTAGCATAGTGCAAGGCGCAAAGCGCAAAGCGGTTTTAAATTATTATTTTAATGACTTCGAAAAATTAACAATCATTCTTGCAAGATGATCTAACTCTTGCTTTTTTTTATAAAGTAAATCATTTTCAATGTATTTTCTTTGATTAAAAACGATCAGCATATTAACAATTTCAAAGATAGAACGATGAGAATAATTTAAAAATTTACAAAAGTCTGGATTTGAATTAGACCCTGAACCTTCGGCAATGTTATTTGAGATACTAAGAGCTGCAGATCTAAATTGCTCAGCAAAGCGATATTGTTTAATATCTTCAAGATGATCTGCAATATTATACAATTCATCGGTTGTCTCTATTGCCTTCTGCCAGATGTGTAAGTCCTCAAATCGAAATTTAGTCATTTACACTATGCTTAAAACTCTATTGCTCTATGCTCTAACGCTAATTCAACTCTAAGAATTTGTTGTATTCAATTTCCTTTTTATCTAAAGTAACAACAGTTTTGAGGTAATCAAATACTTTTAATGCTTTTACTTCTTCAAAAATTTTATTTGCATTTTCTTTATTCTGCAAGAACTGAACAGTGTACTGGCCTAATTGTTCTTCAGGAACCGGTTGAGGGCTATACATTCTGAACTGTGCATCCAGGCGCTCTTTGGCTGTCTTGAAAATTTCTTCGTATTTTATTTCAATGTTATTATCCTTAATTATCTTATTTTCAATAAGCGTCCATTTAAGGTTTTGAGCAAAATCAGCATATCCTTTTTCTAATTCTTCTTCTGACAAATTTTCGTTGGTAGCCTTTAACCAGCGTTTTAAAAATTCATCAGGCAAAGAAAAGCTGGTTTTTTCAACAGCGAATTTGTACATATCGTTCTGAAGCTTCTGTTCTGCATTTTGCTCCATCATAGCTTCCAGTTCTTTTATAATTCTTTCTCTGAACTCATCTTCGGTTGTTACCTCACCTTCGCCAAATAATTTATCAAAGAACTCCTGGTTTAAATCTGATTCCTCCAGGCGATTTACATTTTTAACAGTAAGCTGAAATTTTGACTTCAGATCTGCCGCATCTTCTTCGCTGATGTTTAACAAACGGGCAACCTGCGTTGTATCGTTCTCAAAGGCTTTCTGAATATCAAATTCAACTACATCATCCTTTTTTAAACCAATTAACGACTTTTTAATTTCTTCATCTTTCACCAGGTCTAAGCGGATAGAAGCTGTATTTGTAATGCCTCCTTCAAAAACAGAACCATCTGCAGAAAGCTGCTTCAATTCTGCATAAAGAACATCATTTTCTGCCGATACGTCGGGGTTTGTCATTTTGCCATAACTCTTGCGAAGATTTGTTATCCGCGAAGCTAATGTTTCATCATCTACTTTAATCTGGTACGTAGTCAGTTTGTCAGCAGATGAGAAATCAAGATCAAACTGAGGAGCTAAACCTAGTTCATAGTTAAATTCAAACTCGTCTGTATAATCCCAGTTAAATTCTTTTTCGTCGTCAACTTTGGGTAGTGGCTGACCTAAAACTTCAATGTTATTTTCGGTAAGATAATTATTAAGGCTTTCGCTAAGCATGTTATTGATCTGGTCAACCAAAATGCTTTTGCCGTACATTCTTTTTATATGAGAAGGAGGAACCATGCCCGGGCGAAACCCTGGAAGCTTAACTTTTTTAGCCTGGTCTTTTATTGCTTTTTCAACTCGTTCACTATAGTCCTCGGGTTTAATAGTTACAGTAACTACTGAATTAAGACTATCGATTTTCTCCTGTGTAATATTCATTTTGATATGTTTTACGTTTGCGTCTATACAAAAATTCCCCCCGGATTAGTCGGAGGGAATGATGTGCGGAAGAAGGGACTCGAACCCCCACGCCTCTCGGCGCCAGATCCTAAGTCTGGTGCGGCTACCAATTACGCCACTTCCGCAGTTAGGATACATATATTTTGGTCGGCAAAAATACTTTTTTTTCTATTATCTGCAAAACTGTTTTAAAACAAATTGATATCTTACTGTTTATCAGAATATTTCTTTTAATAAAGAGCAGATATATTTGACAGAATACTGTAAACGACTTCCATACCATGAGAACATTTCACCATCTGCTAACAAAACTTTAGCACGTGGACAAATGGATTTAAATTCCTGAAGGTGTTTTTCTTTAAACGGATACGGCTCGGATGACAAAAGAATAAGATCAGGATCGGCTTCCCGCAGTTCGCTTGCAGTAATAACAGGATAACGCAAGGATTTGAAGCAATTTTCAAGATTACTTAACTCAAGAACAGAATTAATAAAAGTATTTCTGGCTGCAACCATATAAGGGTCTTTCCAGATAAAATAGGCTACTTTTAAAGATGGGTAAAGATTCCTGGTATAATCCCGTAAGGCACTAAAAGATTGTTGGATATTTTCAGCAATTGAAGTTGCGGATTCTGTTTTATTTACAAGTCCTCCAATTTTGACAATCATTTCTACTGCATCGTCTATAGAAAGAATATCACTCATCCAAACAGGGAAACGCTCCATCAAAAGTTCCAGCTGCTCTTTTTCATTTTCCTCTTTATTACCGATAATCAGGTCCGGCTGAAGCTGTTCTATTACTTCCAGATTAAGTTGCTTTGTTCCACCAACCCTAACTTTCTGCTTGCATTCTTCTTTTGGATGTGTACAAAAACGGGTTATCCCTACAACAGAATCCCATGCTCCAAGATCAAAAAGCAATTCAGTTTGCGAAGGAACAAGGGAAATAATTCTGGAAGGTATTGCAGGCACATCAACTTGCCTGCACATCTGATCAGTTACCAGGTTAAAAGAATTCACCTGTAAAGCAAGCTATTTTTTTGTTAATTCTCCAATTTTTGAATGTAAAGCAGCCAGGTCGATAGGCTTACTTATGATTGCAGTAGCTCCGGCAGCTGTTGCCGCACGGGCTTCTTCTTCCATCACATTGGCAGAAAGTGAGATTATCGGAATTTCTTCTTTACCGTTAACAATACCTGAACGAATGCGCCTCATAGCTTCATGTCCATCCATTACCGGCATGTGTGTATCCATTAAAACAAGATCATAATCGTTAATACCGAGTTTCTGAAGCGCCTTTTCTCCATCATCAACTGCATCAACTGCAATATTCCAATTGCTCAGAATTTTTTTGATCATAAACTGATTGATCATGTTATCTTCTGCCAGAAGTACAGTAATGCTATCAAACTTCTCGAAATCGTTATCTGTCCCCTTTTTCTTCTCAACTTCCTGGCGTGAAACTACCTGATAGGTATTTATAAATGAAAACGTACTACCCCTGCCCTCAACACTTTCCACTTCGAGGGTTCCACCTTTAAGAGTTGCCAATTTTTTAACTATGGAAAGTCCTAAACCTGTTCCGCCAAACTTCTGCGCTGTTTCGTCTTCAGCTTGCTCAAATGATTCAAATATTTTATCAATGCGATTTTCCGCTATTCCTATTCCCGTATCTTTTACAGAAAACTTCACTTTTATTTTTTCACCTTCATCTGCCAGTACGTCTACGCTTAAAATCACTTCTCCTTCTTCAGTAAATTTAATGGCGTTGCTCAGCAAGTTCATCAAAATCTGATTTAAACGAAGCGAATCGGCCATAACAGTGGTAGGCAAACGCGGATCTAAGACAGCTTCCAGCTTAATCTTTTTCTCGTTCGCCTTAAATTTAAGCAAGTCTATTATCGAAACCGCTACTTTCCTTATCTGTGTTTCGTTTCTTACTATTTTGAATTTCCCTGCATCAATTTTAGAAATATCCAGAATATCGTTAATCACGCCTAGCAAAGATTGCGAAGAAACTTCCAGTAAGTTAATCAGGCTTTCCTGCTCATTATCAAGGGTAGTATTTTTAAGCAGGTGTACCAGGCCAAGTATTCCGTTAATCGGAGTCCGTATTTCATGACTCATATTGGCAAGAAAATTTTCTTTAACTTTTTTAGCTTGTTCAGCCTGGTCACGGGCTTTGATTAATTCTTCCTGGTAATTCTCAAGTTCAATATTTTTTTGCTTTACTTCTCTTTGTACAGTAACTAACTGAATAAATGAATCGACCTTTGCCGATGTAAGGTATGGATCAAGCGGTTTGTACAGATAATCTACTGCTCCTGCAGATAATCCTTTAACAGCATATTTGGTTTCTTTTGAGATAGCGGTAACAAAAATTACCAGCATATCGCGGGTACGAGGATTGCTTTTTAAAATATCTACCAGCTCAAAGCCATCCATTTCAGGCATCTGAACATCTACCAGAGCTATGGCAATATCTTTTTCCCAGCAAATTCGCAGCGCCTCATTAGGAGATGTCGTTGTGATTAGATTTACATCTTTACTTTCAAGCAGTGCCTGCAAAGCAACGATATTTTCAAACCTGTCATCAACAATAAGAATATTTATTCTTTCCATACCTTATCGGGATTTATTTTTTATTGATGGTATCCCCGAAACCAATTCAAATAGTTCCGTATTAGTTAATATCAAATCCGGCCTGCATAACTTTATTGCCGCCTCGGGCATTGTTTTTACTTCTGCATGCTCCGGATCCTGCACCACTGTAACCCCTCCTTTTTCATATACATGACAAATTCCTTCAGCCCCGTCTTCATTGGCACCGGAAAGTAATATTGCCATCACTTTATCCTCATATACATCTGCCACGCTTTTAAACGTGATATCAATCGAAGGCCGGCAAAATAAAACCGGCTCCGAAGAATCTAAAGAAAAAACACCTTCAGGTTCTAATAACAGGTGATAATCTGAGGGTGCGAAGTACACGCATCCTTTTTCCATCGCCTCTTTATCGTCTGCCAGTTTCACTGATAGTTTTGCCCGCCGGTGCAAAAGCTCTTCAAGAGAAGACTTAAACTTACGGCTACGGTGTATTACTAAAACCACCGGAATCGGGAAATCTGCAGGCAACTGAAGTACCATGTCAAAAACAAGATTAAAACCTCCTGCCGAGCAACCTACAAGCAAAACTTCTGCCCTGCCAATCCTGCGGATCAGCTCTTCCTTTAAGCTAAGCAATTTTCTGATATATATTTTCCGACTTATCCACTATCTTAAACCGCTCTACAAGCTGGTCGCCTCTTAATATTTCTCTGGAACCCAGGCAAAGAAAACCTAAAGGACATAAACTATCATAAAACAACTGCAGCACTTTTTCCTGTAGCTCTATATTAAAATAAATAAGAACATTGCGGCAGCTTATTAATTGAAATTCATTAAACACCCCATCGGATACCAGATTATGTACAGAAAAAAGTGTATTCTTCTTTAAGCGGCCCTGAATAGAAGCAGCATCGTACTTTGCCACATAGTAATCAGATAGAGAATGCTGCGCACCCGTTGCCTGATAATTTTCTGAATAATGCTTAATTTTTTTTAAATCGTAAATTCCTTTTTTAGCCGTATTTAATACGTTGGTATTTATATCTGTTCCGTATAAAAAAGAGCGCTTATACAGATTCTCCTCCTCCAGCATGATTGCAAAAGAATAAACTTCTTCGCCTGTTGAACAGCCTGCATTCCATATTTTAATACGCTGATAAGATGAAAGATAAGGCAGAACCTGTTCCCTAAGTGATTTAAAAAAACCCGGATCTCTGAACATCTCGGTTACATTTACTGTAACTTCAATTAAAAACTCTTCAAAAAAGTCTTTGTTATTTACCAGCAACGACTTCAGATCATACAATTCCAGATTATAAATAGACATAATCCGGGTAACACGTCTTTTTAAAGAAGCTCTTGAATAACCTTTAAAACTAAAGCCGTAAACATTGTTAATTAACTCAATAATATCTTCTAACTGCTCAAAAGAAATATTAACCGCAACCATATTATTCATCCCAACTCTCTTTCTATACTCTTAACTTAACCAAACCCGCATCAATGACAATAATTTATCTATATCTACCGGTTTTGATATATAATCATTGGCGCCAGCTTCAATACATTTATCACGGTCGTTTTTCATTGCCTTGGCCGTTAAAGCAATTATCGGTGTTTTCTGAAAACGGCTTTGTTTTCTGATCTCACCCATCGCTTCGTATCCATCCATTTCCGGCATCATTATATCCATCAGAACAATATCCGTTTCGGGTTTTTCATCCAGCTTTTGCAATGCCTCTTTCCCGTTATTGGCAATTTCTATCTGAAGGTCGTAGGCCTGAAGTGCACTCGTTAAAGCAAATATATTACGCATGTCATCGTCGACAACCAGTACCGACTTATTTTTAAGAACACTTTCGAGTGTGGCTGTATTTTTAGCACCTCCGGGCAATGATCGGGGAATAAAATCACTCTTCTTATTATCGGACTTAACTTTATTCATAAACAAGTTTACCTCGTCGAGCAACCTGTCGTTAGACTTGTTGTTCTTCAGCACCATTGCATGCGTATGCTTCATCACCCGGGCCATCCTGTCCTGATCCAATTCCATGGCCGTATTAATTACAACCGGAATGGTATCGAGGCCATCTTCTGCCTTTATCTTATCAAGCAGGTCTAGGCCCGAAATATCCGGAAGGTGAAGGTCAAGAATGATGCAATCAAAATCTTTTACTTCTTTTAAGATTGACAGCGCATCTTCTCCGTTAAATGCTTGTTTTACTTCAACCTGCCTTGCTACCAGCTGGCTCCTTAAGTCATCGCTTTGGATCTCGTGATCTTCTATGATCAGCACTTTGTTAAGATTTGTAGGAGCAATTCCTCTCAACAAATCAAAAGCTTCATTTAATTTTTCTTTCTGAACCGGTTTTTTCATAAAACCGATTGCTCCTTCTTCCAATGCTTTTACAGGCTTCTCTTCGCCAGCAGACATCATATGGACAGGTATATGCTGTGTTGCCGGATTTTCTTTCAGTTGTTTCAAAACACTCCATCCATCCATAACAGGCAGCATGATATCCAGTACAATAGCATCGGGCAGGTGCTCAAAGGCCATCTCGAGGCCTATATCCCCCTGATTTGCAAGTAATGCTTTAAATCCGCGTTCAACAGCGTGCTTACCCAATATTTCTGAAAAAACCGGATCGTCCTCAATAATCAATAGCGTCTGATCTTTTTTCTCAGCAATCATTGGAACGACAACAGGTGCGGGTATATTAATTTTAGGAATAATGGTTCTTTCTGGTTCAGCCTCTCCTGCAGATACGGTAATATGCTCGGATGGAAGATACAGTGTAAATGTACTTCCTTTTCCGGGTGTGCTTTCTACCTTGATCTCTCCTCCCAGGATATTTGCCAGCTCCCTGCTTATTGATAAACCTAAGCCTGTTCCCCCGTATTTTCTGCTTGTCGACCCGTCCGCCTGTTTAAATGCTTCAAAAATGGCAGCCTGTTTGTCTTCCGGAATTCCAATTCCTGTATCGTTTACAGCAAAGGCAAGAACGGCTCCGTTATTTAGCCTTCGGTCTTTAAGATTTCCACTGCTGAATTCTACTGTATCTGGGGCTATAAATAAATCTACGCCTACAGTTCCCGCTTCAGGCGTGAACTTAAAGGCATTGGATAACAGGTTCTTCAATATTTGTTCTACACGTACCCTGTCTGAAACTAAAACAGCCGGCACATTTTCACCTATATTGTAGTTAAAGTTAATCTTCTTGTTATTTGCCACTTCTTTAAAAAGCAGCTCAATATCGGCCTGAATATCCTGCATACGGATATCCTCAATGGTAAGGTCAATCTTTCCTGATTCAATCTTCGACAAATCAAGTATATCATTTATCAAGGTAAGCAGGTCGCTTCCGGCATTGTGAATAACGCTTGCATATTTTATTTGCTCTTCGTTCAGGTTAGCCTGTTTGTTTTCACTTAAAATACGGGCAAGAATCAGAATACTGTTGAGTGGTGTTCTTAGCTCGTGGCTCATATTTGCCAGGAATTCAGATTTATACTTACTGGTTTGTTCCAGTTCTTTAGCTTTCAGACTTATTGCCTCGTGAGCCTGGTCAACGGCTTTGTTTCTTTCTGCCAGCAATTCCGCTTTTTCTTCGAGTTCTGAATTAATTTGGCGCAACTCTTCCTGCTGCACCCGGAGTTCTTCCTCTGATGCCTGAAGAAGCTTTGTTTTACGCATCAGCTCCTCATTGGTGGTTCTGAGCTCTTCATGCTGACTTTCCAGCTCTTCGGCCTGCTGTTGAGTTTTTTCGAAAAGCTCCTGAGTATGTACTCTGGCCTGGGCTGTTATTATTTCAACACCAACGCTTTCCATAATCCATTGCATAAATTCCAGAACATCAGCAGAAACATCTTCAGTAAACCCTAATTCAATTACACCCTTCAGCTTACCCTGTGCATACAATGGCTGAATCAATAAATTTTTAGGAACCGAAACACCCAGTCCTGAATTAATTTTGATATGTCCTTCAGGAATATTCTCGCACACTATTGCCTTGCGGTTTGCAGCAGCCTGCCCGATAAGCCCTTCGCCAACATTGAATATTTTTAAAGTACCTTTTGGTAACTGATACGCATATCCGCCAGTAAATCTCAGTTTTTCACCCGCTTCGTCTGCGATGTATATAGCGCCTACTTTTGCATTTAAATAACGGGCAATTTCTGTTAGCATGCTGATAGAAATTTTATCAACAGTAACTATTGCTGCATCGTGTTCAGTGCGTACGGTCTGGTTTAAATTAGCAGAACCGGTAAGCATCCAGTTGCGTTTTTTATTTTCGTCAGAAACGGATTGCAGCAATGAGTTTGTTTCCCTGACGCCGGCTTCGGTAACTTTTTGATGATCGAACGATTTTTTAATAAAAGAGAACATCAACAGAAACAGGAACAGAATAATTCCGGCTCCGGTTACAAACAAAAAGAAAGCCTCTTCTACACTTTTTTCACCTTCTTTTCTCTGCTCTGCCAGCTGATCCGATTCTACTTTCTTAATGCTGCTCCATTGATCATTGATACGATCCATAAATGTTTTTCCCTGCTGTGCAACAAGTGCCTGACGTGCGGCAGTATATCCGCCTTTTTGAAACAGAGAAATGTTTTTTGACATCTCTTCGTCTTTTAAGGCTACCAATTTTGCAAGCTCATTTACTCTTTTTACCTGGGCAGGATTGTCTCCTACCAGTTTTTTTAACTCCTTCAGCTCGGCGTTAAAATTTTTAACAGTAGTTCTGTACCTGTCCAGATGAACCTTCGCACCGGTTGCAATATATCCTCTTTCGGCACTTTCGGCATTTATAACTGTCAATAACACCTTATCATTTTGCTTCAGCACCTGTTCGGTATGTTCTACCCATTTACTATCAGCATATAAACCCTTAATGCTGTTATATGATATTATCCCTCCGATGAAAACAAAGAAAAGTGTAATTACAAATCCAAGCCGGACCTGTTGCTGAAAAGTTGATAATTGCATAGAAGTAATTGATAATGGATTAGCGTCATACGTGCACACATCAAAGATGTTACACTATTAAACCTTAAATATTACAAAAATTTCCCGCACCGCAAAAAAAATTTCAAAAAACAATAAAATATAAAGACAAAATAAAGTGACCTTAAAAGCAGGATAAAACTTACAAGGCCAATACGATCTGCGCAAGTGCCATCATAAATAACACTTTCTGAAAACTCTTCTTTCTTCCTGATGTTAAAATTTGTAATTGGTAATCAAAAAGAAAACATACTTATGAAAAAGCAACAAGAAAAAACCCAGGAACAGGCTGGTTTCGACGAATCCGGATTAAAGGATTTATTTATAGATGAATTAAAGGATATTTATTGGGCAGAGAAACATCTGGCAAAAGCTCTTCCGAAAATGGCGAAAGGAGCGACTTCTGATGAATTGCGTTCGGCAATAGAACAGCATTTAACAGAAACAGAAAACCAGATTGAGCGCTTAAACCAGGTTTTTGCTTCAGTTGGCCGTAAAGCAGCCGGTAAAAAATGCGAAGCAATGGAAGGCCTGGTTGAAGAAGGAAAGCAAATGATGGAAGAAACAGAAGATGGAAGCTTAACCCGTGATGCTGCCATTATTTCTTCAGCACAAAAAATTGAGCATTATGAAATTGCTTCTTACGGAACTTTGAGAACCCTTGCAAACACATTGGGAATGAGCGATGCTGCCAAGCTTCTGGAAGAAACACTCAACGAAGAAAAAAGCACTGATGTTAAATTAACTGAAATTGCAGAAAGCTTCGTGAATGAATCGGCGAAGACCGAGAAAGCATAACCCTAAACGGAGGTAAATATGTCAAATCAAAATGAAAATTTAGTTGAAGGATTAAAGCATTTACTTTCTATTGCCAACGATGGCAAAGAAGGTTATAAAAATGCTGCAGAAAATGCCGATGCGGGAGAATTAAAAGCCTTATTTACTACCTATTCCATTCAGCGGTCGGAGTTTGCCGACGTTTTAAAAACCTGTATTCAGCAAAACGGAGGGGATCCTGACAATACTGGGGGTGGACCCTTAGGAGTTCTTCACCGTACCTGGATAGATATAAAAACAGCCCTGACGGGAAACGATAATAAAGCTGTTTTAGACGCGGTAATTACCGGAGAAAAAGCAGCTGTTGAAGCTTATGATAAAGTTTTACAGGATGTAAACATCCAGCCGGAACTTATGCAGATCTTATCTACTCAGCGTGATGAGATACGTGAAGCTATGGAGCATATTCAACGACTGGAACATCAGCATTCTTAAAATTCTTTCAACTAACAGTAAAATAAGCCCGGCAAATGTCGGGCTTATTTTTTTACAGTACAATCAATTAGCAAAACTGTACACCTCGTTTAACTAGTTATGAAAAATTAATAAGTTAAAAGTTTGCAGCACCAAAGTCTTGCTCTAATGGTTATCAAATTCGGGATAAGGCCGCCCTTTACCTGTTTCACACAGCAACTTCAAACTTCTCAGGAAAAGCGCCCAGGCATAGCTGCATCCCGAAAACTCAGGTGTATATTCCTTCCATCCATCATGATGAAACAACATTATGCATCCTTTTTTGTGCGGCTCCAGTTCAAAAGTGATGGTAGTGCCAATCCATTCTTCCTGGGCTTTCAGGCAAAGCCATTTCACCCGGCTATACGCCTTCAGTTCCTCCACCTTCATTTCTTTAAAATAGTCAGGGCCGAAAGCAAACCTTGAAACACTGCCCACTTCAGATTTTGCTGTTGTTTCCGGTGTCCACCAGCCTGCCAGTCCTTCCCGGGTACTTAAGGCTCCATAAACGGTTTCTACCGGCGTTTCAATAAGCAGCCTGTGACAAATACTTTTCAAATCTGTTTTCCCTGTTGGTTTAGTATTCTCCTGTACCGATGCTCCCTCTGTATCCTTTGGAGTAGCATTGCCTTTGCCTGTCATGATAAGATCTTTTAAACTGCCTTGTATATAATGGGTCCATGCATCGTGACAAATCTGGAAACATTCATATTCGGGTACTAAGCCCTGATGTGTAAACTGTAATTCGGTTTTATCCCCTTTTTCAGCAATGTCAAAAATGATATACGTGTCTTTCCATTCAGTTTCGTCTTCGGTGAATTTGAAGTGATTGTCAATCACATGCCAAACGACTTTCTTGTCAGGAACAAGTTCTGTAACCTTCATTTTAGCGCGATGAACATCCTGATAATGATATAAAAATTCGGCGTTGATTTTGTCTGTATCTCCATCAATATTTTCAGACCACCATCCCCGTACGTTATTCACTGCTTTAAAAACTTCGGCGGGTGCTGCGTTCACGGTAATTGTTGTTGTAAAATCCTGATTCTCCATGATTTTGTCTTTTTTAATGTAAATGTTTTTTCTTACGGTTGAATACTCTATCAAAAGCTTCAGTTCAAAATTACTTACAGATATACATGTAAAAGGGGTGTAAACCAGACATTGTAACGGGTTGATTTGGACAATAAAAATTTTTAGCTTTGATGAACTGTTAAACACTTAATCGATGAAGCATCTTACCATCTTAGTGCCCGATGTTCAAACCTCGTTCAATACATTTGCATGCATTGTTGGAGCCTACGATATATTTAAACGAGCTAATCAATTCTGGACAGAGAATGGCAACAGGCAATTGTTTAAAGTAGAACTGGCCGGAGTTTCAGAAAAGACAGAAGTTAATAATGGCTTACTAAGTATTAAGCCGGAAATTAATATTTCAGCAATCAGGGAAACTAACCTCATCATTATACCCGCTATAAGTCATGATTTTGAAAAGCCTGAAAAAGGAAATATATTATTAACAGAATGGATTGAACAGCAATATAAAAATGGCGCAGAAGTTGCCAGCATGTGTTCTGGCGCTTTAATACTGGCTTCAACCGGCCTGCTTGACGGAAAAAGCTGTTCCATACATTGGAACACAGCAAACAAGCTGAAAGCCTTATTTCCAAAAGTGAATGTAAAGACGGATCTGTTAATCACTGATGAACATGGTATTTATACCAATGGCGGAGGATATTCCTTTTTAAATCTTGTGCTTTATCTTATTGAAAAATATTACGACCGCGAAACGGCCATCTATTGTGCGAAAATTTACCAGATAGAGATAGACAGACAAAGGCAGTCTGTATTTACCATATTCACCGGCCAGAAGTCTCATACCGATGAAGTTGTAAAAAAAGCACAGGCATACATTGAGGATAACTTCCAGGGAAAAATATCTGTTGAAGATATTTCACAACGGTTTGCTGTTGGCAGAAGGAACTTTGACCGGCGATTTATAAAAGCCACCGGCAATACGCCTGTTGAATATTTGCAAAGGGTAAAAATTGAATCAGCAAAAAAAGCATTTGAAACCACCCGCAAAACCATTAACGAGGTTATGTATGAAGTTGGTTATTCAGATGTGAAAGCATTCCGGGAAGTTTTCAGAAAGATAACAGGCATGTCTCCATTGGAATATAAAAGCAAGTATAATAAAGAAACGGTAAGAGGATATTGATTTACTACAACGACCCTTAGAATTTACGAAAGAAAATTGTAGTATTAAAGCCAGTACCTTTAAGTTCCCAAGCTTATTTATTTCCCATTTGCTCCAGCGCTTCCTGATATTAGTTATTGGGGGAAGCCGAAGAGATGGAGCTTATTCAGAAATTTAGAAATAAAAAAACCGGAGTGATTCGAATCACTCCGGTTATCGTACCCAGCGCCGGAGTCGAACCGGCACGAGTGTTACCTCATTGGTGTTTGAGACCAACGCGTCTACCAATTCCGCCAGCTGGGCTTACTGAGGGGATGCAAATCTATTTAAACTATTGCGTATTCGCAACAAATATTTCTGCCTGTACCAAATATCTTTAATCTTTTCTAAAGTAGCTGGACGTTGTGTTTCGGGCTCAGCATCGAATTTCGCTGCAAGTGCTTCAAACTCACCCTGCAACTCTTTTTCAATGGTGTTGACCTGTGCTGAAACTTTTTTCAATTCTGTCTCTCCGGCATCCAATTCCAGTTCCATCAACGCTTCATTCACCTCCATCATTTCCATTAAAAAATCCTGGGGCAGCTGATATTTCTCTCCCTCTGCTACTAAATTATTTAACTCCAGCACATACTCGATGCGCTTTCGGAAACTGGACAAAACCTGGTACGCTTTGTTATTTAACGTGGATAGATCAAGAATTTCCTGCTGTTTTTCTTCGCTCTCGTTGATAAAATAGTCAGGATGGAATTTCTTGCTCAGCTCATAAAACTTACGTTTCACCTGCTGCTCATTAATGTTAAAGGCAACGGGTAATTCGTACAGCTCAAAATAGTTCATTATTTAGCTACTACCTTTAAAATATCATTTCCTAAAATAAACACCATTAAAGCTACCAAAATAAAGAAACCAACCATCTGTGCTTTTTCCATAAACTTATCACTGAGCGGCTTTCCTTTGATCATTTCAATAATCAAAAACAATGCATGACCACCGTCGAGTGCAGGTATCGGTAACAGATTCATCAGAGCAAGCGCCATAGAAAGCAATCCAACGAGTCTCCAGAACCATCCCCAATCCACCGTTGAGCCAAACATTTTTGCAATTCCGATAGGACCCGTAAATGCTTTATTTGCTTTCACTTTACCGGTTACCACTTTTCCGATTCCCTTGGCATTATCGGTAAAAGAGCCCCAGGCTTTTGACGCTCCAACAGGAAGTGATGAAAGAAAATCGTAATGAATTGTTTCTGTAGGAGGCGGAACCGGAAGGGTAAGTATTCCTACTGCGCCAGCCGGATCAACGGCAGAATTAAGCTCAAGAGTCTGCCCGTTGCGAAGAAGTGAAATCTGAACAGATTTTCCCTTATTCTTCTTTACTTGGGCCTGAAACTGATCAATAAAAGTAACAGGCACATTATTTACTGCCAGAATGCTATCTCCTTTTTTAATACCGGCCTTAGCAGCATTCCCTCCTGCTACCACACTATCAATATCTGACATAGGGGTTCTTGGAACAACAAATTCTCCAATCCCTAAATCTGAAATCCGTTCGATAATATCTCCCGGTACAGCGATATCTCTTATCTCTCCTTTACGTTCTATTGTAAGTACACTCCCCCCTAACAAAACCTTTGAGCTTGCAATTTCATCAAAACGTTCAACCTTTTTGCCGTTAACCGCAATCAGCTTATCACCCGCCTGAAGCCCGATTTCTTTACCAACAATGCCAGGTTCTATTCCATATGCCAACTTGTTGTTCGGAATGAAAGTTTCTCCATTTTTAAATGTAAGCATCCAGAAGATGAAGATACCAAGGATGATGTTCACTGTTACACCACCCAACATTACTATTAAACGTTGCCAGGCTGGCTTAGAACGAAACTCCCACGGCTGCGGAGGGCCCGCCAGTTGTTCAGTATCCATCGACTCATCAATCATTCCTGATATTTTAACATACCCTCCTAGAGGAAGCCAGCCTATACCATATTCGCAGCCTTTATAATTAAAATGAATAAGCTTAAAACCCCAGGCATCAAAGAACAGGTAGAACTTCTCTACCCTGATTCCAAAAGCACGGGCAGCTAAAAAGTGGCCCAACTCATGTAAAATAATTAATATTGATAAGCCTAACAGCAGCTGACCTGCCATAATCAATCCATCCATGCGTATTTTTTTTCTATTAGATTCTTAAATTAAATTTTTGTTACTAATTCCTGCGCCAAAATGCGGGTTTCTTTATCGGTTTGCAAGTAATCTTCTAAAGAAGGCTTATCAATAAAAGAAATGTTACGCATGCAATGTTCAATAACATCGCTCATTTGCAAGAACCCCAGCCGGTTATTCAAAAACTCTGCCACCGCAATTTCGTTAGCCGCATTGATTACACATGGCATATTTCCGCCAGATTGCAATGCCATAAAGGCCAGGGCAAGGTTCCGAAATGTTTCGGTGTCAGGTTTTTCGAAAGTAAGTTCAGGGTAATTGATAAAGTTAAAACGTGGAAAATTACTTTTTATTCGATCGGGGTATGTAAATGCATACTGGATAGGAAGTTTCATATCGGGCAGTCCCATCTGAGCTTTGATAGAACCGTCGGAAAATTCAACCATTGAATGAATTACAGACTGAGGATGAACAATGACATCAATCCTGGAAACATCGAGATCAAAGAGCCACTTTGCCTCGATCACTTCCAGCCCTTTGTTCATCAGGGAAGCAGAATCAATAGTGACTTTTGCTCCCATTACCCAGTTTGGATGCTTCAGCGCCTCTACTTTTGTTACGGTAGATAGGAAATCTGTTTTCTTCCCCCGAAAAGGACCGCCGGAAGCAGTAAGATAAATTCTGTCCACGGATGCCGGATCTTCTCCCGCCAAACATTGGAATATTGCCGAATGTTCAGAATCTACCGGAAGGATTTTGACCTGATATTCGCGGGCAAGTTGGGTAACAAGTTCACCAGCAACCACCAATGTTTCCTTATTTGCAATCGCTATATTTTTCCCTGCTTTTATCGCAGCTATGGTTGGTTTCAATCCGCAGAATCCCACCAAAGCTGTTAAAACAATATCAATATCAGCCTGCTGAACTACCTCAGATAACGCTTCAGCACCGGATAAAACCTGAATATTTTTGATTGCCAGTGCAGCTTTTACTACCTTCGACCGGCTTTCATCAACAATTACAACTTGCTTTGGGTTAAATTCTAACGCTTGTGCTATCAGCAATTCAGAATTGCATTGAGCTGTAAGAACGCTTACCTCAAACCTGTCGGGATTAGCACGAATTACATCTAAAGCCTGCGTTCCTATACTGCCTGTAGAGCCAAGAATTGCGATTCTTTTAACTTCTAATGACTTAATTGTTTTATTGTTTAATTGCTGATCATACAAATTTGAAATTGATTGCTTCGTAAAATCCCGCTTTCCTGAAAGTAAACTACCCATTATTTTGCCCTTAAACTTTCAACCGCTCGTTAGTAAATTTTATTAACTGATGAATTTCTTTTGGAAGATCACTTAAAATTCTTCCTATCTGGAGATAATCTTTTTCTGCTATTAACCCTCTTACGAAAGCTTTATTATCCAATCTGTACATTCCTTTACAGAGCCAAAACTATAATAATAAAACTTTATTTTATCTTTCTTATGATATCTCCCAAATCCTTCTGCTATGTTAGCAGATATAGAATCTACCGCATTTACAAATTGCTTTCCAAGTGTATCTCTTGAAAAGTATTCCCAGTTATAAACAATACTCCATACAAGATTACTTAAATCATAAGATTTTCCATAAGCAGAGATATCAACGAGCTGCAAATACTTTTTCTCCATTTACAATTTATATTTGACAATGACCATCGAGCAATTGAACCTTTTAACACTCTAACAATTAACAATTAGTGTTCAACTAAAAACTTCTCCAACGCGTCTGCTATTGTACGATCATTTGAAAGCCTGGGCACCTTATTCTGTCCACCTAATTTCCCTTTTTCTTTCATGAAATTGATAAAGGAATCTTTTTTTAGTTTACGGATAATGAGAGGCTGCAAAATGCTTCCCTCTATCAGATCAAAATAGTAAACATTCTTTTTCTGCAATGCTTTGTCGACCTTAAGCCGAAAATTGTCGATATCAGCAGGCTCCTTTTCAAATTCTATAAACCATTCATGAAACGGAAGCTGGCCGGAGGGAGGGTTCACTTGCGGAGCAACTGTAAATTCTGTTATTTCTACTGCCTCTTCTTTAGCTACAGAAAGCAGTGCCTGCTCCACTTCTTCGCCAATTACGTGTTCGCCGAAAGCAGAAATAAAATGTTTAATTCTGCCGGTAACAATAATTCTGTAAGGGTCTTTTGAAACAAATTTTATAGTATCGCCAATACTATAGCCCCACAAACCAGCGGATGTATTCAATATAAGGGCGTAGTTTTTATCCAACTCCACTTCCGCCAGAGAAACACGGGCGGGGTTTTCATTAAAATAGTCATCAGCAGGAATAAACTCGTAAAATATTCCAGCATCGGCAAGCAGTAATAAGCCTTTTTCTTTTTGAGAATCCTGAAAAGCAATAAAGCCTTCTGAAGCAGGATAGGTTTCAATAGCATCCACTTTCCTACCGATACTTTCTTCCAGCCGTGCCCTGTACGGTTCAAAATTTACTCCTCCATAAACAAAAAGGCTGAAATTCGGGAAGACGTCTTTTATTTTCCTTCCATTTTCTTTTTGGGATAAACGGTCAAAATACATTTGAACCCATGGAGGAATTCCTGAAATGAGACGCATGTCCTCGTTAACAGTTTCATCTACAATTTTATCCACCTTTTCTTCCCAATCTTCTATACAATTCGTAGCGTAGGATGGCAGTCGATTGTTTTGCAGATACTCCGGAACATGATGGGCTACAATCCCGGATAAGCGTCCTGTAGCTATCCCGTTTTTTTTATCCAATACAGGGCTACCCTGTAAAAATATCATTTTTCCATCCACAAAATCAGCTTTTCCTGTTTCATGGATATACGAAAGCAATGCATTACGAGCCGCTTTTATATGCTCGGGCATTGATTCTTTTGAAATGGGAATATACTTTACCCCGGAAGTTGTGCCTGAAGTTTTTGCCAGGTACGCAGGTTTTCCGGGCCACAACACATTTTCTTCTCCTTTTACTACCCGCTCAATGTAAGGCTTCAGCTCTTCATAATCTCTTATTGGAACGTTCTTCTTAAATTCCTCGTATGTTTTAATCGAACCGAATTGATGATCTTTGCCAAACGCAGTATCCTTTGCTGCTGTAAGCAATTTCTCCATCCATTTCTGCTGACTTAAAGCCGCTGTTTTCTTCCAGCGCTCCATTTGCCAGCATACAAAAGATGCAAAAGGTTTGCTTAATGCTGCTTTTATTCCCATCGTATTAAATTATATTATGCAATATGTCCGGATCCTGGTCTCCCTGGTATTCGTTCATCATGTTGCGGTACGCAACTGCCAATGCTACACCAGAAAGAGGAACTATAAGAAAATAGTTAACGATGACAGTAATAATACCTAAAATGAGGTAATCTATTTTAATAAAATACAGCGATAGCACCTGGAACAAAGCCAGAAAGCCTAAAAGGATTATAAGACGGGTAAAATTTCCCCGGGTAATTGCCAGGCTAAACTTTATTGCCTGAAATGGCCATGAATCTTTATCAATGATAAAAAACGGGAAAAACGAAATGCGCAACCCGATAATGAAACTTATAATCAGCGTTAGCGAAAGTGCTACCGTTACTACCAGATCGCTTTTAACACCTACAACATCAACAATGTACACCAAGGCGAGTATTATCAGAAAGATAAAGGCAAAACTCAGCAGAAAATAAAAAGTAGCAATAAAAAAATTACCGAGTTGCTTAAGGGTTGGCAATACCCGCTGAATATCAATATTCTCATCAGAAAAATCTACCGCGGTAAGAATATATTTAAACATGGTTAGATATAAACCAAAGTAAAGAACAATGAATAACAGGGCCATTATAAGGCTCAGAACCGGATTTACTCCTGCGAATAAAGAGGCAAGAAAGGCCGAAACTATTGATGTAACAAACATTAAAAAGCACAAGCCGGAAATGGGCAAATACTGTTTTTTTAATATCTGCCATGCAGTTCTTAAAACATCGTTAACGGCAAAGGTGCTTTCTTTTAAAAATTCGATCATTTATTTTTAAGAATAATTCTTTTCCAAAAATCCTGCATAAACCCTAGTCCATAAGCTGTTAATTGTACCAGGGAAGCAATTATGCTCAAAAATGCAACTTTTGCTGATTTGTTAACAATCAGGGAGTGAAAAAATATCAACAATATATAAATTAACAGCAAGGTATTGCATAACAAGGCAAGCGGAATACCTATTACATTGACGAGCAGTGTAAAAACAAGGAACAAGGTAAATAAGGCAGGAAAAAAATGCACCAGTTTTAGCTGTTTGGGAAAATGTTTGTAAATATTTATACGTGCCCGACCAAAAAAATGGAGCTGCTTATAAAATTGTTTGAAATTAGTCCGGCGTTTATGGTAAACAACAGCTCCGGGAATCAAGCCGGTTTTAAAGCCCATAGAATGAATACGGATACTGTATTCAATATCTTCGCCCAAACGGGTTAAAATAAAGCCGCCTGTTTTTTCCCATACCTCGCGTGATAAACCCATATTGAAACTACGGGGATGAAACGGGCCTATATGTTTTTTATTTCCACGAATGCCGCCGGTGGTAAAGGGAGATGTCATGGAGTAGCTGATAGCTTTTTGAACCGGTGTAAAAGATTTATGAGCAGCATCGGGGCCACCATAAGCATCAAGTCGGTGCTCAAAAATATAATTTTTAACTATTTCCAGGTAATGGGATGGAATAAGGCAATCCGAATCGAAAACCACGAAATAATCTCCTCTGGCCCGTGCAAAACCAAAATTGCGTGTAAAACCCTGCCCTTCGTTTTCCTTGAAATAATAGTGAATATCCAGCTTGTTTTTATACCGGTCTACAACATCACGGGCATGCAGTTTAGAACCGTCTTCAATAACCAAAACTTCAAACTGCGTATAGGTCTGCTGAGTAAGTGTATTCAACAGCTCGTCAATTTCCTGGGGGCGATTGTATAAGGGGATGATTATGGAAAAGAACATTTCTATTACAATTATCTATTTGTGAATGAGTTCATGTGCAGATGAGTAAATAAAAAGTGGCCTTTTCCTATTTGCTGATACGCTCATCTATTATCTGCATTATATCACCTTATCCACCTGATAATCGTTCCTTTCGGGGGCGTTTCTGGAAACAAGTTCCGCAACGAAACCGGTAAGAAACAACTGAAAACCCACAATAATAGCTACCAGTGCTATATAAAACAAGGGCTGGTCTGTTACGTTCCGGTATTTAAGATTTTTCGCGATGTGAATTAACTTATCGGCGATAAGCCAGATTGTAATAATAAAGCCTGCCATAAAACTTAAAACTCCCATTGCACCAAAAAAATGCATCGGTCGCTTGCCAAACTTCCCGACAAAAAAGATGGAAAGAAGATCAAGAAAGCCGTTTACGAACCTGCTGAAACCAAATTTTGTTTTACCGTATTTTCGAGGCCGGTGCTCTACAACCTGTTCCCCAATCTTCTTAAATCCGGCCCATTTTGCAATAACGGGAATGTAACGATGCATCTCTCCGTACACTTCAATGCTTTTAACCACATCTTTGCGATAGGCTTTTAAACCACAATTAAAATCATGCAGGTTGTTTATTCCCGACATGCTGCGGGTTACTGAATTAAATAGTTTTGTAGGAATCGTTTTACTTAAAGGATCGTGTCGCTTCTTCTTCCAACCTGAAACAAGATCGTACTTATCCTTCGTGATTTTACGGTATAATTCGGGAATCTCGTCCGGGCTATCCTGTAAATCCGCGTCCATTGTAATAACCACATCTCCCTGCACAGCATCAAAGCCAACATTGAGAGCGGCAGATTTCCCATAATTACGTCTGAATTTTATTCCTTTTATGGAAGCATCTGATTTTTTCAGCTCCTCAATAATTTCCCACGAACCATCGTCGCTGCCATCATCCACTAATATTATTTCGTAAGAAAAATTATGAGCCTGCATTACCTGCCGTATCCAGGAAGTAAGTTCGGGTAAGGATTCAGCTTCGTTATAGAGTGGTACTACTACAGATATATCCATTAAAAAATTATGATTTATCACTTTGTTTGGAGAATATTGATTTCGAACCGGCAACAACTTAAATTATATTCACTATACTAACTTTAATTGTTTCGGCTAAGTCTCCCAACAAAAAAACGTGCAAATTTCATCAAATTAATTGACAAAACCTGCACTTTATTTTTTAGACATAAGGTAACTCTTCTGGCTAAACTCACCCGACTTGGGGAGTGAATAACAAGGAAAGCTTATTCTTCTGTTTCCTGCACAAAAAACGGGCGTTCTTTTTTAAAGATAGCGGCAAAAATAAGTGCGCCCACAAAATAGCCGAGAATGATCATTCCTACACTGGTTAAAATCTGCAGAGGTCCGGGATTAAACTGTTTTTCCATTGCAGTCTCATTTTGAGCAAGCACTTCATCTATTTTATCCTGATCCATCCCCATTTTTTCCATCATTTGCTGCGTGGTGTTTGTTGTGATAGCCTTCATTTTCTCTACATAAGTAGGCTCGATCTTACCGAATAAGATAGTAAAGAAAAAAACAATAAGTGCCTGAACGAGAAACATGATGAAGATATGCGTCAGCGCCTCTTTAAACGACCAGAAACCACCGGCTTTTTTCCTCAGATCCATACAAAAATATACAGCCAGCGCTATTCCCAACAGAATTTGAATAATTCCCCATACGAAAGAACCCATCAGGTCGGCTTTCACATAGTAGACCAGGAGAAAAATAATGATATTAATTACCGCCCAGATAGCACCATTTTTTGCCGCTTCTGCTTTAAGATTTGGCTTAAGTTGTAAAACTGTTTCCATAATTACAGGTTTTTATTGTGATTGGTTATAAGCAACTAATAAAGCATAAACAGGTACTTCAAATTCAGGCTCTGTGCTGTAGCTGATGTATTTTTCCATCAACTGACCAGGATTCTGCTCGTGGAAAAAGCTCATCAGCGGATAAAATAGATCTTTTATTTCTGAACTTTCATCCAGCTGACCGGCTATCCTGCCTATTTCCTCAAACGAACTTTCTACCAGGATCTGGTTAGCTATCACATCTTCATAAATACGGTGTTCGTCCTGAAATTCATCTTCATCCACCAGCAAAAACTCTTTCAGATAATCTTCCAGATCAGGTTCAAGCCCTTCATCTGCACATTCACGTAGATAAAGCAGTACATTCAGAAGTTCGGTTCCGCGGTCAATCGTTTCTTCTTCAATTGCTTCCCATTCTGCAGATTCCAGGTAATCCTCTTCGAGTTTTTTTACATCTTCTGAGAAGAAATTGATCAGCAGGAGATCAAAATAAACTTCGCGTAAAGCTTCAAGTTGCGGGCTTTCGTCGAACAACAAGTCAAGGAGTGAAAGTTTATCAACAAAATCAGCAGAAGAATCAAAAATTCGCAGCACATGCGTTTCAAAATCTACTACCGGAAACTCATTTACCCTGCTGAAGCTTGCGAGAGAAGCCTTAATCGCCTGTTGAACTTTCTGATCCATATAAATTACAAGTTAATAAATTTTTTCCTGTTACAAACAAATACTGCCCCGCCTTTTAATTGCTGGTTTAAAAACGGAGAGTTTGAGGAGCGGGAGCGGTTGGTTTGATTATTAAAAGTCCATTCTTTTTCTGTGTCAAAAAGCACGAGATTGGCAATCTCATTTTCTTTGATCAGCGGAACCGGAATTCCGAGGATTTTCCTCGGATTTACAGCCAGTTTCTCAACGATCAGTTCCGGGCTCAGGCCTGCTTTAAGCAACAGCGGTAAAACTGTTTGCAAAGCGATAATGCCAAAAGAGGCAATTTCAAATTCTACGTTTTTATGTTCTACCTCGTAAGGAGTGTGCTGCGATACTATGGCATCAATTGTTCCGTCCTTTAAGCCTTCTGTTAAGGCAGCTATATCGGTATTTGTTCTGAGCGGCGGCTTCACTTTATAATTACTGTCAAAGCCTTCGAGCAGGTTTTCGGTAAGAACAAGGTGATGCGCAGCCACATCGCAGCTTACTGATAGTCCACGCTTTTTCGCTCCGCGGATCAGTTCGACGCTTCGTGCAGTAGAAATAGTACTGAAATGAACAGGCGACTCATTGTATTCTGCCAGATAGAGATCGCGGGCGATAAACAATTCTTCAGCCAGGGCTGGAATTCCTTTCATACCCAGATAGGTGCTTATTTCACCCTCGTTCATCTTTCCCTTGCCTGCAATAGCTGTATCTTCCGGATAAGAAAATAACAGGGCACCAAACCCTTTTGCATACAACAAAGCCCTGCTCATTAAGCCTGAATCACTTACCGGCCGATTGCCATCAGTAAATGCAATTGCACCGGCTTTTTTCATATCATATAATTCCGCAATGTCTTTACCTTCCCTATTCTGACTGATACATCCCAACGGGAATACTTCAACAAGGTCCTCGCGGGAGTTATTAATAATGTAAGAAACTTCCGCTTTGGAATGAATTGGAGGATTTGTATTTGGCTGCACGGCAACGCCGGTAAACCCTCCGGCAGAAGCAGCCCGGGCACCGCTGTGAAGATCTTCGCGGGTTTCGAAACCAGGTTCTCCAAAATTAGCATTCAGATCAAAAAATCCGGCGGAAAGGTATTTGCCTTCTGCATCAATTACTTCGGCATCCGAAATATCGGTTGCGGTTCCTACCGAAACAATCATCCCATCCTGAATTAATACATCTGCCTTTGTATTATGTATAGCTGAGTGGGGTTGCAGGATTGTTGCTGATTTAAGAAGTACTGGTTTCATTGAATGTAAAATTTTGCGATGTTTTTAAAAATCGTATCAATAATATTTCTGCCGCAATAAAAATCAGCGACAAAATTAGGCAAACTTTCCATAAGGGGATTCCTGAACCAGCAGCTTTTACTGCATTTTGAACAGATTCCGGTCCGGGGCTGATTATCTGAACCTGCTGATCAGACAATGCTTGTTTTAGTTCAGAATCATCTGCATACGTAAGATCAGATTCTGAACTGTTTATATTAAATGCAAACATGCCGATCAGACTATCTCCTTTAAATAATTCGTAATTTCCTTTTTTCCGCACCTGATCTGCTACAAATAACCGTGTCAGGTTCTCCCCCTGTCGTAAGTCGGGTATGGTTTGAAATTTATCCTTACGTAAACTCAGCGTTTGATTGGGAGCGAGGTTTATCCTGTTCAGCTCTAACAGATCATCTTTCCCTACGGTATAAAACAAGCGGTTATCGCGTAAGCTAAGTAAGGCAGTCTGATACATAAGTGGCACAAAAACCGCATGATTTACCAGGTTACTTGCTTCAGGGTCTAAAGGAACAGCAAAAAGATAAACTTTACCCTTTTTTACTTTGTAGGCGGACGCAAAGCTTCGCCGGCCAGGCAAGCTCAGTAAATTTTGTTTGCCGGTGCGGCTCTTTATACTATAACGGATGTATTTTTTTACTGCCGGAAGATCAGGATTAGCTGAGTGATTTTCGAATACATCGTTAAATACAGGATGCCCGAGATTGATTTCGGTAACTTTATTTGCCGCAGTTATTACTTCTTCCGGAACATCCGTTCCAAGCGCCTGCAGAAATCGTCGGTAGGATGAAAGATCGGCTGTTAAGGACGGGAACACAACGAGCGAACCGCCATTCTCAACATATATACGCAGCTGCTGAGCAAGGCCTGTGGAAACTGTATTTAAACCGTTAAGTATAATAAGCGGATAAGTATTTAATTCAGAATATTTAATAGCTCCGGCCTGTAAATTAATTAAATTAAAAAAAGGGTCGGCCTGATAAACTGCCTGCAGGTAAGGGCTGGGCAGCGAATCGTTTATTGCAAGCACCGGAAGGCTCTGTTGCACAAAAAACGTAAAGTAAAAATCGTCATCAAATGTTAACGGATTATCAGTTATGTGAATCTGCCCTTTTTGCCAGCCTCCGCTGAGGCCGCTAAAAGACAAAGTAATCTCAGCTTTTTTACGGCCAGACACATTGATACTGCCAAAAGCCAGCTGCCGGTTGTTTACAGAAAGTTTCACTGGAACGTTTGCCGCCAGCTGGTCTGAATTATTCCTAAGCTGTACAACCAGTTTCTCGGTTTCGCCGGGCCGGTGAATGGGAGAAGCAAACCAAACCGAATCAATTGAAATATTGGCTTGCTTGTTGGCTTTTACCCGGATTAGCCTTACCGGAACTTCCTGATTGGGAAGAGCCGCGGAAACCAGCATATTTTGCTGAAAATCGGAGATTAAGTAAGCGGCTCCCCTATTTACCTGGTCTGGAAACAGGTTTCCCTGGCGGGTAATTACTTCTTTTAAAGTACGGCCTGTGCTGCTTAACTGAACTTCTTCAACTGCATTTAAAAAATCTGTAGCCGACAAAAAGCGCTGATATTTGCCCTCAAAATCGTTTGTAAGCAGCTGAAATTTATCGTTCAACGAATAGGCCGCCACTATTTCTTTAGCACGGCGCTTTGCTTCGTCCAGCAGGGAACCTTCTTTGTTAACGGCTTCCATACTGTACGAATTATCAATATAGACACTTACAAAGTGTGGACCGGAAGCAGTTTCTGAATCAGCCGACGGAATGTAAGGCTGTGCAAAAGCAAGTACCAGGAACAGGATGGCCAACATGCGTGCAGCAAGCACCAGCAGATTTTTAAGCTGCCTTTTCGATGAACTTTTTTGTTCCACTTCCTTCAGGAAGCTGACATTGCTGAAGTAAATCTTTTTGTATTTCCTGAAATTAAAAAGGTGAATAATAACCGGGATTGCAAGTGCAGACAAGGCAAACAGAAATCCGGGAAAGAGGAAATTCATTAAAGTTCAAAATTAACATTTTCTTTAATACAATGCGTATTTTCTTAAAGGCGTTTAAAATCAGTAAAGGAGTCTATGCAACAATTAATAAAAGACATAAGCCCCGTCCGGAATACAGAACCTAAGAAGTTTAAGAAAAAAGAAAGCTAACCTTAAAATTTAAATGATTTAATGATTATGAATTTGTTTATGCTCTTGTCCAGGTTGTTGTTCTGCCAAAAGCAGAAATACCAATATATCCTCTTATTGCCAACTTGCCGTTCTGCAATTTCATTGTACAGCTATAGGTTTTCCCGGTTTCGGGGTCGTAAATTTTACCGCCATTCCATTCATCCTTATCAAAAGTAAAGTCTGAAAGAATAACCAGATTTAAAAGAGTCCGGTTTCTAAGTTTAGGATCAGGATTATTTACATCTTTTTTAGTGGAAGCGTCTTTCCCCCAGACGATTTTTCCGAAGTATTTCCCTCCGGAATTATAAATTTCCACCTTCCCTTTTTTATCTTCAGTAAGCCAGACGCCCGTTATTGCTTCCGCTTTTTGAGCATAAATCCTGGTAAAAGAAATAAATAAAAAAAGAAGCATAATTTTAAATTTCATCACTATTTCGAATCTTGTAGATTATTGATCAAAGCAGCCGTTTTTCTTAAAATGCGTGTCAGCTCCTCTAAATTTATTGGTTTAGAAATATAATCGTTCATTCCCGACTGTAAACACAGCTCTTTGTCTTCGGGCAAGGCATTGGCTGTCATAGCTACAATTTGAGGCTGAGTTGCAGCAGTTTGCCTGATAATCCGTGTAGCTTCCAGTCCGTCCATCTCAGGCATCAGCATATCCATAAGTATTACCTGGTAGCCTTTTTCGTTTTGCATTTCCACTGCCTCTAAACCATTGGCAGCAATTTCTGGCCGATAGCCTAATTTATTGAGCACCCGCGTAGCAAGCTTTTGATTAATAAGATTATCTTCTGCAATTAATATGCTAAGCGGATAAGAATCGGCAAAATCTTCTGAGAGAATTGTTCTTTTCGGTAACTGTTCTTTGAGCTGTTCTGTTTTTATCGTTTCAGTTTCGCGTTTAAGCTCCAATTGTACCAGTTTAAATAATTGCGCCTGTTTTATAGGCTTTGTTAATACCGAGCTGAACAATTGAGGATATTTACTTTTTGTTTCGTTTCCGACAGAGCTTAACAGCATTATCGGAATTTCCGGAAGTTTTGATTTTACAGCTGTAGCCAATTCAACGCCGTCCATTTCGGGCATCTGCATATCCGAAATTATCAGGTCAAAGTTTTTATCGCTTTCAAGTATTTTAAGAGCTTCTTTTCCGGAATCTGCTACAACCGGTACAAGTTTCCACAGCTCTAACTGGGTTTTTATTATACTCAGATTGGTTAAATTATCGTCAACAACCAGGATCTTTTTGCCCTCGTTATCTGAAGTATTCAGATTAACATATTGTTTTTGGGAGCTGGCTGCGATTTTACTCTTAATAATAAACCTAAAAGTAGTACCAACTCCTACTCTGCTGCTTACTTCTACTTCGCCGCCCATTAGTGTTATCAAACGCTGGCTGATAGCCAAACCTAAGCCCGTCCCACCATATTTTCTGGTAGTAGATGAATCTACCTGCGAAAAAGCTTTAAATAACCTGGAAAGCTTATCTTCAGGAATACCAATTCCGCTGTCGCGTATTTCAAAAGCTATATCAAGGTTTTCACCTGCTGATTTCAGCAGCTCAACTTTAACAAATACTTCTCCGCGAGAAGTAAATTTCATTGCATTGCTTACAAAATTGATCAGTACCTGCCTTAGGCGTAAGCTATCTCCAACTATTCTTGCCGGTAACTGATGATCCAGCTGATAAACAAGATCCAGTTGCAGCTGTGCAGCTTTGCCGGCAAAAACGTCCATTACGCTTTCTACTGTTTCTCTTATGTCAAACTCTTGCTGCTCCAGCTCCATGCTTCCTGATTCTATTTTCGAAAAATCAAGAATATCATTAATAATATGAAGAAGCGCATCGCCGCTGGTATTAATAATTTTAACATATTCCTGTTGCTCGGTATTAAGCGGTGTTTCTGTCAGCAGGGATGCCATACCCAACACGCCGTTCATAGGTGTTCTGATTTCATGGCTCATTGTAGCCAGGAAAATGCTCTTTGCCTGATTTGCTTTCTCTGCATCCTTTTTTGCTTCCTCTGCCTGCTGGCGGGCAATTCTTTCCTGCCCTTCTTTTAATATCAGTTGCTCGTTCAATCCTAAAAGATGTTCCGACTGAGATATTAATTCTTCCGACTGTGCCTGAAGTTCTTCAGACTGACTTTGCAGTTCCTCATTTAAATTCTGGAGATGTATGGATTGCTCCTGTAACTCCTCCGACTTTTTTTGCAATTGTGCAGAAACATCACGCCAGTTAACAATAGTGCTTTGAAATGATTTTATAATATGCCATAAAATAAAAACCAGGAAAAGGCAATTGTAAAAGATATGTACAAAAGTTCCTGAATCGTATTGGGTTAAATCATCATTTGGTTTTAAAAGAGCATTGCCTTCTGGCAAAATAACGTTCAGAAAAATAGGGACCAGCGAAAACAGCGAATAAAAAGTTCCCCAACGACTATTCAGGTTAAAAAAACTCAGAATTACAACCTGAATAAAAACCAGTATATCTACAGGGATGGTAACTTTCATTTGGAAGATCAGGAACGTGGCCCATACAGTTGTTGTTAAAAAGATCAGAATAGTGTGTGTAATACCTTGCACCCAATCCTTTTTTACAAGCAGATAAATTAAGATAGTGTGGAGAAGAATAACCCCGCTCAATCCGGCAATCCTCGATGGATCATGGCTTAAAACATCAATTAAAATAAGTGTCAGAAAAGAAATTATATTAAAGATTATTCTCCAAAGCAGTATCCGTTGCCGTGCTTTGTTTATTATTTCAGATTGAGATTCATAATCATTTAAAGAAAGAATTGTAGAAAACTGCGTAAGATTCATCTTAAAAATACCGGCTCGTTCACAAACCTGAATCGCATACGTGCAGACAATTTAAGAGTTACAACAATTAAATTTTACTATTGGTACCGGTTTTTGAAACATATAAGGCAGATCAACAGGCGTACATTGGGCAGGAGGTTCCAATTTCTGAAACCGATGCTTTGGCTTTTTATCAATTAGCCTTTTTTAAAATTCACACTTCCGGGCAAACGATCTAAACAGACCTATTTTCGGGCAAGCTTCCATGTTATTATCCAGATGCAATAAAAAATGAGCGATTTGCTTTAAGAGGTATTTATTAATCGAAAAGAAAATAATTAAATTAGTTGTATGGTTATTATACCGATAAGGATTACACGAACTGCGCAAACCCTTCTTAAACTAGGAATATATGAAGGTTGAACGAATATTTCATAGAAATCAGGAACGTATAAAAATTACGTTTCCATACAACAGGCACATTGCGTTGCTGCTTCGGCAGATTGACGACTGCAAATGGAGCAAAACGCAGCAGGCCTGGCATATTCCCTGTTCTAAAAAGGCCTTTTCGGATCTTAAAACCTTATTTCCTGAAATTGAATTAGAAAATACAATTGTTCGGGATGCAAGAGTGGTACACGTGGAAAAAGAGGAAAAAATTGTTAAAAATACCAGGATTGAGATATATGTATTGGGACGAAAAATTGTGCTAAAACTACCTAAAAACGAGGTCGACACGACGTTTTTATTAAACTTAAGATTTTCCAAATGGGATAAACAAAATTATTGCTGGGTGGTACCAAACTATCCGAACAATCTGCAACGCATCAAAGAGCATTTTAAAGACAGGATTGGTTACATAGAAGAACAGGAGGAGATAGTAACACCTGGTGGATATATCACGGGAAAAAACGAAGTGCTTGTTATAAGGGCGGCAGGAAGACTAAAAGTTATTTTCGGATTTAATAAAAAACTTACAAGCCATATTAAAAAGATACCCTACCACTCATGGGATGCGAAAAATAAATGGTGGACAATTCCGTATGCACAAAAGTTTGTAGATATTTTGAGGGAAACCTGCAAACACGAAGAGCTGGTTTTTGTATATGAAGAGCAAGAAACCAAAAGCAACAAGAAACCGCGGATAACCCCAGGTGATATTCCAAACTACCGGCCCTGCCCTGAAGAATTTATTTTAAAACTAACGGAATTACGATACAGTGAAAACACCATAAAAACGTATGCAAATTCATTGGAAGAATTTATTAATCATTATCATACCTACGATTATAAGCTAATAGATGAAGCGATGATAATAGCTTATCTGCGGCATCTGGTAACCGAACGAAAGGTTTCTGCATCGTATCAAAACCAGGCTATTAACGCAATCAAGTTTTATTATGAACGGGTACTTAGAGGAAACCGGAAATTCTATTTTATAGAACGCCCTTTAAAGGAAAAGACATTGCCGGTAGTTTTAAGCGAGTCGGAAATATCAGAAATAATACGGTGCACTTCCAATATTAAACACAAAGCAATGCTGATGATTGCCTATTCTGCCGGCCTGCGCATCAGCGAACTGCTTAATTTAAGGATAAAGGATATAGATTCAGACAGGATGCAGATCCGGGTAGTGCAATCAAAAGGAAAAAAAGATCGTTACACACTTCTTTCAGAAAAAGCGTTGGAAGTTTTACGGGAATATTTTAAAACATACCGGCCTAAAGAAATGCTTTTTGAGGGATTGGTAAAAGAGGAATACAGTACAAGAGCAATGCAATTAGTTGTGCAAAACGCCGCTAAAAGAGCCGGAATACTAAAAAAAGTAAGTATGCATACACTGCGGCATTCGTTTGCCACGCATTTACTTGAGGCCGGAACCGATTTGCGGTACATTCAAACCCTCCTGGGCCACGAGTCGAGCAAAACCACGGAAGTTTATACTCACATAACAACGAAAGGCTTTGACCAGATCAAAAGCCCTTTAGACCGTTTGGAAATATGAAGTTAATTTCATAATTATGTTGTCAATATGCAGTATTTAGTACAAATTTTCCCGTATCAGTTGAAGAAGAGAAAACACTCCACTATATCGGATATTTGCGCAACTCTGCGTAAAGCCAATCGTTACCAGAAATGGCTGAAGAAAACGATGGCTACAATTCCACGAAGAAAATTTACTGTAATTTTAAAGTAAAAAAAATGGAAGCAGAAGCGAAAGTTTACCAGATATATTACGACAATTTAGTCGATGCTGTGGTTATGGAATGGCGAGGTTATGCAACAAGCGAAGAATTCAAAGCAGGAACAGAACTAATGTTAGAGAATCTGATAAAGAATAAAACTTTCAAAGTCCTTGCAGATATTAAAGATATGACAATCATTGCTAGAGAAGATCAAGAATGGCTGAACACAGAATTCCTTCCGCGAGCGACAGAACTTGGCTTCAAAGTAATTGCGATTGTAAAACCAGACCATTACTTCAACAGGGTCGCAGTCGAAAGTATTTCATATAAAGTGGACAAAAATAAATTAGCGATCAATTTTTTTGAAACTGTTGCTCAAGCACGAACGTGGCTGAGATTAATAGATAAACCAGAGGAATAAATAAGCCACATCTGGTAACAATGTATAGCCACAATGCCTGCATCAGCCCTTGCAGAAACTACTCAGGTAATTGAAATTTTGTCTACATTGTCAGCTCGCTAACTAACATCGTCGGCACTGGTGGCTATACGAAAGCGTTAGTTGAAAGTGAAGGAAAGCACAGATGAAGGGCCTTGAACTTTGATAAGCAATGAAGCATCTTCGAAGATGCTTTTATCCGAATGACAAGAGCGAAAGCAGAAGCCAGCTTCTAAGCTGAAGTGAGTGTCAAACGGACTGTTTTCGACAAACAGCATTGCTTAACAAATTACAAGCGAGAATTGTTTGCTTTCCTAAATATTTTTTACCTAATTGCTTACTGCGCTTATCACACATAAACGCAATAGCAATTTTAACGGACAAAATAATCACCATCAACTAACACGTAGTTTGCGCAATTCTACGGCCCGGAAGGGCCGGAACTGCGCAAACTACCATCGTTAGTGGCAACCCTAGAACATGCGTTACTACATTATTTCAGCTATTATTTTTATTGGTCTTAGTTGTCAACCTAAATCAGAATCAAAACGCTCTATAGGCAAGGGAGTAGAAAAAGTTATCAAACAGTCGAGCAGGAAAATCGAAGCTCATACGAATCCGGTGGGCAGAAAAGCCATCTACCAATTTGTAAATTATATCGTCAAGACTGAGATACAATTTCCAATCGAAGAGGAAATAGTAGATCAAGACATCGAACCTTTTGATTCGTCAATACTCCTATCTAAAACTCTTAAAAAAACAGTACTACCAGAGGATGTTGAGTTTATGAGAGAACAATCTAAATCCATTAAAGACTTTCACTTGTCCAGCAAATATATAGTTGGTGCAAAGGTTATATCAGGCGACACTATTAAAAGTTTTCTAGATACAAAAAAGGGGAATCAAGAGTTTTGGAATAGGTTTGAAAAAAAATATGGAAATAGAACTTTCTACTCGATTTCAATGCCACTATTCTCAAAAGATAAGTCTGTAGCAATAGCAAGACTTGGATATCACTGCAATGGAACCTGTGGAAGTGGAGGCCTCTATATTTACAAAAAAGTAAGGAAAAGGTGGCTAAAAATCGAAACTTTGGAAACGTGGATAAATTAGGGCAGCCACTAACAAAAGCTTCACGCAATAGCGGGGGAAGGGGTATTTGAAAGATTAGTACTTTCTAATTAAATTTACTTGGGACGACAAGACAGTGCAAGTAAACCGCTACTGCGCAAAGCCAAACCGTTGTGTGCAAGGCTACCCGACATCATACCATAGCTCAACTTGAAACAGATAGAATAAAAATACTTCAATTGATTTAGAAAGGATTTTTGAAATTTGCAGAATATTTTACTTAAGACAGAACATTATGGATATTATCAATCTTCCCGAAAATTTATTTGAGGGCAACCACAATTCGTCAGAATTGCAAATTGCTAATTACGAAGTGTATAAAAATGCTTCCAAAAACAAAATTAACCTAAACAAAAATGTCATTAGTTTTTTGTTAGACGGACAAAAGGATATTCACTTTTCTAACGACATCGTTTCTATAAATGACACACAATCTCTGCTTATTTCATCAGGTAATTTTTTATTGACAGAGCTTGTTGGGACAAGCAGTTATCGTTGCTTGCTTTTTTTCTTTTCTCAAAAAAACATCAGCGATTTTTTATTGAAACACTCGCCTCAATTCAATCAAAATAAACCAACAATAACTGCTCCTTATTTCCTTATAGAAAAAGACAATTTCATTGTTCACTACATCAATTCTCTCAAACATAGCTTTGGTTTACACGAAACAATTTCACAAAAAATACTGGAACTAAAGTTTGAAGAAATTATGCTTTACTTAGCTAATAAATATGGACAACCTTTTTTTGCTTATCTAAATTCTTTATTAAGCAGCGAACGAGAATTATCGTTTAAAAAAGTCATTGAAAAAAACCTGTACGCTAATTTAAACATTGAAGAAGTAGCGTTTCTATGCAATATGAGTGCATCTACCTTTAAAAGGAAATTCATCTCCATTTATCAAGAATCTCCGGGTAAATGGTTTCAACAAACACGATTGAACAAAGCAAGAGAATTGCTGCTTAACAACAAAGCAACTCCTTCCGAAATTTATATGGAGTTTGGCTACGATAGCCTATCAAATTTTAGTACTGCCTTTAAAAATGAATTCGGATACAGCCCAAAACAGACTAACACAGTTTGACCTTTTTTCATAAGTTTTTGAACAGAATAAAAAAGCCTCACAAGCTTAGATGAGCTAAATTTGTTAAAACAAAATTGGTTTAATTAAAAATAAAAAGACATGAAAAAATTAGGATTATTAGTTCGACTAGAAGCAAAAGCAGGAAAAGAAAAAAGTGTTGAAGAGTTTATTACAAGTGCATTGCCACTTGCTAATGAAGAAGCGGGTACTATTACGTGGTATGCGTTCCGTATTGACGCTTCTACATTTGGCATTTTTGACACTTTTTCAGATGAAGAAGGTAGAGAAGCGCATCTTGGTGGTAAGATTGCAAAGGCGTTAATGGAAAATGCTCCCGAGTTACTTGCTGCAGCACCCAAAATTGAGCCAATAGATATTTTGGCAGCGAAATAAGGGGTTATTAAACGTTTAATGTTAGGCTGGCTACCATAAAATCGTCTTGCGAATTTACGGCAGCCAGTTCTTTTTAAAACCTCCACAATGATTTTTTCAAAATTCAAAACATCGGTACCTAAACAAGACGAAGCAAAAGCCATAATTCAAATACTTCAACCATTTTACACAGACTGCAAATTTTCTTTTTACTTAAATCACCCTGACAAAATTTTAATAGTTGAACACTTAGAAGATGACAATCACCCTGAAATGGTAACAGACATTTTGAAAATGGCAGGCTTTATCTGTATTGACATTGCTGAAACTTTGGGCTGACAAAAGCCCAGCACACAACACGGGTTTTGCGTCAGGCGGGCTGACGTGCAAACATGAAGCTCTGTGCTTATAATGAACTTTAGTAATAAATTGAAACTTTGCGCTCCGAAACCCGCCCGAACGCAAAGCCCTCAACCGTTGTGTGCAAGTGTAAAAATGACAACCATCGATGCTATATTACCAGACTGGATTAGACGTCAAGCTTCACTTGGACCGAATGTAGAAATTGCAGGCGACCCGCAAGAAAACGATGCTTTTTGGTATCTTTTGACGATGTGCTGTCCTTTGATGTTCCAGAGCTATGCTATAATTCTTCACCCTTTTTGGATTAAATCAAATGAAAGTAGCGAGTTCAAACCTGTCTCTTGGCCTGAATTTTTTAAATTAAATAACAAACAGTTCACATTAGAGACGGCTAACCAAGTTCAAGAAGAAATACGAAAGGAAATTTTGAAGGAAGGTTGGCCTTCGGATATTCGTTATCCTGCTGAAGGGGACTGCGAGAATAGTCAGTTAATTTTCGTAAGAGATACAATCATACAGAATTTAGGTGACCAAGTAGTTAACTACTATTATTGCATTTTGAAAACTCAGACATGGGAGCACGAAGTGTTTTACAAAGGTCAATTGTCGGAGTTAGAAAGGTTATGGGATAAAAGTGAGGTGAGAGACAATCCTACTGCTATTTACCCCTACACCCAAGAATGGTGTTTAATTACCGATTATGATTTATCTTTTACCTATGTAGGTGGCCCAAAGCATCTTATAGGCTCTTTAACAAATAATGTGGGTTTAGATATTTATGAGTTAATTCCGAAATTTATGGAGAGTGCATAAAAAACACCAGCACACAACAACAGCTTATTGCAATTGCGGCTGACGTGGTATACGTTATTTCACTGCTTTCTATTACATTAGTACTGGATTGAAGTGACGTGCAATTAATGCCGCAACTGCCTTTAGATTTACAATAACAAAATATCACAGAATATTGACTACCGTTATTGTTGTTAGAAATTTTCTTTTTGCTTCTTTTTCTTTTGTTAATATCTGA